>JACRPR010000058.1 GCA_016223105.1 Chloroflexota bacterium | reverse complement strand
GAAACTTTTATCTCAAGTCATACGCCCCACAAGTGGCGAACTGAAAATCAATGGGCGGTTTTCTGCGCTGATTGAGTTGGGCGCCGGGTTTCATCAGGATTTGACCGGGCGCGAAAATATTTTTCTGAACGGCGCGATCCTGGGAATGTCAAAGTCCGAGATCAGGACGCGGTTTGACCAGATTGTTGATTTCGCCGGCATTGGTGAATATCTGGACACGCCAGTCAAGCGCTACTCCTCGGGTATGTACGCGCGTCTCGGCTTTGCCGTTGCGGCGCATGTTGATCCCCAGGTCTTGATGGTGGACGAGGTTCTGGCGGTAGGCGACTATGCTTTTCAGATGAAGTGCTACGCGCGGATGGATGAACTGCGCGCAAAAGGAACTTCGCTGATTTTTGTCTCACATAATTTTGAAGCCATTCGGCGCGTATGCAATTGTGGGCTGGTGATGTATCGTGGTGAGGCGATCTTTCAAGGCAGTTCGGCGGAAGCCGTGATTGCCTATTCCGATGCGCTACGCAATGCCGCACGCGAGAAGCAGGTAGACGTGCCGGCGGAAGATGCCTTGTCGCAACGGGTGATGACTTTTGATGCTGAAGTGGAAAACGTCAGTTTGCTGGATGTGCAGGGTCAACCCGTAACTGTATTGCCGACTAACGCCCTTGCACGCGTGATGATGAATGTCCGCTTCAACAAAGATGTTAAACAACCGATATTCGCTTTCACGATCCGCACGCCGAATGGACAAATGGTATACAATACCACGACGCGTTGGATGGGAATTCAGACCCCAGACTTTAGCGCCGGTGAGCATTGCCGCGTAGAATTTGCGGTATCTTTGCCTTTACTCGAAGGCGGTTACGAATTAGGGGTTGATGTTACCGCTTCGGATTTGTCACATTTTTACGATCGATTAGAGCGCGCCATGACCTTCTGGGAACGCGGATTGTTCTGCGGAACGCGCGCCGGTGTTTTTGCCAAATGAATTTCGGCGCAATCAATCGGCAGGGTGAACGCCCCGCGATTTATTTCGCTTTGCGCGCGATCCGCGATAACTCACAATGACCTCACCACAATTTAGCGTCATCATTCCGGTGTACAATCACGCCGCGTTTTTAGCCGAAACGCTTCAGAGCGTGCTCGCGCAAACGTATCGCGATTTTGAAATCGTGATCGTCAACGACGGCTCGACCGACGATCCCGGCGCGGTGGTCAAACAATTTCACGATGCGCGGATCAAATTTATCGAGCAGGAAAATCGCGGCGCGACGGCGGCGCGCAATACCGGGATGCGCGCCGCGCGCGGCGAAGCGATCGCGTTTCTCGATGCGGATGATCGCTGGCATCCCGAAAAATTGGAACAGCACGCCGCGTTTCTCGCGCGTCATTCCGAAATCGGCGCGTCGTACAACGCGCGCTTTGAGCTGAACTATTCCGCCGAAACCGTGCGTGAATTGTGGCGACCGCCCCGTAGCGTAACCTTGTCCGATCTCGTGCTGGGCTTTCCGTTCGCGCCGAGTGATCTGATCGTCCGGCGCGAGTGGGCGTTCCGCGTCGATCTGTTCGATGAACGCTATCGTTTTTACGGCGACGATCTCGATTTCTTTTGTCGGCTGGCTTTAGCCGGGTGCGCGTTTGCCGGGATCAATCGCGCGCTCAACTATCGCAAATATCATTCCAAGCGTGTGATCCATAAGCTTGCCGAGTGTGTGCGCTTTGCGCTCGAACCGTTGGAGCGCACGTTTGCGGATCCGCGTTGTCCTGGCGAGACGCGCGCCGTGCGCGCGCGCGCGTTCGCGAATCATTCGCTCGCCTGGGCGTTTGCCGCGTTCCTGCAAAACGAAACCAGTTTGGGGCAAGACCTGGTGCGGCGCGCCGCGCGGTGGAATCCCAATCTGCTCGTCGGCGAACCTTGCGATTTGATCAACGAATTAGTTTGGCACAGTGTCGCCGATGCGAGCGCGGATCACGCGCAAATTTTGCGCCAGGTGGTGGATCAATTGCCGGGCGAAATGGCGGGCGTCGCCGCTCAATTCGAGTGGGCAGTCGCGCGCGGCTATTTAATCAAGGGGATGCGCGCAATGATCTGGGATCGCGTGCAAGCCGGGCGCGCGGATTTCGAGCAGGCGCGCGCGCGCGGTGCGCGCCTCGATGCCGAGTTCGCGCATCTGCTCGGGTTTCGCCTCGCGAGTTACGAAATGGAATTTGGCGCGGCGGCGACCCAGACGGTGCTTGGCAATCTCGAACCTGCGTTAAAGCGCATTGGCGGTTGGTGGTGGATGCGAAAATTCAAAGGGTTCTTTTTGATTGACGGCGCGTTTGAAAAATATCGAATAGGCGAGTACGCGCGCGTGCCGCGGCGTGTGGTCGCGGCGATTGCGAGTGATCCGCGGTACTTGATGAATCGAGGAGTGTTGGCGATTTTTTTGCGCGCATTGATCGCGTCGCGCTGAGTGACAATGGCTGAAGGAGTATTCAATCCTCATGTATAACATTCCGTTTAACCGCCCGGCGATTGTCGGCAAAGAATTGTACTATATCGCGCAAGCGATTCAAAGCGGGCATGCTTCGGGCGATGGCGCGTTCACGA
Source organism: Chloroflexota bacterium (assembly GCA_016223105.1). GTDB lineage: Bacteria > Chloroflexota > Anaerolineae > UBA4142 > UBA4142 > JACRPR01. Next base: position 12,002 of record JACRPR010000058.1, on the reverse strand, counting down.
AAAAATGTCACGCCTACCTCGAACACGCGCTCGGCGTGCCCAAAGTTTTTTTGACGACCTCATGCACCGACGCGCTCGAAATGTGCGCCGTGCTGTTGAACATTCAGCCGGGCGACGAAGTGATCGTGCCCTCCTTCACGTTTGTTAGCAGTGTTAACGCGTTCGTCCTGCGCGGCGCGCACCCGGTTTTCGCGGATGTGCGACCCGACACCTTGAATCTTGACGAAACCCGGTTGGAACGGTTGATTACCAAGCGCACCAAAGCGATTGTCGTTGTGCATTACGCCGGCGTCGGTTGCGAGATGGACGCGATCGGCGCGATTGCAACGCGGCATCACCTTCCGATTGTCGAAGACAACGCACACGGATTGTTCGCCAAATACAAAGGACAATTCCTGGGATCGTTCAGCGCGCTCGCAACGCAAAGTTTTCACGAGACAAAAAATTTTACCTGCGGCGAAGGCGGCGCGCTCATCGTCAACGATCCAAGTTTGATCGAACGCGCCGAGATCATTCGCGAAAAAGGCACGAACCGCAGTCGGTTTTTTCGCGGGCAAGTGGACAAGTACACCTGGGTGGATGTTGGATCGAGTTATCTCCCCTCCGATTTGTTGGCGGCGTTTTTGTACGCGCAACTCGAAGCGCGCGCGGAAATTCAAGCCAAGCGCAAAATGATCTGGGAATTTTATCGCGCCCAACTCGACCCGTGGGCGGAAGCCAACCAGGTGCGGATGCCGATCGTTCCCGCGCATTGCGAGCAATCATACCATATGTTTTATTGGTTGTTGCCGGCGTTGGAATATCGCCAAGCATTGATCGCGCATCTCAAGGCGCAACAAATTTTGAGCGTGTTTCACTATTTGCCGCTCCATCTGTCCGATATGGGCGCGCAATTCGGCGGCAAGCCGGGCGATTGCCCGGTAACCGAAGATGTGAGTGATCGCTTACTGCGTCTGCCGTTCTACAACGATATGACCGAAGCCGATCTCGCGCGCGTCGTAACCGCGATCCAAGAATTTGAATTCACCGGAGCATCCCGCGCATGAAATTGGGCGTGGTCGTTGACGGACCTTGGGGCTTTATTCGCGAACTGTTGGCGGATTGGCAAACGCGCTACCAGGTTCAAGTGTTCGCGTTTCAAGAATGGAATCTGCCGTTCGCAAAAGGGCGCGTGAACCAATGGCGACGCGCGCGCGCGCTGACGCGGTTTCTTGCCGATAACGATGTTGTTTTTTTTGAATGGGCAGGTCCTTTGCTGGTGCTGGCGAGCCGACTCAACACCCGGGCGCGCATCATCACGCGACTCCATTCGTACGAGTTGATTGATTTCGCGCCGCGCATTAATTGGAATGTCGTCGCGCGCGTGATTTTGGTCAGCCAAGCAATGCACCGGCGTTTTTGTGAATTGTATCCGGCGATGGCGGAAAAAACGACGGTCGTCTATAACGGCGTCGCGCTGGATAAATTTTCAAAATCGGAACGCGCTGACGCGCAGGTGATCGGGATGCTGTGTAATCTCGTTCCGATCAAACGCGTCTATGAAATGATCCTGACGCTGTACGAACTCAAACGCGCGGGCGCGCCGCTCGCGCTCCGCATCGCTGGATCAGCCGATCAGGGCGCGGAACCGGAACGCTACTATTTGGCGATGCAACGCGCAGTGCGCCAGCTCGAATTGGAATCCCAGGTTACGTTTGTCGGACCCGTCTCCGATCCGGCAAGTTTTCTGCAAAGCATAGATATTTTTATTTCGAATAGCTATTGGGAAGGGCAACAAGTCGCGTTGTTAGAAGCGCTCGCGACCGGCTGTTATTGCCTCGCGCATTTCTGGGACGGCGCGGACGAAGTGTTGCCGGCGGAGCAGTTGTTCATTACCGATCGCGATCTGCGCGAAAAGATCGTCGCGTTCTGCGCTCTGCCGTCCGCGGAAAAAATTCAGCAACGCGGAAAAATGCGCGCGCGGGCATGCGAAAAATTTGATATCGAACAGACCAAGCATCAATTAGCCATTGCCCTTGAAAAAGCGAGACTAGCGCAGTTATGAAAATCGGTTATCTGATGCAAGAAGGCGTGCCAGATTTGGATGTGGTTTCGGGCGCGCAGTTGCATGTCCAAGCCGTGATCACTGGCTTGCAAAAACGCGGACACGCGGTTCGAACTTTTCTACCGCGCGCAAAAAAACCGGTTTGGTCGGATGATCTGAATCAACCCGAATGGCAACCGACGCGATACACCTACAGCGCGCATCTGTTGTTTCGTTTGATTGAGCGACCGTTGCGGCGCGTTCAATCCGAATTGCATTTACCCTATTTCAATCTGTTTGAAAGTCTGCGCTTTTCCGACGCGGCGGAGCAAGGGTTAGCGCATTGCGATTTGATTTTCGAGCGATTTGGTTTTATGGGTTTTGCCGGCGCGCTCACCGCGCGCCGATTGAACATTCCGCACATTCTCGAAGTAAATGGCGATGTGCCAAAAGAGATCGAGGTCTTGGGCGTCAAGATGTCGGCGGTGCAACGCGCGGCTTCGTTGCAAGTGGTTCGCCGCACGTTTGCCGCGGCGACCGGCATTGTTTGTGTCGCGCCAATGCTCAAGCAAAATTTGGTCACGGAAATGCGGATCGATCCAAACAAGATCGAAGTGATTTTGAATGGCGCGGACACGGAATTGTTTGCCGCGCCGAAAGATCAAATTTCAATTCGCGAAAAATTTGGGATCGCGCCGCGACCGACGATCACATTTGTCGGCACATTTCAACCCTGGCATGGCATCAATCTCTTGCTCGATAGTTTCGCGCATGTGCAGAAAAAAATTCCCGATGTTCAACTGCTCCTGGTCGGCGCGGGCGGCGGGCGCGGCGAAGCGGAACAGCGCGTCGAACGCGCGGGTTGGGGCAACGCGGTTCGCTTCCTGGGACGCTTGGAAAATCGCGCGGTTGCGGATATTCTTGCGATTACCGATGTCGCGGTGATTCCGTTTCCCTATCTTAAATCGGACATTGTTGGATCGCCGCTCAAGATTTTTGAATATATGGCGGCGGGCTGTCCGATTGTCGCGTCCTGGTCGCCGATTCACGATGTCATTGAGCACGCGGTTACCGGTATGCGTGTGCCGCCGGCGGACGCGGACGCGCTGGCGGAGATGCTCGCGTGCGTGCTATCGGATGCTGATCTGCGCGCGCGCTTGGGCGCGTGCGCGCGCCAGGTCGCGTTGGAATGTTATTCCTGGGATAACACGATTCAGCAATTGGAAAATTTTTTTGATCGCGTGTTGACCAAACAGCACAAGGGGCGAACAGCGTGATAAAAGCAATGTTGGTCGTCGGCGCGCGTCCGAATTTTATGAAAGCCGCATCTTTAGTGCGCGCGATCCAGGACGATCCGAATTTTGATCTCGCGTTGATTCACACCGGGCAACATTACGACGACAAAATGTCGCACATCTTTTTTGAGGAACTCGGCTTGCCGAAACCGGATGTTGACCTGGGCGTTGGCTCGGCAAGCCATACCGAACAGACCGCGCGCGTGATGCTGGCTTTGGAACCGGAGATCATCGCGCGCCAACCCAATCTCGTGATCGTGGTCGGGGATGTCAACTCGACGCTGGCGGCGGGGCTGGTCGCGAGCAAGCACAACATCCAGCTCTCGCACATCGAAGCCGGTCTGCGAAGTTTTGATCGGACGATGCCCGAAGAAATCAATCGCATCGTAACGGACGCGCTTGCCGATTATTTGTTGACGCCGTCGCCGGACGCGGACGAAAATCTAAAACGCGAAGGCATCGCGCCGGAAAAAATTTTTTTCGTCGGCAATGTGATGATTGATACGCTCTTGCGATTCAAACAAATCGCGCTGGGTTTGGAGACGTGGACGCGCTTTGATTTGCAACCCCGCGCGTACAGTTTGGTCACGTTGCATCGCCCGGCGAATGTGGACGGCGCGGCGCAACTCCAAGACCTGGTTAACGCGTTGATGGACATTGCGCGCCAAATGCCGGTCGTGTTTCCGATTCATCCGCGCACGCGCGCGAATCTGATTCGCTTTGGTTTGTTGGATGCGCTGGCAAATGCCGGAATTATTTTGACCGAACCGCTCGGTTATCTCGAATTTCAAAGTTTGATGAGCCAAGCCCGCGTCGTGCTGACCGATTCGGGCGGGATCCAAGAAGAGACGACTGTGTTGGGCATTCATTGTTTGACGTTGCGCGAAAATACCGAGCGACCGATTACGGTTACACAAGGCACGAATCAGTTGGTGGGCTTGACCCGCGCGCGCATTGTCGCGGCGTTTAACGCGGTGCTGTCCCAGGATCACGCCAGCCCGCGCCTGCCGCACCTGTGGGACGGGCATGCGTCCGAACGCATTGTAAAGATTCTGCGCGATGCGATCCATTAGAGTTGTTCAAATCGAATGACACGCATCTCAGTCATCATCCCTTGCTACAATCACGCGCACTATCTCGGCGAAGCGATCCAGAGCGCGCGCGCACAAACGTATCGCGAGGTCGAGATCATTGTCGTTGACGACGGCTCGACCGATCACACCGCGCAAGTCGCCGCCGCGTTTGGCGAATCGGTGCGGTACATTTATCAAGCCAACGCCGGACTTGCCGCCGCGCGCAACGCCGGCATTCGCGCGAGCACGGGCGAGTACATCGCGTTGCTCGACGCGGATGATCTGTGGCATCCCGAATTTTTGCAAACGCTCGCGGCGATCCTGGATCGCGACCCAGCATTGGGCGCAGTGTACTGCGGGAGCCGGTTCATCAACGCGCGGGGCGAAGTGTTGCCGCAAGTCATCACGCGCACCGTGCCGGCAAATGCTTTGCACGATGCGTTGACCGGCGGAGAATTTTTTCCGCCCTGCGCGGTGTTGACGCGGAAAAGTGTTTTTCAACGCGTTGGTTTTTTTGACGAAACATTGTCCGCGAGTGAAGACTGGGATATGTGGTTGCGCGTCGCGGCGCAATTTCCATTCGCCGGAATTTCAAATGTGCTTGCGCTGTATCGGATGCACGGCAACAATATGTCGCGCGATTTAACGCGAATGTTGGACAGTCAGTTGCAGGTCGCGTGCAAACACTTTGGATCAATGGATGGCGATCCGGCAACTTGGTCGCTCGCGCAACGACGCGCGTTTGCCGGGATTTATTTGTGGCAGGCAAGCGCGTATTATCAACGCAACGAGCCCGCGCGCGGCGCTGAATATGCGCGACGCGCGATTGTGATCAATCCCGATGTCGCCCGCGCTCTCGATCCGTTTTACGCACTGAGTTTTGCAGACCAGCCGCCTGGTTATGTCGGCGATCTGGATCGCGTAAATTTAGATCAGACCGCGCGCCGATTGCAAGAAATTCTTGACGCGACCAAGCAACCGGAATTACGCGCGCACCATCGCACCGCACACGGCACCGCGTTGACCTGGCTCAAAACATTATTGGGCAAACGTCTGCTCGTCGCGTTGATTCAACGAAAATCACAAGCGGTATGAAAATTCTATTCCTCACGCATTTTTATCCGCCGCATCACATCGGCGGCACGGAAAATTATACGCACGGTTTGGCGAAGGGTTTGGTCAATGCGGGACACCAGGTTCAAGTGTTGTGCGTCGAAGAATGGGAAACCGGCGCGCAGTATTGGAACGGTTGCGCGGACGATGTGTACGACAGTGTGCCAGTGCGCCGCTTGAATTTGAATTGGACGCGCGCGGCAAACGTAAATCGCGATTTGTATGCCAATCCTTTCATCGCGAACTATCTCGAAAATTATTTGCGCGCAATCAAACCCGATCTCGTGCACATCACGTCTTGCATCACCTTGTCCGCGAGTGTGATCGCGCCGATCAAGCGCGCGCGTCTGCCGCTCGTCATCTCGCTCACCGATTTTTGGTTCATCTGTCCGCGCGTAACTTTACTGCGAAGCGATCAGCAACCGTGCGATGGACAAGTTACCGAGTGGGATTGTCTCGAATGTTTATTGCGCGGAACAAAAATCGAACATTGGTCGCAACGTATTTTTCCCAAGCCCATCGCGATCAACTTATTAACCGGTATCGCGAAAACAGATGCGTTTGCGCGCTTGCCCGGTTTACGCGGGATGGCGCTGGACATTCACGCGCGCCGCGCGGTGATGCACCAAGCGTTGGCGCAAGCGGATCGCGTGTTGATCGCGTCGCAAGTCGGTCTCGATTTATTTCGCGGCGCGGGATTTGCCTTGCCGATTGACATCGTGCATTACGGACACGATCTATCCTGGTTGGACGCGTACCACGGCAAGACGCCGAGCCGCGCGATTCGTTTCGGCTTTAGCGGACAAATCGCGCCGATGAAGGGGCCGCAACTTTTGATCGAATCGTTTCGCACCATCGCGCAAGATGACGCGGCGCGTTTGTTGATCTACGGCAATCTCGACAAAGACCCGGCGTTCGGTCAGCATTTGCGCGCGTTGGCGAATCAGCATCCCGCGATTGAATTTCGTGGCACGTACGCGCACACCGCGAGCGCGCAAGTGTTTGGTGAGATGGATGTCCTGGTCGTGCCGTCGTTGTGGAATGATTATCCGTTGATCATCAACGAAGCGTTCGCGACCGGCACGCCGGTCATTGCGAGCGATTTCGGCGGAATGAGCGAATTTGTAAAACACGAGACGAACGGTTTGCTCTTCAAACGCGGCGACCCGGACGATCTCGCGCGTCAACTCAAACGCATCGTCGCCGAACCCGGTTTGCTCGCGCAATTGCGCGCGCACATTCCGCCGGTCAAAACGATGACGCAAGCGGTTGTCGAGATGCAACAAATTTACCACAGTGTTTTGACGGCGAGCTCGTAGCGAGCGTCGGAACGATGGTGCTACAAAATTACATTCGCGGACGCGATAATAATTTCAACCTGATTCGATTGTTCGCCGCGACGCTGGTCATTTTTAGTCACAGTTACGTTCTCGCCGGGCGCGTTGGACAAGAACCGTTGGCGGAATTGTTTGGGATGGATTCGAGCCACGTCGCCGTTCACATTTTTTTCGTCATCAGTGGATTTTTATTGACGGCGAGTTTGAGCGAACGCAAAAATTTGTTGGGCTATGCCGAAGCGCGATTCCTGCGAATCTTTCCCGGCTTGTTCGTTGCGGTCTTGTTCTCTGTGCTCGTCATCGGTGGCGCGTTTACCACATTGGCATTGCCAGATTATTACGCGCGCCGCGAGGTGTGGGAATTTATCGGCATCAACAGTACGCTGATTTTGGACAAGGTGCAGTTACGTTACGCGCTTCCCGGCGTTTTTCCCAACAATCCGAGTGTGATTTGAAATTATTGCCGGTGATTCTGTTGGAAAGGGGTATGGACGATGTACAAGATCTTTCGACCTCGAAGAACGATCTATTTTCTAAAGCAAAGCCAGCGTCTACCGAGAGCCGCCAGAATAGAGTATCTCAGGGATCATCTGGGTTTTATTCGCCGAGACCCGGGAATCCAAGCGGCTATTGATTCTGGAATAGCGTGGCTGTGTCTTGCCCAAGATCAAAGTGCTTCCTCTGATGGAGGCGTTGCTAATTTTTACAACCTCTTGACCGGTTGGGGACCTTCATACCCTGAAACTACAGGATACATTATCCCAACCATGCTCGCCTATTCAAAGTTTACATCCAATCAAACGGTTCGCGCGTGTGCGAAACGCATGCTAGATTGGCTGGTTTCGATTCAATTTCCAAATGGCAGTTTTCAAGGCGGGCATATCGGCGCGAAACCGGTTCAACCAACCGTCTTCAATACGGGGCAAATTCTGCTTGGATTAACCAGTGGAGTGCGCGAGTTTGGCGATGAATATTATAACGCGATGTGTAATGCCGCTGATTGGCTTGTGGAGGTCCAGGATCCTGATGGATGTTGGCGGCAGTATGAATCGCCCTTTGTTGTCGCCGGTGAAAAAACATATCATACACATGTTAGTTGGGGATTGCTCGAGGCGGCGCGCCTTACGCACAGAGAAGAGTATGTCCAGGCGGCTTTGGCGAATATCCAATGGGCGTTGACCCAGCAAACTACGAATGGTTGGTTCCGACAATGTTGCCTCGACGATCCGGAGCGTTGTCTCACGCATACTCTTGGATACGCGCTCGGTGGCATATTAGAGGCATACGCATTTACCTGTAACGCGGAATTCTTAAATGCCGGTCGGAAAACTGCCGATGGCTGTCTGCGGGCAATGCAGAAAGATGGTTTTTTACCCGGGCGGTTACTTTCAAGTTGGCAGGGCGCGGTTGATTGGGCGTGCTTGACCGGGACTGTGCAAATCGCGCTCTGTTGGCTGTTACTTTATCAATTCACAAATGAAGAATGTTATCGGGATGCGGCTTTTATCGCTAACCGGTTTGTGCGCCGTTGCATTACGCTCTCTGGAATTCCCGGACAAATTGGAGGCGTCAAAGGATCATTTCCGGTGGATGGTGGATATGGTGCTTTTAGCTATCTCAGTTGGGCGTGCAAGTTTTCGATAGATTCAAATATGCTAGAGCAGCAAATCCGAGAGCAACCAAATTCTACAACAGGGAGAAGCGGATAAAAATGAAGATTCTCGTTACCGGCGGAGCCGGCTTTATCGGTTCGCATTTGATTGACGATCTCTTGGCGCGCGGACACCAGGTCAGAATTCTCGACGCGCTCGTCGCGCAGGTGCATGGCGCGAACGCGGATTGGCCCCAGTGGTTATCGCCGGACGTGGAAAAAATTCGCGGCGATGTCGCCGATCCCCAGGTTTGGATCACGGCATTGCAAGGGATGGATGTCGTTTATCATCTCGCCGCCGAAGTCGGCGTCGGGCAATCAATGTACGAAATCGTACGCTATATGCAAGCGAACACGATGGGCACCGCGAATTTGTTGGAGCTACTCGCGCGCGGGCAACACGCGATTCAAAAAATGATCGTTGCTTCGTCAATGTCCATTTACGGCGAGGGCGCGTATCGCAACGGACACGGCGAGTCGTTGTATCCGCAATTACGCACTGCCGATAAACTCGCCGACCGCAAATGGGAAATGTACGCGCCGCCATCATCCGAACCATTGAAACCGATTCCGACCGCGGAAGCTAAACCGCTTTATCCCACTTCGATCTACGCGATTTCGAAACGCGACCAGGAAGAAATGTGTTTGGCGGTTGGACGCGCGTACAAAATTCCAACTGTCGCGCTCCGGTTTTTCAATGTCTACGGTCCGCGCCAGGCGTTATCGAATCCGTACACCGGCGTCGCCGCGATTTTTAGCGGACGCTTGTTGAACGGCAACGCGCCGCTGATTTTTGAAGACGGTTTGCAAAGCCGGGATTTTGTGCATGTTAAAGATATTGTGCAAGGGTTGGTCTTGGCAATGGAACGTGCCGAAGCGAACTATGAAGCGATCAACATTGGCACCGGCAGGCAACTCACGATTTTGGATATGGCGAACGCGCTGATTCGCGAATTGCGCGTCAACGTGCAACCGCAAATCGTGAGCCAATTTCGCGAGGGCGACATTCGCCACTGTTTTGCGGACATTAGCAAAGCCAAACGTTTGTTGGGTTACGAACCCAGGATCACTTTTGAAAACGGCGTCGGCGATTTGGTCGAATGGGTGCGCCAACAACACGCGCAAGATCGCGTTGAAACCGCCGCCGCCGAACTTGCCGCGCGCGGCTTGACGCGCTAGTGTGTAGCATCGCCCCTTGTGGGCGATTTGTGGGCGACAGTGTAACACCGCAGGGGCTATGCTACGACGTGAAAAAAATGTCCGATCCACTCGTCATCTCAGTTATCCTAAATACGAATCGCCGCGACGATACACTCGAATGTCTCGCGTCGTTACAGCACAGCACGTACACGAATCAGCGCGCAGTTGTGCTCGACAATCATTCGAGCGATGGATCGGTTGACGCGATTCGCGCCGCGTTTCCGAACGTGCAAGTGATCGAACTCGCGGAGAATCGCGGTTATGCCGGGAATAACAATGTCGGAATTGAAATCGCGATGGCGCAACACGCCGATTGGATTTTTGTGTTGAATGAAGACACGATTTTGGATCGCGATTGTCTCGCGCGCCTGGTCGCGATGGGCGAAAGCGATCCGCAGATCGGAATGGTTGGACCGCTTGTCTATCATCACGACGAGCCGACCGTGATTCAATCCGCCGGCGGATTTATGAATCGCAACTGGGAAGCCGGGCATCTCGGCAAAGACGAAAACGATCAGGGACAATTCAACGCGCCGCGCGCGGTCGAGTGGATCACCGGGTGTAGCATCCTGGTGCGCCGCGCGGTGCTTGACCAGGTCGGCGCGCTTGATGATCGCTTTTTCATTTACTTTGAAGAGACCGAGTGGTGCGTGCGCGCGCGGACGCGCGGTTGGCGCTTGATGATCGAGCCGCGCGCAAAACTGTGGCACAAGGGCGTACAACGCGATTACAAACCCAAGCCGGCGTTCACTTACTATAGCGCGCGCAACCGGTTTTTGATGCTTGCGAAACATCGCGCGCCGGCGCGCGCGTGGATCGTCGCGTGGGCGCAAACGCTCCGCACGCTCGCGAGCTGGACGCTCAAACCGAAGTGGCGGCATCTGCGCGAACATCGCGACGCGCTGTGGCACGGTACGCTCGATTTTCTGCGCGGGCGCACGGGGATGCGCGCGGGATGAGTCGCTTACTTTTTATTTCGCGCTGGTTTCCGTTTCCGTCGGACAACGGCTCGAAAATTCGCATCGCGAATTTATTGCGCGGCTTGGCGACGCGTTATGACCTCACGCTGTTGAGTTTCACCGACGCGCGCGACGCGCCGCCCGATCTCGATGCCGCAAAAAATTTTTGTCGCGATGTGTCCACTGTCGCGTGGAAACCGTACGATCCAGAACATCAACGCGCGCGCCTTGGTTTTTTGAATCTCACGCCGCGTTCGGTTGTGGACACATTTTCACCGGCGATGCAACATCGGCTCACGCAAATTTTGACCGTCGAAAAATACGACGCGATCATCGCGTCGCAATTGGACGCGGCGGCATACGCGCCATTTTTTCGTGGCATGCCCGCGTTGTTTGAAGAAGTCGAACTCGGATTTTTGTACGAACAATTTGCGAACGCGCCATCGCACCGCAATCAAATCCGGTTTGGTTTGACGTGGGCAAAACATCGTCGCTATGTCGCGCGGCTCCTGCGCGAGTTTCGCGCCTGCACGGTCGTCTCCGCGCGCGAGCAACAACTTGTGCAACGGATCGCGCCGAAGCAAGCGGTGCAAGTGATTCCGAACGGAATTCATTTGAACGAGTACGCGCGCGGGCGTGTGCCGGTTGAACCCAACACACTGATCTTTACCGGTTCGTTTCGCTATTTCGCGAATCACGATGCGATGGTCTGGTTTTTGCGCGAGGTGTTGCCGCACATTCAAACGCGCGTGCCCGATGTGCGCGTAACGATCACCGGCGATCATGCAAACCTGGCATTACCGCCCGCGCCGAATGTGCATCTGACCGGGTTTGTCGAAAATGTGCGCCCGTTAATCGCGTCCGCGTGGGCGAGCATCGCGCCACTTCAGCAGGGCGGCGGCACGCGACTAAAAATTTTGGAAGCAATGGCATTGCAAACGCCGGTCGTCGCGACCTCGAAAGGCGCGGAGGGTTTGGACGCGCGGCACGACGAACATCTTTTGATCGCCGATGCGCCCGACGAGTTTGCAAACCAGGTCGTGCGTTTGTTGCAAGACTCGGCATTGCGTCGGTGTCTCGCGGAAAACGGTTCGCGCCTTGTGTCCGAACGGTACGATTGGGCAAAAGTGATGCCGCGTTTTTTGAACCTGGTCGAACAGATAATAGCTTGATCCGCGAATCACGCGAATCTTCGCTAATTTTTTTCCGTTACGCATCACGCATCACGCATTACGTGTCAGGGTTCACCACATCGTGAACACCTAGAGTTCAGCACATCGTGAACACTTTAGGTCAAAGGAGGTTCACCACATCGTGAACATGTGCCATACTTCCTCCAAGGAGGGAGTAT
>JACRPR010000053.1 GCA_016223105.1 Chloroflexota bacterium | reverse complement strand
GCGCGGAGCGGTCCGCGTCCAATTCCTTTTTGAGAGGTTCTGATGACAACGTTACCGAACAATTATCGCGAACGCGTGTACGCGGGCTGGCTCGGCAAATGTATCGGCGTGCGACTCGGCGCGCCGGTCGAAAATTGGACGGCGAAAGAAATCGCGGACAATCTCGGCGCGGTGAATGATTTTTTGCCATTGCCGCCGGGAACAATTTTCAAACCGGACGATGACACTGCCGCGCCCCTGGTGCTGATTCGCGCGCTGGAAGATTGCGGTTCCGCCGTAACGGCGGAACAAATCGGCGAGACGATGCTGAATTATCTCGCGGATCAACGCGGGACGATTTGGTGGGGCGGCTACGGCGTTTCAACCGAGCACACCGCGTACATCAATTTGATGAATGGGATCGCCGCGCCGCGTTCCGGTTCAATCGCGCAAAACGGCAAAATGATCGCGGAGCAAATCGGCGGACAAATTTTTTCCGACATCTGGGGGTTGGTCGCGCCGAATGATCCGGCGCGCGCCGCCGAGCTTGCCGCGCGCGCGAGCAGTGTCGCGAACGACGGCGAAGGAATTTTCGGCGGACGCTTTATCGCCGCGCTCGTCAGTTGCGCGTTCAGTGAAGCGAACCCGGTTCGGCTGATCGAACGCGCGCTTGAACAAATTCCGCGCGACAGCGAGTACGCGCGCGTCGTCAACGCGATGCTTGATTTTCACCGCGCGGAACCGGACGATTGGCGCGCGGGTTATCGTTTTCTCGCGCAAAATTTTGGGTACGCTAAATATCCCGGCGTCGTGCCGATCATCTCAAACGCGGGCGTTGTCGTGCTGGCATTGCTTTACAGCGAAGGCGATGGTTCGACTTGGCTCACCACGCGTTTTTCACGCGCGATCCAAATCGCGACGAACGCGGGCTGGGACACCGATTGCAACGCGGGCAACGTCGGCGCGGTGATGGGCGTCGCAGTCGGACTCGACGGCATCGAACAACATTGGCGCGCCGCGATGAACGATGTGCTGGTCGGCGCGAGCGTGATCGGCGCGCGCAACTTGATGACGATCCCGGCGTGCGCGGATCTGTTCGCGCGGCTCGGCGAAAAAATCGCGCACATCGAATCGCCCGCACGTCCACGTTATCATTTCGATTATCCCGGCACGACGCAGGGCTTTGGCGCGCACGCGCAGTTGGGCGAAATTTTTCTGCGTCCTGCGCGCGACCGCGCGTTACAAATTTATTTACGCGGCTTGAAGAAAAAAGGCGAAGCGCGCGCGTTCGTCCGCACGTACTATCGCGCGAACGAGTTGAGCGCGAATTATTACAGCGCAAGTTTTTCGCCGCTGATTTATCTGGGGCAAACGATCGCCGCGCGCATGTTCATCCCGGCGGACGCGCCTGAAGGATTGATCGCCTCGCTCTTTGTGTGGGACGACAACGCGCGCGTGACGCATCAAGAACCGGGCGCGATGCTCAACCCAGGGCAGTGGCAAACACTCGCGTTCACGCTTCCGCGTCTCGACAACGCGTTGCTGTCCCAGGTCGGCATCGCGTTTCGCAACATTGGCGAAGCGTGGACAGGAAACGTTTTACTCGAATCGCTCGATTGGAACGGCGCGCCAAATTTCGCGTGCGATTTTTCGCGCGAGCGCAACGAGTTTGGCGCGATTAGCGGCTGGACATTTTTGCGCGGCTTTTGGCGAATGGAGGACGGCGCATTTCACGGAAGCGGTGCGGGCATCAGCGAAGCGTACACCGGCGACATCACTTGGCGCGATTACACGCTCGCGGTTGATCTCGTCCCGGTGATCGGCAACGCGCATTACGTTCTCGCGCGCGTGCAGGGCGCGCGCCGGTCGTACGCATTTGGACTCGCGCCGGAAAATCGCGTCGCGCTGTACAAAAATAATCGTGCCGTCGCGGATGCCGCGTTCGCGTGGGAACTCGGTCGCAAATATCGGATCGAGATCGCCGCGCGCGGCGCGGAGTTGATCGCGAAAATTGATGATCGCGAAATGTTGCGCTGGACGGATGCGACGAATCCGTACTTGAGCGGACAAATCGGCGTCGCGAATATCGCGGGGCACACGCGCATTGAACGTGTTGCGATTCAATAGCGCGCGCCCGCGCGCCCGCCACACTCGCCGCGCGAAATCCGCGCGGCGTTTTATTTGGCGCGTTGCGCGAATCGGTCAATTTCAATATAATCGCGCGCGGACGTACTCGAAAAAAATTATCCGCGTGCGTCCGCGTTTGTCCGCGTCCAATTTCGGATCAGGAGGTCTCGATGAAAATTTTACCGGAAATCGCACTCACGTATGACGATGTGTTGTTGGTGCCGCAATACTCGGATATCGGGTCGCGCAAAACGTTGGCGACGCGCGCGCCGCTCACCGCGAAAATTTGGCTGGAGATTCCGATCGTGTCCGCGAATATGGACACGGTAACGGAAAGTGAAATGGCAATCGCAATGGCGCGCGAGGGCGGCATCGGCATCATTCACCGTTTTATGAGCATTGAAGAACAAGTCGAACAGATCGCGCGTGTCAAAAAAGCCGAGTCGTTCGTCGTGGACGAGCCGATCACGTTGACGGTCGCGCACACGGTCGGCGAGGTCAAGCGCGTTGTCGAAGAAACCGGGTCGGGCGGCATTTTAATTTTGGATCGCGACGAACGCTTGGTCGGCATCGTTACGACGCGCGATTTATTATTCGAGAACAATGACGAGCGCGCGGTCTCCGAATTGATGCGCCGCGATGTGGTTACCGCGCCGCCGAACACGACGATGGAAGAAGCGGAAAAAATTCTGCACAGTCATCGCATCGAAAAGTTGCCGCTCGTGGATGACAGCGGGCGCGTGATCGGTTTGATCACGATGAAAGACATTATGAAAATGATGCAATATCCCAAGGCAACCAAAGACGCGCGCGGACGCTTGATGGTCGGCGCGGCGGTCGGCGTGCGCGAAAAAGAATTGCAACGCGTCGAGCGTTTGCTTGCCGCCGGCGCGGATTGTATCGTCGTGGATATCGCGCACGGCGATTCGCACCTCGAAATAGATATCATCAAAAAAATTCGGCAACGCTTTCCGACCGCGCAAATCATCGGCGGAAATGTCGCGACCGCTGAAGGCACGCAACGGTTGATTGACGCGGGCGCGGACGCGATCAAGGTCGGCGTCGGACCAGGTTCGATTTGCATTACGCGCCTGGTCGCGGGAACCGGCGTGCCGCAATTGACTGCGGTGATCGAATGTGCGCGCGTCGCGCGCGCGGCAAATGTGCCGGTGATCGCGGACGGCGGCATCAAACATCCCGGCGATGTCGCGAAAGCGATCGCGGCAGGCGCGTCATCCGTGATGATCGGCAGTCTGCTCGCGGGCACGGATGAGAGTCCTGGGTTGATGATGACGCGCCAGGGGCATCGCTACAAAACATCGCGCGGGATGGCATCGGCGCAGGCGACGGTCGCGCGCAAAACGCGCGAGGGCGAAGGATCGGTTACACAAGACGAAATTGACGAGTACGTGTCCGAAGGCGTGGACGCGGCAGTGCCATATCGCGGACGCGCGCGCGAAGTGTTGACGCAAATGGTCGGCGGTTTGCAATCGGGGATGAGTTACAGCGGCGCGCACTCGATTGAAGAATTTCAAGCGCTGGCGATTTTCGTGCGAATGACCGCGAGCGGCTTGCGCGAATCGCATCCGCACGATGTCGAGGTGTTGTAGTCAACTAGAAACCCGAAGGGTCTGCGAGACCCTTCGGGTTTTTAGTTTTTTTATCGAATCAACACACTGGGACGCTTGTCCAGCACGCGTTCTTTCGGTCCGATCGCAATCCGCCCCAGACGCGTTTGAATGTCGCCGTCGGCGCGCACGGCGAGGCGCGCGCCCTGGCAGGTGTGCGGCACTTGGAGCAGAAACCACAAGTAACGGATGCCGATCAGCGTTTTGCTTTGCGGACGCAATTCCCAGCGCGGCGCGCGTTCCTCCGCGCCGGGAAAACCGACGACGACCGGCTCCAGTTGTCCCAGCGCGATATCGCCGCTGATTTTGCCGAGCGATGCGCCGACCTTGTCCAGCGTGATTTCGGGACCCAGTTCGAACGTCGCGGTCGGCGGTTTGTCCTTTTCGTAATAATCGCGCGGGTACATTTCGTACACGCGCGGTTGCTCTGCGCTGTCCGTCGCGCTCCGCAACTGCGCGGCGCAGACCGCGTACACAAATTGCGCGTGCGCGTGTTGCGCGGCGGGCGTCAACTCGAATTGAAAACCGAGTCGCACGCGATAAAAATCGGCGGCGCGATTCGACGTGAGCAGGTTCGCGGTGTCCGTTACGCGCGCCCAGTCCGGCAAATTGATCAACACCTTGCCGCGCACTTCGGCGTTCACCTCCGCCTGCACATTCTCGATGGAGCGCGTCGTCGCTTTCGCAATTTCTTGCACGGCATTTTCAGTCGGTAGCAAATCATCGGCGTACCAAATTTCGTCGGGCATCTTGTCTCCTCGAATGTGGTGCGGCTTTTCCAAGCCGCTTGAGTCGGGCTAGAAAGCTCGCCCCACTCGCAAATTAGAAATTTGCGTTACTCCCAATTCCCCATCAACACAAACGGCGCCGAGATGTGCGGAGCGTTTGGATGCGCGCGCATCAATTCGAGCGTGGCGTCGCGATGCGCGTGCGCGAGCGTTTGGTGTTTCGCGCCGTTGCGCCACACGCGCGAATAAAAATCGAGCATCCAATCTTTCGTTGTGCCGGCGGGCACCGACCAGAGCGCGAGCAAGAGCGACGACGCGCCGGCGTAAAACAGCGCGCGCGCCATTCCAACCAAATCATCGCCGCGATTTGTTTCGCTGAACGCCAACTGACACGCGCTCAACGTGACCAGGTCGGCATCGAGTTCCAAGCGCATCCACTCGCGCGCGGTGTAATTGCCATCCGCGAGCACAACCGCGGACGCGAGCGGATCGTCCGCGTTGAACGCGCCGTGACAGGAGAGATGAATAATTTTGCTGTGCGGCGCGTTCTGCGCGAGCGCGGCGCGCGTGGCTTGCGTGTTTACGAATGGCGACACACCAAAATACTTGGCGAGTTCAATCGCTTCCTCGATAAACACTTCACCCATCACAAGCGCGGCTGCAGGGGCAAGATGTGCAAATAACCGTGCGGGATGAAATAGACGAGCGACGCATCGCCGAGCGCGGGTTCGAGCGGCGCGAGCAATTCGTCGCCGAGCGCGAGCCAATCGTTGTGCGTTTCGCGGCGGGCAACCTCGGTATGCTGTTTGTGGTTGATCACTTCTTGCTCGTATGGCAAGAGATAGCGATTGAGCAAGCGGGCGCGATTCAGCGGGATGGCGATCAACTGTGGCGCGACCCAGTCCGCGCGCCACACGAGCGCGATGATTTGGTCGGCGAGATTGTGAAATTCGACGAGCGCGGTGTCTTTGCCGAGTCGCGTCGCGAGTGTTTGCAGATCGTCCCAGGTGGGCGTGGTGCCGCGCCGAAGCGCGACGTACTCGCGTGCGGCGGGCGTGGCTTGAAGCATTTGCTCCCATACCTGTTCAATATCCTGGGTCAGTTTGCCGCGTTGCGCGACGAGCGTGCGCTCGACCTCACTCGCGCGTTCGGCGCGCGTGTTGACGCTGGCAAGCGCGGCTTCGTTGCGGCGAAACTCGTCGCGCAGACGCGCTTCGCGTTCGCGCAGGGCGGTGGGAAGCGCGGCGGGCGCGGCATAATCACCCAAGCCCATCTGCTTGAGGAACGCGCGCGACCGCGCGGCTTCGGCGGCGACAAGCGCATCCCGCGCGACACTTGTCATTGCGAGTGTCATTGCGAGCGGTGTTTGCGAAGCAATCCCCAATTCAGTGGTCGGGGATTGCTTCGCTTCGCTCGCAATGACATTGACGCACGCGTAAATATCGCGGTCGTAGAGTTCAGCGAGTTGTTCGGCTTCGTCGCGTTGCGTGGTGGGGTCAACCGCAGTGCGAAAGAGTTGTTCGGCGGCGGTCAGCGCGACGGCAAACGCGGAACGCGCGCCCTGCCAGTTTTGGATTTCGGTGTACAAGTTGCCGAGGTTGCGCGCGGTCTTGCGCGCGTCGCTGGGGTATGCCTGCGGCGTGTGAATTTGTAACGCGTTTTCGTAATGCCCGATCGCGCGCTCGAGATTCTCCGCGCGTTCGCCCCGAATCCGATTCTTATACGCGGTCGCCAAATTGTTCTGCGTCATTGCCCAATCGGTCGGAAATTGCGCGCGCGTATAAACCGCTAACGCGTTGTCGTAATGCGCGATGGCGCGCTCGAGGTTCTCCGCGCGTTCGCCGCGAATCCGATTGTTGTACGCGGTCGCCAAATTGTTCTGCGTGGTCGCCCATTGTTCGGGAAATTGCGCGCGCGTATAAACCGCTAACGCGTTGTCGTAATGCGCGATGGCGCGCTCGAGGTTCTCTGCGCGTTCGCCGCGAATCCGATTTTTGTACGCGTTCGCCAAATTGTTCTGCGTCATTGCCCAATCGGTCGGAAATTGCTCGCGCGTATAAACCGCTAACGCGTTGTCGTAATGCGCGATGGCGCGCTCGAGGTTCTCCGCGCGTTCGATAAACCGCTAACGCGTTGTCGTAATGCGCGATGGCGCGCTCGAGGTTCTCTGCGCGTTCGCCGCGAATCCGATCCGAGTACGCGTTCGCCAAATTGTTCTGTGTGGTCGCCCATTGTTCGGGAAATTGCTCGCGCGTATAAACCGCTAACGCGTTGTCGTAATGCGCGATGGCGCGCTCGAGGTTCTCTGCGCGTTCGCCGCGAATCCGATCCGAGTACGCGTTCGCCAAATTGTTCTGCGTGGTCGCCCATTGTTCGGGAAATTGCTCGCGCGTGAAAACGGATGCGATATTTTCATAGCATTCGATGGCGCGTTCCAAGTTATCAGCACGACTACCGTGTGGGCTTTGATTCAATGCGTTTGCAAGTTCACCTTGCAATCCTGCCCATATCGTTGGGTTATCTTGACGCCGTACAAGACCTAGCGCTTGCTCGCACAGTTCAATTTTGCGCGGCATTTCGGATAGCCGGTTCAGTCGGGACATTTCTTCCAACAGTGGGCGGATGTCGGCGGGAATTTCGCCCAGTCCGCTCGGCGCGGCGCGGCGGGTTGCGCGTTCCAATTTTTCGCGCAGGTCGGGGTGGTCGCGCAGTGCTTGTTCTAATTTCTCCGGCGTGTCCGCGCCTTGTTGAACCAACTCTTGCAACGCGGCGGCGGTTGCTGGGTCTAATGCCTGTGTTACATTGTCCATCTGCGCTAAATCGTTCAACGACATTCCGCTGTTTTTGAATTGGAGCAGGGTGTTCAAGCGCGCTTCCAGGTGTTTTGCCATTGGTTCTTGATTTTGTTGGCGCGCGTTCGCAATCGCGTCGCGAAGCGCGTTCAGTCCTGCATCCTCCAGCAAAACCGGATACACGCGCGCGGCGCGCAACACGGCTTGCGGAGAATCGGCTTGCACTATTGCTTCGAGCGCGGCAATCATCGGATTTGCGCGGGCGAGTTCGCGTTGCAATTGCTCTGCCAGGTCGGGATGCTCGCGCATTACGCGTTCCAGGTCTTCGGGTGATTGAATGTTCAACTCGCGCAAGCGCGCCTGCAATTCGGGCGGCAAGCCCGGTTGGTTCGGGGCAGGGCGGTGGTGCGCGGCAAACGCGGCGTCAATGCCGTCGCGGCGCGCGTGTTGCAATAATTCGCGGTGATCCGCAAAAATCTTTTCCGCGTTCGCGTCCCGCGGAGCGTGTTCGCGCGCCGCGTCAATCATTTGCGCCAGCAACAGGTCGGCGTCGTCTGTCAATAATTCCGGGTGCGCGGCAAGAATCTTTTTGGATTCATCCCAGGATTTGGCTTGGATAAATTCTTGGAGCGTCCGCATCAACGGCGGCATCGCGCGCGCGAGTTGTTCGGCAAGCGCGGTATCGGGATCGTCGGACAGCGCGGCGGGGAGGAGTTCGAGCGGCACAACCTGGGTCTCGTTCAAGTACTCGAGCGGCAAGCCGGTGGGAAGTGTTTGGCGCAACTGCGCGACGAGTTGCGCGTTGATTTGGCGCGCGTCGTTTTCCGGGACATTCGGCGGGAGCGTCAACAACAATTTGCGGCGCGCCGGGTCGTGAACGAGCAGAGGCGCGGCAAGTGTGCCGGCGTGCCCCTGGGGACAAACAACCGCGCGGATTTTTCCGGCGCGACACTGCGCCGCCAAATCGGGGCGTTCGAGCAAATCCACAATCAGCCAGACCTCGGCTGAAAATGGGGTAGTGCATTGCGGGCAATTCAGATCAACGCGCTGGGAAAACGATGTTGCCATTGGGGGCTCCTCGTTCGCGCCGGTAAAGATTTAATTTCAGTATAACACACTCGGCGGCAAAATTCCAACTAGAACAAAAATTCTATTTTATACGTCAACGAATCGCTTCGCGCAACGAATAAACGAATGTCTCGCAACCGGCCGGCGCACGCAGGCGATTCGTAGCGCGCGAGACCCTTCGCTTCGCTCAGGGTAACAGTCGGCAAGTTATTCTTTGATCGCAACAGCAGGGGCGCGATGTTGAGCAAGACCTTTCGGGTCGTGAAGACTCGACAGGTCTGATGCCAGGTCGTCGCGTCCTACAGCGTCGCAGAGCCGCGTTTGATGGTTCGCAAGACCCTTCGGGTTTCCAAAACCCGAAGGGTCTAACGCCCGCGCGTTCCACATAAAGATAATTGTGCTCAAGCGCGCCAATCTCCGGGTGAGCGTTTTAGCGGCGCGGAAATAATTTGCGCGCGCCGCGAACAATCGTGTGTGATCACGCGCGTGCACATGACGCGCGTACATCACACATTTCAGCATCTTTTCCGTTTATCCAGATATTCTTTACGTCAAGCGAATTTGACATGGAAAGTAGTTTTGGTTATACTTACCTTAATCGTAATTTAGACGAGTGTAAATAAGGAGGCATTTTGAAGAACCCGCGTGCAACTCCCCCACCGCACGACTCGACACGCCCGGCGTCTATCGAGAACGCAATCCAAAATTATTTGCGCGACCTCGCGGTCGGTCAATCGCCGCGCACGGTCGAGACGTACGCGCAAGGACTCGAACGCTGGCGCGAATTTCTCGCGCACACCAAACGCTCCCCTACCGACGCGGTCAAGCGATTGAATGTTGACGACGTGCTTGAATGTGCGCGCTGGCTCAGCGAAGAACGCGGCATCGCCAAAGCGACTCTGCGAACGTATCTCTCAACGCTCTCGCAATTCTACAATTACCTCTTGCGTGAGAAACTGATCGATCTCCCCGCGTCCGAGCTCGAACGGATGCGCGACGCGCTCAAAAAATATCGACGCGGCTATCATCGCCCTCTGCCGAAACTGCCGCCCGACGAAGCGATCACCGCCCTGCTCCGCGCCGCGCGCGCGATCAAATCCGATCCCAAGAAACCGCGTCTTGATCTTGCGCGCCTGCGGAATATCGCGATGCTCGAAGCATTGCGCGCGTCCGGGATGCGCGTCGGTGAACTTGTGTCGCTCAAGCGCGACGATCTCGATTATCGCAATCGCACTGCGCGCGTCACGGGCAAAGGCAACAAGCAACGCATCGTGTACTTTGACGATCCCGCGTGGAACGCGATCCAAACGTATCTCAAAGAACGCGCGGACGGCGCGAAAGGTCGCGCGTTGTATCAACTGCCATTGTTCGCGCGCCATGACCGGCGCGCAAGTACAAATGTTCTACCAATAACTACCGACAGTGTGCGTTTGATGTTTAACGATCTCGCGCAACAAGCCGGGATTGAAATCACATTAACGCCGCACTCGTTGCGCCACGCGTTCGCAACGCAAAGAGGCGCACCGCACCGCCTTCAACTATCGTGGCGCGACAGAGGATTGACCAATCGAGCAATCTTGTGCTAAAATGCTGCGCAACTCGGATGCTCCACCGAGATTGCAAGGAAAGGAAACTTATGCGAACGATTCTGCGCGTGTTGGTGATCCTCTTGTTGACCGGGTTGATCATCTTCGTCGCGTTTTTTGCCGGGTTTGGACTTAACTATTTCCAAATCCGCACGCAACCGACGCGGTCAGATATTCCGAAAACATTTCCACTCTTTTGGGAAGCGTGGGGAAAAATTCAGGGCGAGTTTTACGGCGATGTGCCGGATCGGCAAACGTTAACGCGCGGCGCGATTCGCGGCATGTTGCAGGGCTTGAACGATCCGCACACGATCTACATCGAGCCGGAACCGGCGCGTAACGAGCAAACGACATTGCAAGGCGAGACCGGCGATGTGGGCTTGAATCTCGACATCAAGGGCGGCGTGCTCACGATTGTCGCACCGATCCCAGGATCGCCGGCGGACAAAGCCGGTTTGCGCGCCGGCGACATTGTGATCAAGATCGGCGAGAAAGATGTCGCGGTGCAAACAACACCCCAGGAAGCCGCCGCGTTATTGCGCGGACCGATCGGCACCAAAGTAGCGTTGCAAGTGCGGCGCATCGGCGAACCGAAACCGATGGAGCTCGAACTCGTCCGCGAAAAATATGCGTTGCCCACAGTCGAAGCCAAAGTGTTGCCCAACACAACGTATGGGTACATCAAGATCACGCTGGAGACTGCCGAGACCGCGAACGAATTCGCGCGCGCGCTCGACACACTCAAGAATCAACGCATCACCGGAATCGTGTTGGATTTGCGAAATAATCCCGGCGGATTGTTTCCCGATCCGGTGCTCGACATCGCGGGACAATTTTTGAAAAATAACGATGTGGTGCTGTACGAAAAATATCGCGACGGCACGGAAAAAGAATACAAAGCTGGCAGTCGGCGCGGCGCGGTGGATCTCAAAGTTGTCGTGCTTGTCAACAACGGCACGGCGAGCGCGGCGGAAATTCTCGCGGGCGCGCTCAAAGATCATAGCCGTGGCGTTTTGATCGGCGAGCCGACGTACGGCAAGGGCTCGGTGCAAAGTATTCGCCGCTTGAGCGACGGCGCGGCATTGCATATCACCACCGCGACCTGGCTAACACCCCGAAAGCAACAAATCGAAGGCGCGGGCTTGCAACCGGACATTGCCGTGCCGCTCACGAATGAATCGATCCAAAAGGGAATTGATCCGCAACTCAATCGCGCCATCGAGTACTTGAATAAAGGCGCGTAAAAATTTCAGATTTCAGATTTGTGATTTCAAATTGCGAATGTGAAATCTGAAATATGAAATCTGAAATTAGAGAGAGGCAAATATGATTCGCATATTCGTACGCGTGCTAATAGTGATAATTGTTTCGACCGTGTTGATCACGATTGCGTTTGGCGGCGGTTATGTGTTGAGTCGTCAATTTTTCGCGCCCGCCCCACTCCCGGATGGCGGCGCGCCGGCAGATTGGAAACCGTATATGCCGGTGTACTGGGAAGCATGGAATTTCGTCCAGCAAGATTTTTACAAAACGCCGATTGATGACAATCAATTGGTCAACAGTTCGATTGATGGAATGGTGAACGCGCTCGGCGATCCCAACACGCGTTTTGTGGACGCGAAAACTTCCGCGATCACTTCATCCGATCTGAGCGGATCGTTCGAAGGCATCGGCGCGACCGTCGAAATGAAAGAAGGTCGCCTCACCGTCGTCTCGCCGATCAAAGGCACACCCGCGGACAAAGCCGGGATTTTGCCCGGCGATGTCATTCTTCAAGTGGACGACACGGTCATTCAAAATATGGATGTAATGCAGGCGATTCGCTTGATTCGCGGTCCGCGCGGCACCGAAGTGAAATTGCAGATCCAGCGCGCCAAGCAACCGACGTTCACGCTCACGCTCAAACGCGAAACGATTCGCGTGCCGTTCGTCGAATCGCGCATGATCGAAGGCACAAGCATCGCGTACTTGCGCTTGAACGATTTTGGCTCGACCGCGCCGGATGAAATGCGCGTCGCTTTCCAAGAATTATTCGCGCAAAAACCGACCGGCTTGATTTTCGATTTGCGGCGCAATCCCGGCGGATACTTGAATGTGTCGGTCGAAGTCGCGAGCCAGTTTTTGAAACAAGGTCAAATCGTCCTGATCGAAAAATTCAAAGACGGGCGTAAGCAAGAATTCAAAGCCGGGCGCGGCGGACTCGCGACGGATATTCCGATGGTCTTGCTGGTGGACAAGGGTTCGGCGAGCGCGTCCGAAATCGTCGCGGGCGCGTTAAAAGATCACAAGCGCGCGACGATCATCGGCGCCGTTACGTTCGGCAAGGGCTCGGTGCAAAACGTGCATACGCTCAGCGACAAGTCCGAATTGCGCGTGACGATTGCGCGATTCTTTAGCCCGCTCGACAAAGAGATTCATCACATCGGCATTACGCCGGATATTGAAGTAACAATCAGCGACGACGATCTTGCCGCTAAACGCGATCCGCAACTCGACAAAGCAGTAGAAGTTCTCACCGGCAAAAAATAGGAGCTAACGCGAATCCCGTTTCCGCCGAGTGCGGAAACGGGATTTTTTGTGGCGCGGTAGGGGCGAAGCATTTTTCGTCCTGTGCACAGGACGAAAAATGCTTCGCCCCTACTTGTGATGTCATTATGACTGATCCAATTAAAATTCTCGCAACGAATCGCAAAGCGTACCACGATTATCACATCGAAGAAACGTACGAAGCCGGCATCGCGCTCACCGGCACGGAGATCAAATCCGCGCGCGCCGGCAGTGTGAATCTGCGCGATAGTTACGCGCAATTCAAGCAGGGCGAATTATGGTTGATGAACGTGCACATCGCGCCGTACGAACCGGCGAGTCGGCAAAATGCTGATCCGTATCGCGATCGCAAATTGTTGATGCACCGCAAAGAAATTATGCGGTTGGCGGGACGCGCGCAAGAAAAAGGTCTTACCCTCGTGCCGACGCAAATGTATCTCAAAAAAAATCGCGCCAAGATCGAGGTGGCGTTGGCGCGCGGGAAAAAATTGTACGACAAGCGCGAAACGATTGCGAAACGCGAAAGCGAGCGCGAGATTCGACGCGCGGTCAAAGAGCAACGATGATCGATCCAACTCTGATCGCGCTCTCCCCGCTCGATGGACGCTACGCGCGCGAAACCGAATCGCTCCGCGCGTACTTTTCCGAATTTGCGTTCATCCGCACGCGCGTTCGCATCGAGATCGAATACCTCCTCGCGTTATCGCGCGACGTGCATCTTGTCCGCGATTTAACTGACGCGGAAATCTCCAAGCTCCAATCGCTAATCTCTGATTTTGATCTCGATGATGCCGCGCGCGTCAAGGATCACGAAGCGCGCACGCGGCACGATGTTAAAGCCATCGAATATTTTCTGCGCGATCAACTTGTTGGGACGCCGCTCGCCGATGTGATCGAATGGTTGCATTTCGGTTTGACTTCGGAAGATGTGAATCAAACCGCGTATGCGCTCGCGCTCCGCGATGCGCGCGACGCGGTGATTCTGCTCGCGCTGGATCGCGTGATCGCGCAAATCGCGATGCTCGCACGCGAACACAAAGCGACGCCGATGCTCGCGCGCACACACGGTCAGCCCGCTGTGCCGACGACGCTCGGCAAAGAGTTTGCCGTGTTTCTCGCGCGTTTGAAAAAGCAACGCGCGAGCCTGGGGGCGCATTGCTTTGAAGCGAAACTTACCGGCGCGGTTGGAAATTTCAACGCGCTTGTTGCCGCCGCGCCGAATGTGGATTGGCTCGCGTTCAGTGAAAAATTTATTCGCGCGTTCGATCTCGAACCGAATCTAGTTACGACCCAACTCGCGCCCTACGATAATTGGATTTATTTTTTCGATGCGATGCGGTTGACGAATTCGATCTTGATTGATCTCGCGCAAGATGTGTGGCGATATATCAGCGATGATATTTTCAAATTGCGTGTCGTTGTCGGTGAAGTTGGCTCGTCCACGATGCCACAAAAAGTCAACCCGATTGATTTTGAAAACGCGGAAGGCAACCTGGGAATTGCGGATGCGCTGTTCGCGCACTATTCTGAAAAATTGCCGCGATCACGATTGCAACGTGATCTGTCTGACTCGACTGTTCGGCGGACATTTGGTGTTGCGCTGGGGCATAGCATAATTGCCTACGCGAATATCGCGCGCGGGCTCGAACGCATCACCGCGCACGCGGGAAAATCGCGCACCGATCTCGACGCGCAATGGCAAGTCATCGCCGAAGGCGCGCAAACAATTTTGCGCGCCGGAAATTTCGCGGACGCGTACGAAGCGGTGAAAGAATTGACACGCGGCAAATCACTCACGCGCGAAAATTATCACGCGTGGATCGAAGCGCTCGCGGTAGATGAATCGGTGAAAACAAAATTGCGCGAATTATCGCCACTCACCTACACCGGGTTGGCGGAGCAGATTGTCGAACGGGTTATAAAGTAAATGGTAAATGGTAAGTGGTAATTACTAATTACCATTTACCACTTACCCCACTTGGAGCAAAGATGCCAGTAACAATTGTGTTGGGCGCGCAGTGGGGCGATGAGGGCAAAGGTAAGGCAGTAGATTTTTTCGCGCGCGATTTCGATTTTGTCGCGCGGTACAACGGCGGCAACAACGCGGGGCACACCGTCATCAACGATCTCGGCGAATTTAAAATTCATCTCGTGCCGTCCGGGATTTTTTATCCGCGCGTCAAGTGCCTCGTCGGCGGCGGCGTGGTGATTGATCCGGCAGTACTGATCGAAGAAATCGAAACTCTGCGCGCCACGCACATTCGCATCGGCAAACGTTTGCTGATTTCGCCGCGCGCGCATTTGATTATGCCGTACCACAAAATCCTCGATGGATTGTACGAGCAAGCGAAAGGAGCGGGCGCGACCGGGACGACGCGCCGCGGGATCGGTCCCGCGTTCGCGGACAAGGTGAGCTACAACGGGTTGCGCTGGAGCGATGTCGCGGATGAAACGTTATTCGCGGAAAAATTGCGCGTGCAGGTCGAACTCAAAAATAAAATCATCGTCGCGCTTGGCGGTCAACCACTCGCGTTTGAAAAGATGTTTACGGATTATCGCGGCTATTATGAAACGCTCAAGCCGCATATCGTCGAAATTTTTCCGGTGATTCAACGCGCGCTCAACGCGAACAAAAAAATTCTGCTCGAACAAGCGCAAGGTTCTCTGCTCGATCCCGACTGGGGCACGTATCCGTTTGTTACTGGCTCGACCACGCTCGCATCCGCGGCGACGGCGGGTCTCGGCATTCCGCCGCGCGCACTCACACGCATCATCGGCGTCGCGAAAGCGTACACGACGCGCGTCGGTGCGGGCGCGTTGCCGACCGAAGTTCACGACGACGCGGATCCGGCGCGCCGCGCGCTCCAAGAAATCGCGGCGACGACCGGGCGCACGCGCCGCGGCGGCTGGTTCGATGCGGAGGTCGTGCGCTTTTCATCCCAGGTCAATGGCACGACCGAATTATTTTTGACCAAGCTCGACATCCTCAGCCAATTCGACGAAATCAAAATTTGCGTCGGGTACGAATTCAACGGCAAGCGCGCGCATTATCACGATCTCGACGCGTATCAACTCGACCAGGTCAAACCGATTTATCGCACACTGCGCGGTTGGCGCGCGGATATTTCGCGCGTTCGCAAGTACGCGCTGTTACCCGCGCGCGCGCGCGCGTACGTCGAGACGATTGAAAAATTAGTTGGCGTGCCGGTGAAATGGATTTCGGTCGGACCAGAGCGCGACACGACGATTAAACGATGAACAGATGCATCACACCGCCGAGCAAGATGCACCGAAATCGTAAAGGAGCAACCTATGTCTGCTGTCAAATTGCACTGACCAATTGCCGCATTACGAATGTCTTTTATCCAACACCTGAAGAAACGCGCGAGTAGAATACGTGCGGGTTCCGTTTTCAATTTCCTCGCGCGCGTTTTCTTTCTCTGGATCATTTTGCAGTCCGCGCTCGGCGGAATCGAAACCGGCTGGATCATTCTAACCCAGGTTGGCGCGCCCGCGTGGATCGCGCTCGCGATCGTTGTCGCGCTCGTGCTGTATCGGAGCGATGCTCGCGCCGATGTGCCGTTGTTCATCGCGGCGTACGCGCTCGGTTATTGGGGCGAATGGTGGGGCACGACGCGCGGCGTGTGGACGTACTCGAACGGGCAAACACCGCCGGATTATTTGCCGCCGTTGTGGGCGATTGGTTTGCTCACGGTTACGCATTTGCGCGCGTTGATCATTGGACGCGGATTGACGCGGAGGAACGCGGACAAGAAATTTTTATCCGCGTTCCTCCGCGTTAATCCGCGTCCAATTAAAATTGCATTGTTGATCGCGATCCCCGCGCTCGCGTTCGCGATCAGCGCGCCACAACTCGCGGCGGTAGATTGGTCGGGACGACTCGACGCGCATTTTATCGCGGGCATCATCGTCGGCATCGCGTTGATCGCGTACCGGTTCGATCTCGATGACGCGTTCGCGTTGTTCGTGTGCGGAATGATTTTAGGCGGAACGTATGAATGGCTGGGCACATACATCGGTGAGTGGACATACATCACACGCGAGATTCCGCCGCTGTGGATCATTCCCTTGTGGGGACTTGCGTGTGTCGCGATGGTGAATTTGTCGCGACTATTCACCCGTATCGCTCATGCAATTTCCGTTGGGTTGTTCAAGGAGAAAATAAAAACAAGATGAAATTATCTATCAGCAAAACTCGGTCAGCACTCGAACGATTGGCATTGGCGGACTCGCCCAAGTTTCACAAAATCATTCGAACCGCCAAAGAACAAATTCGCAAAGGCGAAGGAATTCCACACGACGAATTTTGGCGCGCGGTTGAATCAAGAACAAAGAAATAAAAACCGAGACCCGTCCGATTTTCAAAATCGGACGGGTCTCACTTTCCAAACACCGCGCGCATCACATTAAATCCCAACCGATAAAACCACTGTCCGCGTTTGCTATAGATGAGATGCGCGATGGCGCGTTTGAATTGCAAACGTCTGCCGAGCGCGCTCCATGCGACGCGGCGTTCGTAATCCGCGAACGAAAAATCTTGGCGCGCGAGCGCGCGCATCGCAGAGTTCGCCGCGAATCTTCCGAAATCGAGCGCGTGCGAAATGCCTTCACCGAACAGCGGCTCCGCGCCAGCCGCATCGCCCGCGAGCAACACGCGCGGCGCGGAATGTTTCACCGATGCATCATACCAACGTTCGGGATGTCCGTGCAAACGCGCGTCGTCGAGCGCGAGTTGACGCCGCGCGAGTGATTCGCCAAAAATTGATTTCAGATCGGCGCGCGGAAAATCGGGATGCACGCGCGAATCGAAAATGCCGCGATTCATCAGCGGCACGCCTTGCTTGAGCGATGGAAAATCCCAATAGTATCCCTGCGCGCCGCGCGTGATTGGCGTGAAATCGAAAACGGCGGTGTGGGCGATAAACTCCGGCGCGCGCGTCGCGTCGGCGGGCGTGAGAATTTCGATCAGGCGCGCGATGCGATGCCAACTCACCAAGCCCAGTTTTTGGCGCACGACACTGTTCGCGCCGTCCGCGCCGATCACAATTTGCGCGCGATAGGTTTCGCGCGTGGTTTCGATCTCGACGCCGCGATCATCGCGCCGCAAATCAATCAACGCTTCGCCTTCACGAATTTCGATGCCGCGTTCACGCGCACAGCGCGCGAGCGCGGCATCGAATTCTTCGCGGCGCACGACGCGAAAAATATCGCGCTGGTGAAACGTGAATTGCAAATCGGCGTACACAAATTTGATTGCGTGAATCGGAAAGGACGGCACATCGAATTGCGCGCGCAATCGGCGGAGCAAATCGTCTGCGTGATTCGTAACGCCGCCGCCGCACAATTTCGCGCGCGGAAACATCGCTTTCTCAATGACCAGGGTGCGCCGCGCCAAGTCGGGATCGCGATTGGCAATTTGAATCGCGGCGGCAGAACCGGCGGGACCCGCGCCGACGATCAGAATATCGCGCGCGTTCATTCCGGTTCCACGAACTTGGTCACACCCTTGAGGGCGTGGCTAGGCGCGGGTTTGCGATTGACCAATCCGATGCCCGCGATAATCAGCGCGAGACCAACGAGCGCTTGCCACTCGATTGGCTCGCTCAAAATGAGCGCGCCCCAAATTACGCCGGTGAATGGACTGATGTACGTAACGAGCGACGCGCGCGTCGCGCCGGTGTGTTCGACGAGCCAATAATAAATGATGTACGCGACCGATGTGCCGAACAAAGCCAGCGTGATGAGCGACGCGAGCGCGCCGAACGATGGACGCAACGCAAGCGGATTGTCGAACAACAAACTGAGCGGCAACATATAGATCGCCCCCGCGAGCAATTGTCCGGCGGACGCCGCCGCGGGTGAAAAGCCGAGCATAAATTTTCGCACAACAATAAATGCGCCGCCATAACTCGCGGACGCGATAATGATCGCGAACATTCCGAAAAATTCTTTTTGCGCGTGTTGTTGCAAAGCCGGCGCGAACAAAATCACGACGCCGACAAATCCAATCGCGATGCCGATCAGTTTGCCCGGCGTCATGCGCTCATCGTGCGTGAACCAGTGCGCGAAAATTACGGTGAACAGTGGCACGGTCGCGACCAGGATCGCGGTCAAGCCGCTGGAGATGGACAGCTCGCCCCAGGTGATCGCGGTGTACGGAATCGCGCCATTCAAAATGCCCATCACCGCGAACAATTTTAGCGCGCGCCGATTGAGCGGCAACGACTCGCCGCGCGCGCGCAAGAGCACGAGCAATGCCAGCGCCGCGATCAATGCGCGACCAGTAACAAACGTGAACGGCGGAATTTCCGCGCCGCCGATTTTGATGAACAAATAACTCGCGCCCCAGATCGAACCGAGCGCGATCAGCATAAACCACGCGAACATTTTTTTCTCCAATTTATGATTTTCGATTTATGATTTATGATTTGATTTTTCGCGCAACGAAAATCCTAAATCATAAATCTGAAATCATAAATCCAAAACTGCGCCTTCCAACTGCAACAATTTTCGTTTGAGCGGCAAGCCACCGCCATAACCGCCGAGTCCGCCATCGCTGGCAATGACGCGATGGCACGGCAGAATAATCGGAATCGGGTTTGCGCCGAGCGCGCGCCCAACCGCGCGCGATGCGCGCGGGTTGCCGATCTGTTGCGCGATCCAACCGTAACTGCGCGTCTCGCCGAACGGAATTTTGCGCGCGGCTTGCAAGACCGCGCGTTGAAACGCGCCAATCGCCGACCAATCGAGCGCCAATCGAAATTCACGGCGCGTGCCCGCGACATACTCGCGCAGTTCGCGTTCGATTTCGTCCGGCGCGCGCGTGTGAACGATGGCATCGGAAAATTCGCGTTGTAAATCGCGCAACGCATTAGCGCGCGTCGCGCGCGGCAAATTGAGTGCGACGATCCCGCGCGCGTTCCACGCGATGCCGATCCAACCCAGGCGCGTGTTGAAAATCGCGATGCCGATTTCGGGAAACGCGTCGAGCACGCGCGCGCGAATTTCGGCGCGCCGCGTGGATGCCGGAATTTTTTCGCGCTGGCGCAGTGCGATCAACGTCGCGTCAATGGATTTCATCGCTCACGATCCTTTCCAATTTTTTGAGCGCGCGATGCAAGCGCACGTACACGTTGCTCGCGGAACAATTCAAGATCGCCGCGATCGCTTCGCCGCGCAATTCATCGAAATAGGCAAGCCGGATTATTTCGCGATCGGGCGCGGCGAGTTTTGCCAAGCCGCGTTGCACAATGCGCGATTCTTCCGCGCGCGTGGCGCGATCGTGCGGATCGTCAGCGCGCGCGATCAACGCATCGTCGAGCGGCGCGTGATCGCGCGCGGCGCGATAATGATCCGCGACGCGACGAGCGGCGATGCGATACAACCACGCGACGAGCGGCTTGTCCTGCCAGCGCAATCGTTTGATGCCGCGCAACGCGTCCTCGAACACACTCGCGGCAATGTCCTCCGCCGTTTCGCGCGATCCGACACGACGGTACGCGTATTTGTAAATCCGATCATAGTACGCATCGAACAATGCGCCAAAGCCCGCCGCGTTCGCTTGCGCGCGTTTCAGCAGGTCGCGATCATCGCGCATCGAACAAACCTGTCGGTTGCAAATTGCCCTCGAAATTTAACAGCCACTCTTTGCGCCACAAGCCGCCGCCGTACCCGGTGAGCGATCCGTTCGAGCCGATGACGCGATGGCACGGCACGATAATCACGATTGGATTTTGCCCGTTCGCCGCGCCGACCGCGCGAATCGCGTTGCGATTTCCAATTGCGCGCGCGATGTCGAGGTACGCAACGGTGCGCCCGAATGGAATGTTCAACAATTCGCGCCACACGCGTTTTTGAAATTCGGTCCCGCGTAAATCCAGGTCGAGCGAAAATGTTTTGCGCGCGCCGTTGAAATACTCGTCGAGTTGCGAAACGCAATCGGCTAGATCGCGCGGCGTTTCCGCGCTCGGCGTCGCGTCTGCGACAAATTCAACGGACGTTATGCCATTCGCGTCGCCGACGATTTCGAGCGTGCCAATCGGCGAACGATAGTATGCTACTGATTTTTCGTTCATCACAACCTCACACTTGTTGCGAACCCGGCATTGCAAAACAGGGATTGCTTCGCTTCCTTCGACTCCGCTCAGGATGCTCGCAATGACATTATGCGCGCGCGTTTTTCTTGCGAACGTACAATAATTTTTCGACGCGCGCGACTACCTCACCAGCTTCGCCGATCACATCCGCCGTGAATGTCGGCTCGATTTTTTCGCCCGCGTCCGCGCGCGCGCGTAAATCGTCAACCGTCGCTTGCGCGATGTGAAACTCTGCGGCAACGGTGCCGCGACCAGGTCGCAGAAATTGAATGTGCGCGGCTTTGTCCCACACAATGTAACCGTCGCCGAGCGCGCGCATCAGGATTAGCATAAACCAGGGATCGCACATCGCGTACAACGATCCGCCGAAATGCGTGCCGACCGCGTTCAAATTCAAGCGCGTCAGTTTCATCTCGACGCGGATCGTGCGAAAATCCGGCGCGACGTGTTTCACGCGAATCCCCGCGCCGAGAAACGGCGGATAAAAATTGATCCATTTCATCAAGAAGGCAATGTCGCGTTTCATTGTGTTTGCACCTGGTATATCGTTGGGGTTGGGAAAATCTTACAACATAGACCCGAAGGGATTCCAAAACCCTTCGGGTCTTTTTAGCTTGACGCGCTCGCATAATGCGTGAGCGCGAAATTCCAAAAGCGATTCGACGCGATGAATAATCCAATCGCGAACGCGAAACCGGTGAGCGTGGTCGTGACGTCAATTTTGCCGAGCAGTGCGCTCGCGGGAAATGTTGTAACGAACGCGACCGGCACGACGAACGTGAGTAACGCGCGCACCGCGCCGCGATAAATTGTTACCGGGTATCGTCCCGCTTCGTAGAACGCGTAAAACAATTCGGCGATGTTATCAATTTTTACGAACCAGAATGCCAGCGATACCATCATCAACCAAATCGAATAGACGATCACCGCGCCCGATGCCAGCATCACAACAAAGAACGCGATTTGTCCGATGCTTGGCGCGGCGTGCAATTGTCCCAGCGCGTACACGATGATGCTCAAGCCGATGAGCACATCCGCCAATCGCCAGAAAACAATCGTCCGCAAACTCGCAATGAATTGCGCGTTGATCGGTTTCGTCAACACGAAATCGAATGTGCCGTCGCGAATCTGCTCGATCACCGCGCCGACGTTTGGGCGCAAGAACGCTTCCATCACGCCCGTAAACAATGTGAACAAGCCGACGACCATCAGCACTTCCGGGAACGACCAATCGCCCATCGAGTCGCGATGCAAAAAGAAAATCGAAACGCCGAGGATGCCCCACCCGACCCAGAACACGCTCATGAAAATGTTGGAGATGAAATTCACGCGGTATTCGAGTTCTTTGAGGAGCGAGTATTTGTAAAAGACGGAAAGGAGTCTTAGGTAACGCATATTTTTTCATTCTGTCATTGCGAGCGGAGCGAAGCAATCCCCGATCAGCGCGGTGGGGATTGCTTCGCAAAGTGCGCTCGCAATGACATTTGCCTTACGCACCAAACGCGCTAAAGTGTTTCAAGCCGCGTCGCCACAACCAACGATAGACGACGACGGAAACGATCAACCAACCCAGCATCGCGGCGAGACCGTTGATGAGTTCGGTTTGCGCTAATCGCCCCGACACGATTTCGACCGGGAATGCGAACATATATCGAAACGGCAAGTATTTCGCGATGAGTTGAATGTTTGCCGGAAAAAGATCGAGCGGCGCGACGATGCCGCCGAGCATCAACGAGGTCGCGAACCAAATCTCGTTCAGCGTGGTGGATGCGGAAATCCAAAACGCGAGCAAGCCGAAACAATACTGGGACAGAAATCGAATGAGCCAGGACGCGACGAGCGCGATCAGAAAAAGTGTAACGGTTGTGAATGTGAGATCGTAATGAATTGTTGGAAAAATAATCCACGCGAAAATTCCGAGCGGGATCATCACCGCAAGCCGTAAAAATTTGTCGGTGATGTGGCTGGCGATGTACTCGTGAATCGGATTGAGCGGATGCAGTAACTTGATCGAAAAATCGCCGTGGCGAATTTCGTAATCAATTTCCCAAATCACCCACACGTTCGTCATTTGGCGGACGAACGTGATGAGCAAATAGTACGCGACGAAATCGTTTTGTGAATACCCCGCGATCGGTCCACCCTCGGACAGCGAGAACCACACCGCAAGCATCACGAGCGGCATCACGTTCGTGAGCATCCAGATAAAAATCATCGCGCGATATTCGAGCATCGCGGAAAAGGAGCGGCGGAGGAGCACGGCGTATTTGATCAGCATAAGCAATTCCAATAATTCGTAAATCGCAATTCGTAATTCTGCGCCGAATGAATTTTGAATTACGAATTACGATTTACGTACCTTACTCATCATTATCATTTTCATCACTCTCCCCGCGTTCGGCGCGGGCGCGGGCGGCTTGCTCAAAGACGCGCGTGATCACGTCTTCGATGGGCGGTTCTTCGATGGTTACGTCGGCGATGGGCAGTTCGGCTAGCATCCGCGCGGCGACCTGGGAGGTTTGATCGCGCGGGATCAACAACTCGGCGCGCTGTCCGCGCTCCTTGACGACTTCGCCGTACTCGGCGAGCCGTTGCCCGTTTAGCGGTTGCGAAAATTCGACGCGGATCAATTTGTGCGGTGCGATCTTTTCCGCGAGCGCGTGCAGATCGCCGTCGTACAACAACTTGCCATGATCGATCACGATGACGCGTTTGCACAGCGCGGTTACGTCCGCCATGTAATGACTCGTCAGAATGATCGTCGCGCCATAACGCGCGTTGTAATCCGCGATGAATTGGCGAATTTTTGTTTGCATCGTTACGTCGAGACCGATCGTCGGCTCGTCGAGAAACAAAACCTGGGGACGATGCAAAAGCGCGGCGGACAGTTCGCATTTCATTCGCTCACCGAGCGACAACTTGCGGACTTGCTTTTTCAACAACGGCGTGAGTTCCAAAAGTTCCGTCAATTCTGCTAGAGTTTTTTTGAATTGCTCATCGGGAATTTCGTAAATCGCCGCGTTGACGAGAAACGTATCCATCGCCGGCAAATCCCAGTTGAGTTGTTGCTTCTGCCCCATCACGAGCGTGATGTTTCGCAGAAACGCGGCGCGCCGTTCGTGCGGTGTGAAATCGAGCACGCGCGCGACGCCGCGCGTGGGATACAACAAACCGGACAAGACTTTGAGCGTCGTCGTTTTGCCCGCGCCGTTCGGTCCGAGAAAGCCGACGACTTCGCCGGCATCAATCGCGAACGACACATCGTCCACCGCTTTGACATCGCTGTACTTGCGCGCGACAAATGATTTGAGCGAGCCGATCAAACCTGGTTCTTTTTGGTGAACCTGGTAGTATTTGCAGAGATGGTCAACTTGAATAATTGTGTTTGCCATAGCGAGCGGCATTGTAGCACAACAAGAAAATCGCGACAAGCATCAACAATGACTCTTGCGGAAATTTTTATTCACGCTATAATCCAAACATCCTAAACAAGGAATCGGCAATGCCACAAACAACCGAATGGGAATTTACCGCTGACATCGTTTCGCGCATCAATCAAATTTTGACGGCACATTCAGAATTGCCGTTCACCGAAGCGCGGGCGCGCGGCAGTGTCAAACGCCGCGACATTACGCTGTACGATCGCGCGAGTAAAATCGTTTTGACGGGCGAAGTGAAAATGCCGGATAGTCCCGAAGGGCGCACGCCGTTGCAACAAGGCGTGGTCGAAGACGCGCATCGCAAAGCCGATGAAGTTGGCGCAGAGTACAACTTTACCTGGAACGTGAATCGCCTTGTGCTTTGGAAAACATTGGAAAGCGGCAAGCCGATCACCGAGCGCGCAGTTGAAACTTACAACGTCTTGCCCGCGCCGATTCACAACAGCGACGATACGCGCCATCCGCGTGTCCTCAATCAAATTGATTCTTTCCTGCTCACATTCCTCCAACGTTTCGCCGCGCTGATCTCTGGCGAACAACCGATGCTCTTGTTGCCGCTTGACGCTAAATTTATTTTCGCATACGAGTCGAGTCTGGAGCAACCGGTCGCGCAAACGCTCGCCGCGATTAGCCAGCAGTACCAACGCGGGAAAGAATTCAAACGCGATTTGGACAAGTGGATGCGCGACGAACAGGGCTGGGTTTTATCGAACGATGAAGAAATCGTCCGCGACAATTTGGAACGCGCGGCGAAATTCAGTTGCTATGTTCTCGCGAACAAAATCGTTTTTTACAAAGCACTGCGCCGACGTTTCAATCGAATGCGCGCGCTCCGAATTCCTCAATCGGTAACACAAGGCGCGGAACTCGGCAAGCATTTGGAAGATTTGTTTCAGCACGCGCTCAAAACGACTGGCGATTACGAAACCGTTTTTCAAGGTGGATTCGGCGACACGCTTCCATTTCTAAACGACGCGGCGGTGGGCAGTTGGCGTGAGTTGAGCGACCAAACCGACGGTTTTGATTTCACACAAATCAATCACGAAGTCATCGGCTTGATTTTCGAGCGATTACTTTCGACTGAAGAACGCCACAAGTACGGACAACATTATACGCGAAGCGAAGTCGTTGACCTCATCAACACGTTTTGCATTCGCAAACCCGAAGCCCGCGTACTCGATGGCGCGTGCGGCGGCGGCACATTCCTCGTCCGCGCCTATGCGCGCAAGCGCGCACTCTCGAACGGTGCGTTGCATCATCGCGATTTGATTCGGCAACTTTACGGTTTCGACATCTCCGCGTATCCCGTTCACCTGACGACGATCAACCTAGTCACGCGCGATTTGATTGACGAGGCAAATTATCCGCTCGTCGCGCGCCAGGATTTTTTCAAAGTGCGTTTGAATAGCACGCCGTTCGTTGTGCCATTGGGAAATTACAACGGACAAATTCCAATGGAAGGCATCGGCAAAGTGGATGCCGTTGTTGGCAATCCGCCGTATGTGCGCCAAGAAAAAATCACCGAGTACTATGGCGCGCCGTACAAGCGATTTTTGCAAGATGACATTGCCAAGAAAGAAGCGCGCGGCGCAAATCTTTCGGGGCGTTCGGATATTCACGTTTACTTTTTTCCGCACGCGGCATCCTTCCTCGAAGACGGCGGCTATCTTGGTTTGCTGACCAGTTCGACCTGGCTCGACACGTCGTATGGTTTTCGTTTGCAAAAATACTTGCTCGATAATTTTGAAATCATCGCGATTTTTGAATCAGCCAGCGAACCCTGGTTCACGGGCGCGCGCGTGTCGACTGCCGCGACAATTTTGCGCCGACAATCGGACGATGGCAAGCGCGCGGCAAACATCGTGCATTTCGTCAAGATTCAACGCGAACTGTCCGAGATGTTGGAACGCTACGACGATGAAGACGCGCGGCAGAGATATTTTGAGCAATTGCGCGATCACATCGAATCGCTCAAAAAGAACGAGACAACAGACGATTACCGCGTGCGTAGCATTCGGCAAGGCGATTTGTACGCACTGGGATATTCCAAGATTCAGGTGAGTGAAGACGAAGACGAAGAAAATGGAAATGGAAATGGCAACGGCGGTCAGAAAATTTTGCACGAGAAAAGTGCGGAATACAACGTAACCGCACCCGCCGACGATTACGTGGGCTACAAGTGGGGCATTTTCCTCCGCGCGCCCGAAATCTTTTTCAAGTTGATGGAACGCGCGAAAGACAAATTTGTACCGTTTAATGAAGTGGCTCGAATCCAAATCGGTATAATCAGTGGTTGTGACAAATTCTTTTATCCGCGTGACATCACTGACGAGGAATTGGCGCGCTTCACCAAGCCGCACGATTTCAAAAATCACTATGGAATTACTCCATCTGAAACTAAGAAGATTCGTGTCGTAAGAGCGGGTGACGGTTCCGTTCATCTAATTGAAGCCAAATTTCTTCAGCCGCTTGTTTTCAATCTTATGGAGATAGATACGCTTGAAGTTGAACCTGCAAATCTCAAACACAAAATCTTCCTTTGTTCACTATCAAAAGACAAATTGCGCAAACTTGGTTTTAAGAATGCATTGCGCTAT
Source organism: Chloroflexota bacterium (assembly GCA_016223105.1). Taxonomy (GTDB): domain Bacteria; phylum Chloroflexota; class Anaerolineae; order UBA4142; family UBA4142; genus JACRPR01. The sequence goes on along the minus strand of JACRPR010000053.1, from coordinate 14,743 downwards.
ATCAATTGGGGCGAGCAGGAGGGCTTTAATCAGGGAACCTCGATTATAGGTAGAACAGCGTCGCGACAATGGTATGATCTTCAAGCAGATGAACCTGCACCAATTCTTTGGTCCAAATCTCAGCAGTATCGCCACATTGTCCCTTTGAACAAACCTGAATACATTGTCAACTGCAATCTCTACAATGTTTCTCCGACAGATGGTGATTCCGATTTGTGGTGGGCGGTATTAAACTCGACCGTCGTTACATTGAGCAAGCATCAATTTGGACGCTATGCTGGGCGTGAAGGCGCTCTGAAAACTGAAGTTGTAGATGTGAGGATGATGCTTGTGCCAGATGCGCGACTTGCGAACAAAGAAATCGCGAAGCGACTACGTGCAGCAATTGCATCAATGCACAAACGGAAAACTTCTTCACTGGTTGAGGTAGATGGCGTTGGGCTTTTACCATCTGGTGAATTACTTTTGAAAGACCGCCAGGAATTGGACGACGCGGTTTTGGAATTGCTTGGCATCACCAAAGCGAAAGAACGCGAAGCACTGTGCGCGGAATTGTACAAAGCAATGACCATCCTCTACCGCGAAATTCGCGCGACCGAAAAAAAGATGCAAAAGTTTCGCTCGATGACCGCGCGGCGCGGTCGCCCGTCGCCGCAATCGATCGCGGATGAAATCTGGGATACGCTGGAAACAAAACCGATTGCCAAAATGTTAGATGCTTTTGTTCCCGCAAACGCGGCAACCGATTCAATTTTGCTTCCGCCGGGCAAAGCGCAACTCGTCACGAATGATATGTTCAACCCCAACTCGCTCCGCATCGGCGGTCAATACGTCGCGATTGGATCAGCCGAACGCGCCGAGTACGCGTTGCAACTTATTGTAAACGAAATCAGCGGCAAGGTTTCTATTCCGCGCGACACGACGATTTGCAAGCACGCATTGGACGCGTATCGCGCGCAGATCGCGGAACTCGATCAACTATTCAGCGAAAATGTGGCGGCATTTACCGCGGACGAGCAGATGCAAGCGCGCGTCGTAAAAGAATTGTGGCGCAGAGCAAAAACAAAATAGCACAACTGGAGCAACGCACATCAACCGCGCGGCGCGCCGTCAATTGGCAGATCGCGCGAATGGGGCTATAATGTCGCGCGTGACCGCTCCCCAGATAATCGAACCTGGTTTCCAGATTGGCGACCGCATCGAATTGAACGCGGACGCGGACGCGTTGCGCCAAGGTCTTTTGTCGCTCGACCCCGTTCTCGCCGGCGCGCTCAGCCAAGCCGAAGTTGTGATTGAGACAGACGCCGAGCCGACCGCGCTCAAATTCAACGCCGCGCAAGGCGCGTTCAAAAGCGTCAAGCATTTACGTCCGCTCGCCCGCTCCGCGCAACTGGGGATGCTCGTCCTCGAATGTGTCAGTGCAATGCCCGCGCGTTTTCGCCTCCGCGTCGAAGCGCCTCCGCCGATTCAACTCACTGCCGCCGCGCCCAACGATTTAATTTCTTTCAGCCCCGACGATGTCGCATTATTAGAGAATCGTTCCGCGCGCGCGCGGTGGCGCGATTTTCGCTTGGCGCTCCAAGCCACGCGCCTCGCGATGGTCGCCGGGTTCGATCAACTATTGTGCCTGCCCTGGTTGCGCGAGGTCGCATTGCTCGAGCATCAACTTTCCACCGCGCGCACCGTCTTGCGCCGACTGCGCGGTCGCGCGCTCTTGTGCGACGAAGTCGGCTTGGGCAAAACGATTGAAGCCGGCATCATTCTTGAAGAACTCGTCGTGCGCGGACTCGCGCGCCGCGTGTTGATTCTCACGCCGCCGTCGCTCGTCGAGCAATGGCAAGGCGAGATGCGCCGCAAGTTTGGTTTGGATTTCATCGTTCACGACGACCCAGGTTTTCGCGAGCAAGGCGCGCGCGCCTGGGCAACGCACGACCGCATCATCGCGTCGTACCACACCGCGAAACGCGAACCGCATCGCGCCGCGATCCTCAACCAGGACTGGGATTTGGTGATCGTAGACGAGGCGCATCACTTTCGCAATCGCACCACGCAGTTGTGGCAAATGGCATCCGAGTTGCGCCGTCAGTACATTTTGCTGTTGACCGCGACGCCCGTGCAAAACGACCTCGCTGAATTATTCAACCTCGTTACGCTGTTGCAACCAGGTCTCCTCAGTACCGCGCGTTCATTCCAAAAACAATTCGTGGATCGCCGCGACAAATTAATGCCGCGCAATGTGGACGAACTGCATCGTCTGCTGGCTGAAGTGATGGTGCGGAATCGTCGCTCGACCGTCGGACTCGCGCTCACGCGCCGCATCGCGAAAACGCATCTCGTTACGCTGAATGAAAAAGAACGCGCGCTGTACGATGCCGTGTCGCGTTTCGTGCGCCAACACCTGACCCTGCCCAGCGATTCCAAATCCAAACGTGTGCTCTCGCGGATGTCGCTCATCACCTTGCAAAAAGAACTCGGGAGCACGAGCCAAGCCGCCGCGCCGACGCTAGCGCGCCTCGCGGCGGATGAACGATTGCCCGATACCGAACGCGCGACGCTCGCGCAATTCGCGGACACGGCGCGCGCGTTGACGGAGAACAGCAAAGCCGACCGCTTGCGCGCGCTTCTCAAAGATTTTCCCGACAAGATGGTTGTGTTCACGCAATTTCGCGCGACCCAGGAATGGTTGCAAAAGTGTTTGCGCGACGCGGGCGAACAAGTGGTCGCGTTTCACGGCGGCTTGTTGCGTCTCGAAAAGGAGCAAGCGATTCGGCAATTTCAAAACGACGCGCGCATCTTGCTCAGCACCGACGCGGGAAGCGAGGGGCGCAATCTGCAATTCTGCAATGCCGTGTGCAATTTCGATTTGCCCTGGAATCCGATGAAGATCGAACAGCGCGTCGGACGTTTGAGCCGCATCGGACAAGCGCGCGACGTGTTCGTGTTCAACCTCGCGGCGGCGGATACGCTCGAAGCCGCGGTGTTGCATTTGCTCGAAGCGAAAATCGCGATGTTCGAATTGGTCATTGGCGAGATTGATATGATCCTGGGAAACCTGAACGAGGAAAAGGAATTTGAAGAGATCGTCACCGATTTGTGGGCGCAGTCGCGCGACGATCTCGATTTTCGGACCGCGCTCGACCGGCTCGGCGATCAGGTGCTCGCGGCAAAAGAAAATTATTTGCGTCAGCGCGCGCAAGAAGAAAAATTGTTCGGAGAGAAATTCGCGCCTGAATAGTTTGACAATGACCGATCCTTTGGAGCAATTTTTAATTGAATACGTGGATGCCGTCGGCGGACTAGCCGATGCGATCGAGCCGCAAGTGTACGATGTGCTGATGCCCGATGCGGATACGCCGATGCGCGTTGCCTTCGATCCCGACGCGTTGCCCGAACATCCGTCGGCGCAACTGCTCACGTTCGGCAGTGCGCTCCTCGACGATGTGCTGGCGCGCGCGCAGATGCGCGGGCAAATCGGCTTGGCGTTTCTCGACGACACGCATTTGCGCCCGCACGCGCTCGCGGAACGCGTGACACGCGACCTGGTTTTGCCGGAAGCGGTCGCGTTGCGGATCGAACAGATTCGCCCGCGCTATGTGACGCACACGCTTTTTTGGTTCGAGGTTACGTACCTGGGAGATGAAAAAGAACAAGCGCTGTACCCGCTCGCGCTCGACCGCTATTACAATCGCCAAGTGCGCTATCTCGACGAATTGCTGAACGGACAACGGTTTGCCGACACGCGGCGGTGGACCTTCGCCGACGCGACATCCCAGCCGCTCGAGCGCGCATATGTTGCCGCGCGCGATGCGATCGTCCGCACGGTGCGCGCCGATGTGCACGCGCGGCAACATCAAACCCAGGTTCGCCTAGGCGAGCAGACCGAGCGGATGAAACGCTACTATGCCGATTTGCGCGCGGAACTCGCGGAGCGTATCGAGAAAGCGCATGCGCGCGGCGATGAAAGCGAATCGTTGGGCTTGCGCCAAAACGCGCTCAATCGCGAAGAAGCATTGCGACTCGATGAACTTACGCGTAAAGCGCAACTGCGCGTGCAACTCAAATTGGTCAATCTCCTACACGTTAAAATTCCGCGCCTGTTCATTTCCACGCGCGTTACCGCAAAACAATTTCCGACCATCCATCCCGCGACGCTCACCTTGACCTGGGATCCGCTCGTCGAAAAAACGGACGCGCTCGTTTGTCCGCATTGCCAACGCCCCACGTTTGAACTGCGCGTGAATCGGCAAGGTGTTTTGCATTGCGCCGAGTGCGCCTCGAGCATGAAAACCAAGTCTTGATGTTAATGCCTTCGCCAAAACCAAAAATTTCTTCCACTGACGGAAAGGAACGCGGACTTTTTTTCGTATTTTTTGTTCTCCAGGAATCGGTGGAGTTAGTCGCGTAGCATAGCGCCTTGTGCGCGTGCTTTTCCATTCCAACGCCCACAAGGGGCTATGCTACCCCACTAATTCCTGAAGAGCCGTATTTTTTTCGATTGTCCGTGTTCCTTTCCGTCAGTGGAAAATTTCAGGGGTACGGACAATTTGGCGAAGGTCTTGATGTCAAAACAAAAATCATCGGCGAGCGCCTTCGAGGTGACGATCAATGCGAAGCGGGCTTGGCGCGGAAAAAGGGGGGCGGAAAACGGTTGGCGAATTGAATCCCGCGTTAATAATTCGACGTGCGATCAATCAGCCCGCGCTCACGCGCGCGGCGATCACAATAGCGAAAAACAAAAATCGCGATGAGCGCGAAAACAATGGTGAGCGCGATCAAGATCGCGAGGAGTTGCGCGTCGCTGAAATTTGCGAGCGTTGGAAACGCATTCGCGACCGAACCGACGAGCGAACGGCGTAACAGTTCGAGCCAATACGTGATCGGCATCGCGTAACCGATGGGGCGCAGAAATTCGGGAAGCACGTCGAGCGGAAAGATCGCGCCGCTGAACAAATACAACGCGCCCGCGACCGCCTCGCCGATAAAGCCAACGTGTTGCGCGATTTGCAATGTGATCCCCGCGAGAATCAAGCCGATCATCGCAAGCATAATCACGCCGATCAAAAGCGAGACGATAAAGAGCGGCGCGTTGATCGCGGCAAAATCGAACGGCACGCGCAAGAACAACACGCCCGCGGTGATCGTGATGAACACCGCGACCGAACCGGTGATAAAGCGCGCGACGCCGCGCCCGATCAGGTAAAATGGAATTTCGACCGGCGCGACGTAAATGTACTTGAGCGTTTTGTAATGCTCGCGATCGTCAATCACCGCCCACGACACGCCGACCATCACCGCGCCGACGTAAATGTAGAACGCGTTACCAAGATACATATACGGAAATAACGGCGACGCGAAATCGTTTTGCGTGATGATGCTGTACATCACGACCAGGATCAGCGCGCTCGCGAGCGGCTTGACGATGGAATACACCGCGAACAAAAACGGATCCGTCCAGTTCGATTCGATCTGCCAGCCGAGCCAGGTCGCGAGGCGGAACGACCTAATTGCAGATTTCAAATTTAGGATTTCAGATTTAGGAATAATGATTTCCACTCTCTCAATCTCCAATTACCAATTACCAATTACCACTTGCAACTTACCTCCGACTCTCCGTCAATCGTCCTTCGCGAATCGCCAACTTTTCCATATACGCGAGCAGAACGCGCGCCGCCGCGAGAAAAATCACGCTCAACGCGATTAGCACCGCGATTTCAATTTCGACCGAGAGGAATCCCAGTTTCGCGCCGGACGGAAACGCGAGTTGGCGCATCGCATCGAGACCGAGCGTGAGCGGAATCAGCGATGAAAACGCGGCGACCCAAAAGTTGAGCGATTTGATCGGAAAATAAAATCCCGAAAGCAAATAGATCGGCTCTTGCGCGAGATTCGAAAGGTGCCACGCCTCGCGGCTCAACAACAAAAAGAGCGACGCGAGCATCATCCCCATTCCGTACAGCGCAGTCATCGCCAAAAGAAAAACCAGGAGCAATTGCGGAAAACTGACGACCGCGTATTGCACGCTAAAAAGAAAACTGCCGACGATCAGAATTATAAACGCGCGGAGCGAAGTCGCGAACAATCCACCCATCGCCATCCCAAACAAAATCGCCATCATCGACGCGGGCGACATGATGTAGAGCGCGAGATTGCCCTGCTCTTTTTCCCAATACAACTGCGACGACATTGCCCACAACACGTTGAGCCAGAACGCGGTCATCGCGCCGCCGAACACAACGAACCCGACGTACTCTTCGGGCGCGCGCATCGCGCGATAAACAAATACGTACGCCGCGATTGGGAGCAGTGGCAAAAGTAAATCAAAGAACATCCACGATTTTTCGCGTTGCATTCCGATCACGCGCGGGTACGAACGTCCGATCACGGTTTGTAAAAATAATCGCCAGCCGGTTTGCTTTTTCATTGAGTTTCTCCGGCGTGTTCGACTTCCGCCATACTGCGTCCGACCAAATTGACAAACCGCGCGCCGCGCCGAACTCGAACATGACCTCGAGGCCGCGGCGCTGGCGGGGTGTGCTCTTCCGATCTAAAACCGCTTCGCTCTGCAAACGCCGTTTCAAATTCGCGGGCGTATCGCACGCGAGCACGCGACCCTGATTGATAATCGCGACGCGATCACACAACTCGTCCGCCTCAACCATGTAATGTGTCGTCAACAACAACGTGCGCGATTTGTCTTGTGTAACCCAACTGCGAATGAACGCGCGCACATCGCGCGATGCGCCGACATCGAGACCCAGGGTCGGCTCGTCGAGAAACAACACTTGCGGGTCGGTGAGAAAGCCGCGCACGATGTTCATTTTTTGGCGCAAGCCGGTCGAGAGATCGGACGACTTGGTATTGATGCGATCAGTCAAGCCGACGATTGCCAATAATTCTGCGATGCGCTGATTCGCTTGCTTGGTCGGAATCCCGTAGAACTGCGCGAACATCCACAGGTTTTCGCGCACGGTGAGCAAGCCGTACCCGGACGATTCGCCTCCCGACACCATGTTGATGCGCGGGCGCACGCGTTGCGGTTCGCGCGCGACATCGTACCCCGCGACGCGCGCGATTCCATTCGTCGGCGCGAGAAGCGTCGTCAGAATTTTGATGAGCGTTGTTTTGCCCGCGCCGTTCGGACCGAGCAAGCCGAACAACTCGCCGCGCTCGATCTGCAGATTCACATTGTCGAGTGCGACGAGCGTTTTGCGTTCCTTCTTTTTGCCGTCGCGCACTTTGTACACGCGACCCAGGTTTTGCGTTTCGATGGAAAATGTTTGCGACATTCAATCTCCAAAACATCTCGTTATCGGTAATCGGCGATTATCACTCCGGCAACACACGCCGCAACACACGGATCCAATTCTCCCCAAGAAATCCGCGAATCTCCGCGTCCGAAAATCCGGCGGACGATAATGCCGCGCCCATCTTTTGCAAATCGGCGACAGTGTCAATTTCGCGCGGTGTGGATTCCATTCCAAATCCACCGTCGAAATCAGTGCCGATGCCGACATTCTGCGCGTTGCCCGCGAGATCGCAAATGTGCTTGACGTGCCGCACAACATCCACGAACGTTACCGCGTCTTTTTTCGCGGACTTGTCCCAGCCCTCTTTCAAGAACCGATTGTAAAACACCGCGCCGATCACGCCATCGCGCGCGATGATTTCACGAATCATCGCATCGGTCAATTGACGATCGGCGTTGACGAACGCGCGACAATTCGAATGGCTCGCGATGATCGTGCCGTTGTAATACTCGAGCGCGTCGAAGAAACTGCGCTCCGCCATATGTGACGCGTCGAGCAGAATCCCCGCGCGTTCGAGTTGCGGCATCAACGCGCGACCGAGCGCGGTGAGCGGGCCGGGCGCGCGCGTGCCACCCGAATACCGGGTTTGACTCCACGCTGGACCGACGATGCGAACGCCGCCGTCAAACCATTCCTGGGTTTGATCCGGCGCGATGATTGGGTCCGCGCCTTCCATCAAAATCACCAAGCCGACGCGATGCTCCGGCGAATTGATCACGCGTTCCAAATCGCCGCGCGTCGTGATGAGCGACACGCGCGGATCCATCGCGAGCATTGCATAGTACGCGATTTGCTCCATCGCTTGCGCGTGCGCTTCCGCCGGCGTCGAGTACGTCTTGCCCCAGCCGGTGCGATCCGGACGCGCTTGCGCGACGTACAGCGTCGCAAAGATCACGCGCACATTCCCCGCGACGAGTTCGGGAAATCCAACCGTCGCGGATCCTTCGCCGTGCGCGGGCGATGCGCCTTCACGCGCGCGCGTCGCCGCGACGCTGTCGAACAGATCGCGCCCGAGCGCGATCTTGTTCCACGCGATATCCTGGTGCGCGTCAACGATCAGTGGTAATGTCATTGTATTGTTCCTCGCAGTGACAAGATCTGATTTCAATCATATTTCGAACGAAGAAATTTTTGTTCTCCGGGAATTAGTGGGGTTAGTCGCGTAGCATAGCGCCTTGTGCGCGTACTTTTCCATTTCAACGCCCACAAGGGGCTATGCTACCCCACTAATTCCTGAAGAGCCGAAATTTTTTCCCACGGATTCAAAGGAACACGGATAAAGAAAATGATTTTGAAAATATCTGTGTTCTTTTGAATCTGTGGGGAGATTTTGGTGCGGATATTGGAAGCAGATAAACAATCCAAAACGGATTGTATTATAACGCGCCTCACCAAACGCGTCCACGCGCCGCGATGAATTTTCATCACGGCGCGTTGCGCGGGGGAAAGGAGGAGACCAATTTTAGATTGAGATGGAGACAGGGCTCGACCCTCTCAGCAGGGAACGCCCCGGCGTTTGATCACAGCACGGGCTGAGAAATTCACCGCCTGCTCCGCTTTAGCGCCCCCATCTCTGCGAACAGTATCGCATTTCCAGATTAGGCGCAGATGAAAAAGAGGTAAACAATTCGTGAATTAAAAATTTGCTGATCGTTATAGCGCGAGAGCATCCAACAAGCAATTGCAAAGCGCTGACATTGCATCTACAGAAAGATGTCCCAGTGTCCGAACGATCAAACTTTTGGGAATTGTCATCAATGCTTCACAGCGCACGTAACCGTTCAGGTGTCATTGCGAGGAGCGGTTTTTGCGACGAAGCAATCTCCGCGTTGCAAGTCCGGATCGACCAAGTCGGGGATTGCTTCGCAAAAACCGCTCGCAATGACGGATGGGGCTGAACGCTTACCAGCGCACAACGGAGGCGACGCGAATACCAGCAGTCGCAATCTCCGCGCCTTGAATCAAAAATTGTGTCTGCTCGCGACTGCGCGAAATGTTGGAGGTGCAAGGCGCGACAATCACATCATCCAATCGTTGATTGTTTGCATCTTTCGAAATCACAATTGCCGGGCGCAATTTAAATTGAGCAAGCCCGGTCGAAGGTAATGGAAGTTGGCAAAGAATCACATCACCGCGTTGGATTGGCATCGGCAAATACCTCATCGTAAATATCGTTGTCGGACCCAACCCACTCGCGATAAACGGTAGATTGCGTTTGCGCGTTCATCCATCCCGCTTGCAAATCGCGCTCTAAGAGATATTGAACCAAGTCAAGCACGACGGCAAGTTTCGGTTCGGGCAACGCATCTATCAGTGTGACCAATTGATGTTTGGTTTGCGTAGCAATCATTTCCTTCCTCCTTTGCAATCCCAGTGTACTCCAACTGTATTGACGCGTCAATTCGATACTTGCAATACGCTGTACAAATTCAAATCCGCGTCCGCGTAAAATTGTTCGACGATTTGAAAACCGGTTTGCTCCGCGAGTTGTTTCACTTCGGCTTGCGTTACGAGATGGCAATAGCGATAGCCCTTGCCGCCGCGTTCCCAGGTCATTAACGCGTCGCCCACTTCGAGATCGCGCGCGTCAATGCCAAGCGTTTCCCAGGACACGATTTTTTTTCGTAGGCGTTCGTTCCGCTCGAAATGCCAATTCGTCATCACGAGTTGTGCGCGCGGCTTGAGCAATGCGCGAATTTCGCGCAGAACATTGCAACGCAATTCAAAACTCGGAACGTGATGCAGAACCGCGAGCGCGACTGCGATGTCGAACGGTGCGTCAATCGCCGCGCTCCAATCCGGCGCGGTAAAATCCGCGACGCGAAACGTCGCGGCGACGTGATGCAATCGCGCGGCGCGCGCGGACGCAATCGCGATTAATTGTGGCGACGCGTCCACACCGACGTACTGCGCGCGGCGTCCCTCGCGTTCCAATCGCTCAGCGAGCCGACCATTGCCGCATCCCACGTCGAGCGTCTTTACACCATCGCCGATATACGCTACAATTCGATCTAAGCGCGATTGACCGGACGAACGTGTTTCCGAAAACGCGCGCGCGAAATCGGAATAAAATTTACGGTTGATTTCGATGAGACGAGTTACGAGTTCTGGGGTCATTCAGTTTCCAGTCAACAGTCAACAGTAAATAGTGAACAGTAAAATCGTGAGCAGAAATATCCATTTCAAAGAACAAGATGAGCGCGTGGCGCGCTGGCAGAAAAAACATTTGACGCCGCTCGACATTGACATGCATCGCGACGAATTGCTCGCACTGTTTGATGCGGTGCGCGCCGCGCGCGATTTGTCATCGAGCAAACTCAACTCGCTGATTATGCGCCTCGTTCACGACGACGTGGTTCACGTTACGCAAGATAAAATCGTCGCCGCGTATCGCGCAATGACCGCGCGCGACATTCTTCCGTTCGAGCGTGAGGTGTTAAATCGTTTGCGGCTCAAGCCGGTTCGCACCTCGTCCGGCGTCGCGCCGCTTACCGTGTTGACCGCCGCCGCGCCGTGTCCCGGCAAGTGCATCTTTTGTCCCGAAGTGAGCGGCTATCCCAAAAGCTATTTGCCGCTCGAACCAGGAGTGCAACGCGCGGCGCAACATCGTTTCGATCCGTTCAAGCAAGTGCGCGCGCGTTTGCAATCGTTCGAGAACAACGGACATGCGACCGACAAAATCGAACTGCTCGTGCTTGGCGGCACCTGGTCGGCGTATGCACCGAATTATCAAGAACGCTTTGTGCGCCGGATGTTCGACGCGCTAAACGGTGTTGAATCGGAATCGCTCGAGCTCGCGCAACAATGCAACGAAACAGCGGAGCATCGCGCGGTTGGACTCACGCTTGAAACGCGCCCCGACCACATCACGCTCGATGAAGTGAAACGCTTGCGCTGGCTCGGCGCGACGAAAATTCAACTTGGGATTCAATCGCTCGATGATCACATTCTCGAATTGAATCGGCGTGGCGAAACGACCGCCGACCAAAAACGCGCGATTCGATTGTTGCGGCTCGCCGGTTTCAAATTGCATTTGCACTGGATGCCGAACCTGCTCGGCGCGACGCCCGAATCGGATCGCACCGATTTCGCGCGCTTGTGGAACGATCCGGCATATCGTCCCGATGAACTCAAAATTTATCCGTGCGGATTGATTGAAGGAACCGAGTTGTTCACGCGTTGGCAAGCCGGCGACTATCGTCCGTACCGCGATGATGAACTCACCGAATTGATCGTGGATTGCAAACGCACTGTGCCGCCGTACTGTCGTTTGAATCGCGTCATTCGCGATATTCCCGCGAATTACATCGCCGCTGGAAGCACGCGCTCGGATTTGCGCCTCGCCGCGCAACGCGTCCTGCGCGAACGCGGAATCGCGTGCCAGTGCATTCGTTGTCGCGAAGTGCGGCACGAAAAAATCGCGCCGGACGAATTGCGTTTGGATTCGCTCGCGTATGAAACCGACGCGACGACCGAACATTTTTTAAGCTTCGTAACATCGCGCAATCAACTCGCCGCGTTTTTGCGACTCTCACTTCCATCACCCCACGCGTCGCGCGATGAAATGCTCGACGAATTGCGCGACTGCGCGATCATTCGCGAAGTTCACGTTTACGGCAACGCACTCGAAATCGGAAGCGACAGCGACGGCGCGGCGCAACACAGCGGACTCGGTGCGCGTTTAATCGAACACGCGATTCGCATCGCGCGCGATGCCGGATTCAAGCGCATCGCGGTAATTTCCGCGATCGGCACACGCGCGTATTATCGCAAACACGGATTTGAGCTGGACGAATTGTATATGACGCGGAGCGTATAGAAGTTGGAAATTGGAGATTGGAAGTTGGATCAAGCGCGCGCGTTCCAACATCCAACGTCCAACATCTAACTTCCAACTTCCATCTTCCATCTTAAATCAATTCCACAAAGGACGCAACTAGGGACGCATCAAAGGACACTGCCATGCTATAGTGCAGACAAATGTGGCGCGGACTTTCGAGTCCGCCAATTGCGGGCTACGCTTTGCGAGCCCGCGCCACACATTCAAAAATTCAGGAGGCACAAATGGCATGGCAAGTGGATTACGCACATTCGCAAATCGAGGCGACGGTTCGGCATATGATGATTTCGAATGTGCGCGGACGATTTGAAAAATTCACGGTGAACGCGGTGATTGACGAAAACAATATAGCGAACACAAAACTTGATGTGCAGATCGACGCGGCGAGCATCAACACGAAAATGGAACAGCGCGATCAACATTTGGTTTCGCCGGATTTTCTCGACGTTGCCAATTATCCGTTCATCACGTTCAAAAGCAAACGCATCGAAGCCATTGACGCGAATCGCGGCAAGATGATCGGCGACTTGACCATCAAAGACGTAACGCGCGAAATCGCGTTGGATGTGGAATACGCCGGGCAAGCGCTCAGTCCCTGGGGCACGACGAATGCCGGATTCAGCGCAAGCACAAAAGTGTACCGCAAAGATTGGGGCTTGAATTGGAATGCCGCGCTCGAAACCGGCGGCTGGCTCGTCGGCGACGAAGTCAAGATTGATATCGAAGTCGAATTTACCAAGGCGCCCGAAAAGGTTCCGGCGTAAATCGCGCATCGCCACAATTATTTGCAAACCAAACCCTGCCCGCTTGCGTAATGTAAGCGCGCAGGGTTTAATCGTTTTGACGCGAAAATAAAAAATTCGCAAACAGGAGATACCAATGCGACCTTCAATTCATCCCGACACGACACTCGGCTTCGTTCGAATCGCGGTGAGCGATTTGCAACGCGCGCTCGATTTTTATCAGAACACACTCGGATTCAAATTGCATCGGCGCGAGGGCAACCACGCGCGGCTTGGCGCGGGCGAAAACGATTTGCTCGTGCTCGATGAACTACCAAACGCGCGCCGCGTGAATCGCGCGACCGGCTTGTATCATTTCGCGATGCGCGTGCCGTCACGCGTCGCACTCGCGCACGCGCTCAAACAACTCGCGGACACGAACGCGCCGTTGCAAGGATTCGCCGATCACTTGGTCAGCGAAGCGATTTATCTCGCCGACCCGGACGGCAACGGCATTGAAATTTATCGCGACCGTCCGCGTGACGAGTGGCGCGATGCGCGCGGCAATCTCAAGATGGGCACCGAGCCGCTTGATGTCCGCGGCGTGTTGGACGAATTGAAAAATAATGGCGCGCCCTGGCACGGACTCGAACGCGGCACCGTGCTGGGACATATGCACCTCAAAGTCGCGCACATCGCGGACGCGGAAGAATTTTATTGCGGCATCCTGGGATTCGATTTCATTATGCGCTACGGTCCCGCCGCATTATTCGTTTCCGCCGGCGGGTATCATCATCACATCGGACTCAACACCTGGGAAAGCGCGGGCGCGCCGCCACTGCCTTCCGACGCGCTCGGCTTGCGCGAGTTTGTCGTGCGCGTGCCGAATCGCGCGGAACTCGATCCAGTGATCGAACGCGCGCAAAAAGCCGGCATCGCGATTCGCGAAACAGACGCGGGATTCGTCGTGCGCGATCCATCGCAAAATGAAATCGCGCTGACCACCCAATCGGGAGAATCGAAATGACCATCCTGGGTCTTCACCATATCACTCTCATCTGCTCCGACGCGCAACGCACCGTAGATTTTTACACCGGTGTACTTGGGCAACGCTTTGTGAAACAGACGGTCAACTTTGATGATCCGAGCAGTTATCACCTGTACCTTGGCGACGAGCTGGGGCGTCCTGGCACTGCGATCACCTTTTTCGAATGGCGCGCCGCGCCGCGCGGTTATCCTGGCATCGGCGGCACGCATCACTTTGCGCTTCAGATCGCGGATTATACCGGCTTGCTCAAATGGAAACGCCGGCTCACCGATCTGGGCATTGCCGTCGAAGGACCGCTCGACCGGCATTATTTTACCTCCATTTATTTTCGCGATCCCGACGGCGTGATTCTCGAAATCGCAACCCAGGGTCCGGGATGGACGAGAGATGAAGCGGCGGATCGCATCGGCACGGAATATCGCGCGCCGCCGCGCGAGATGGTCGTGCGGAATCGCGATGAAGAACGCATCCGCGCGGAAACCTGGCATGAGCCGATTACCACGATTTCGCCCGACATCGCGTTGACGTTTGGAATGCATCACATCACGGCGATTGGCGCGGACATTGCGCGCACGCACGCGTTCTTGGGCGAACTACTGGGAATGGCTCGCGTGAAAATGACCTCGAATTTTGACGATCCGACTTCGGCACATTGGTACTGGGGCGCGGGCGCGGGGAAACCAGGGACACTCATCACCTACTTTGCGCGCGACCCGCGCACGGAACCCCGCGCGCGCATCGGCGCGGGACAAACGCATCACATTGCGCTCGCCGTTGCGGATGAAAACACACAACTCGAATGGCGCGAAAAAATTGTGCGCGCGGG
>JACRPR010000006.1:44306-67725 GCA_016223105.1 Chloroflexota bacterium | reverse complement strand
TTGCCCTCGTACGTCATCCGCATCGTGTACGACATCATCGCCGAAGAAACCGATAGCCCGGCGTCATTGAGCCGCGTGTTCGCGCTCGCCGGTTTGGAACGCATCGCCGCTCAGCCGCCGCCGATGGATCATTCGCCCGCGATCACGTTGCGCGAGTACGAAAAAATTATCGGCGTCGTGTGGCAGGTGTTCGACGAAGTGCAGGCGCGCGAAATTTTTCGGCGCACGGCAGTGCGCGGTTTTGAAAACCTGACGCGCAGTAACGTCGCGGTGTTTACGCAATTTTTGCGCGCGTTCGATTCGCTCGGCACTAAACAAGAACGCGTCGTGTTGGCAATCAGTCGCTTGACCGATGAGATGACGCGCGCCCTGGGAAACAAACACGCGTTTCGTCGCGACGGCGAAGATTTTATTTTGGACATTCACGATTGCCCGTACTGCGCCGAACTCTTATCGCGCCCGCCGATGGTTGCCGACGCGCGCTATTGTTATACGCCCGTCGCGTTTTACGAAGCCGCGGTGTCGTGGGCAAGCGGCGATCATCACGTCGTTCAAGAAATCGCGTGCCGCGTGATTACGAAAGAAAATTTTTGCCGTTTCAAAATTTTTTGGAACGTGGGACTGAAGAATAAAGTTTAAAGGGGCACGCACAATGAGTTTTAACGCAGTCATTTCGGGGGCGACGGTGATCGTGAGCGCACTATTCGCGATCCTCGTCCTCAATCAATATCGCGAGCGCAAAAAAATGCACCAATTGATGTGGGGCATCGCGCTCGCACTGTGGGCGATTGGCGTCGGCGCGGAATTTCTCGCGACGCTCGGCGATTGGTCGGTGTGGATGTATCGCGCGTATTACATCGCGGGCGCACTGTTGATTCCCGCGTGGCTCGGACTTGGCACGTTGTATCTCGTCGCGTCGCGCCGCGTCGCGCACAGCGCACTCGGCATCGTCACGATTTTGTCGGTCATCGGCATCCTGCTCATCGCGACCTGGGAGATTGATCCCGCGCGCTTGCGCGCGACCCCAGATCAATTTGTGCCATTGAAAATCTATCCGTTCTTTCCGATTCAACTTTTACTGATCGCGCTCAACATCTTTGGCACGGTTGCATTCGTCGGCGGCGCGCTGTGGTCAACATTCCATTTTGTTCGCGCGCACATTCACGGCGGACGCGTGCTCGCGACCGTGTTGATCGCGATTGGCGGCGGCATCGCCGCAGGCGCGCACAGTCTCGGCGTGTTGAGCGGAATCGAATTATTTCGCGTCAGCGAATTTATCGCGGTGCTATTTATTTTCGCCGGGTTTATGCTGAGCAATTCGCCGGCGAAACAATAAAAAGACCCGAAGGGTTCGCTTCGCGAAAACCCTTCGGGTCTTTTCAATTTGGCAGGGTAAACCAAAACGTCGCGCCGCGACCGGGTTCGCTTTCGACGCCGATAGCGCCATTGTGCGCGCGCACGAGTTGTCGCGCAATCGCGAGTCCCAAGCCCGCGCCGCCGCCCGCGCGCGAACGCGATTTGTCGCCGCGATAAAACCGATCAAACACGTTCGGCAAATCCTCTGTCGCGATCCCCTCGCCCGTGTCCGCGACACTCACGCGCACAAAGCCATCCCTCTCGATTGAACCGCGTACGCTCACCGCGCCATCCGCCGGCGTGTGGCGCAACGCGTTGCCGATCAAATTTCTCAACACTTGTTCGATCCGCTGATCGTCAATATTGACGCGCGGCAGATCGCGCGCGACTTCAGTTTTCAACGCGATCTGTTTTTTGCAATTGCCCCGCGTCCGCCAACGCCAACTCGCGCAAATCCTCGACCAAGCGCGCGAGCAAAAGCGTTTCCTCGTGCAGTGACGCGAGTTGATCCGGCGTCGTCGGAAAAACTCCGTCCATCATGCCTTCGAGTTGTCCACGCAACACGCCGAGCGGATTACGTAACTCGTGCGCGATATCCGCGATCATATTGCGCCGCGCGGTTTCCGATTGCGCGAGCGAATCCGCCATCGCGTTGAACGCGCGACTGACCTGCCCGATTTCATCCGCGCTTGGTTTCGCGACGCGCGCGGTCAAATCGCCGCGCGCGATTTTTTGCGCCGCGCGCGCGAGCGCATCGAGCGGCGCGGTGATTTGAAAAACCAGGACAAAGCCCAGGATGAACGCGATCACGCCGGCGGCGATGCCCGCGATCAAAATCGAAACGTTGACGCGCGCTAAAAATTCTTGCTGGGCTTGATCGAACATCGGCGATGCCGCCGGAAAAATCACCGTGCCGACCGCTTGTCCGTCCACTTCAATCGCGATCCCTTGCGCGAGTTGCGCGCTGGAAACGCGTTGACCAATCCCCGCGCCATCGCGACTCGCGACGATGACGCCGCTGGTATCCGCGAGCAAAACCGGCGCGCCCATCATCGGCATCCCGCGCGTTATTCCGCGATTGCCCATTCCGGTATCAGACGTTTGCGCGAAATATCCGTCCACGTCTTGCCAACTGCCGCGCGCCGCGTAATAGGTCGCGAGGTCGCGCGCGAATTGGGACGAGGGCAACATTCCGCCGCGATACATATACGCGCGAAATTCATTGTTCGTCGTTTGATTCGCGATCACAAACACAATCGCGATGACGACCAAAATCACCAAGCCGAACGCGGCAAGCAAACGCGTGAGCAAACGATTGCTCATTCCGCATCCTCCGCGAATTTATAACCGACGCCGAACACGGTCAATATGTAACGCGGATTTTTTGGATCGCGTTCGATCTTTTGTCGGAGATTTTTGATGTGCGCGTCAATCGTGCGTTCGTATCCTTCAAACGTATCGCCCAATGCTTGATCGAGCAATTGCAAACGCGTAAACGCGCGACCTGGGTTTTGCATCAGCACGGACAACAAATTAAATTCGGTCGGCGTGAGCTCGAGCGCGCGATCATTTAATCGCGCCAAATGTTTGTCCAGATCGATCAGCAGATCGCCGGCGGTGTGCGTTTGCGCGCGCGTCGGCGCGCCTTCGGTGCGGCGCAGAACCGCGCGCACGCGCGCGACGACTTCGCGCGGGCTGAACGGCTTGACGATGTAATCGTCCGCGCCGAGTTCCAAACCAATCAAGCGATCCGTTTCCTCGACACGCGCGGTGACCATAATTACTGGCGCGGCGGATTCTTTGCGAATCGCGCGGCAGACATCGAGCCCGTCCATTCCCGGCAAATTGAGATCGAGCAGAACAAGCGCGGGATTTTCGTGCCGAAACACTGCAAGCGCGTGTTGTCCATCGGATGCCGTCGCGACCGCGAAACCGGCTTGTTCGAGATACCCTTTCAAAATGCCGACGAGTTTTTTTTCGTCTTCGACGATCAGAATTTTTTTGCTCATTGGTTTTACCGTAGCGCAAATTTATGAATTTGCGTTACGTTCAACGTCGCCACGGCGCGCGCGGAAACATTCGTACGCCGGGCATTAACGGTGCGCGCTGAATAAAGCGCGAGCCGCGCGTGCTGAAACCGGGTATCATTCCAAAACCGGGCGCGCGATAACCGGGCAACATTCCGCGCGGCATCATCACTCCATAGCCACCCGCGTTATAGCCCGGCATCATCATCGTGCCGCGCGCATAGCTCATCGTCGGCGCGCGCCGCCACGCGAGCACACGCATCGTTACCGCGCCCGCAAAAAATGTCGCGACCAAAACCAGGATCGCGACAATCACAAGTGCGAGTTTATTTTTTTCCATCCGTTCCTCCACATTGTGGCGCGGACTGTTAGTCCGCAAGAATGCGGGTTGGAAAACCCGCGCCACTTGATTGACGATTCATGCAAATTGTAGCGCGAATTTATGAAGAAGTGATGAAGGACGAAGCATCCTGAGCGAAGTCGAAGGATGTTTCATCCCGACGCGATTCAATCCACCGGCAAACTTTCCGCGCTCACTTCTTCCGGCGGCACCGGCGATTTTGCGCCGATGCGACCGCGCGGCGCGAACGTCGTAACGATCCACGCGCCAATCGCGACAATGAATGTCGCGACGAAAACGCTTTGCACCGCGACCGCAATCGCGGCGCGCACCGGTCCCAATTGCGCCGCCGAAGCGTTCGAATCGGCATCGAGCAACGCGCTCAACGAAACCGTGTCCGGGTCTAGTCCCGCGCCGGTCATCGCCGACGCGAATTGTATCGCGAGAATGACGCCCAATACACTCACGCCAATCGTGCCGCCGATACTGCGACTGAATTGCACGGTCGCGGTCGCCGCGCCGAGCGATTGACGCGGCACGGATGATTGCACCGCGATTAAAAACGGTGGCACCGACAAACCCATTCCGATTCCCATCAACGCGACGCAAATCAGAATGTACAGTTGCGACGTGTTTTCGGTGAGCAAGGTCATCAGCGCCGCGCCGCAAACGAGCGCGGACATTCCAATTAGCGCGAGCGCGCGCGGCGAAAATTTCAAAAGCAGGCGACTGCTCACGACACTCCCGGAAACCCAGCCCAACATCATCGGCGTCAACGTTGCGCCCGCGACTGTCGCGTCCGTGCCGAGCACCGATTCGACGAACAATGGAATGAACGACACCGCGCCAAAGACAGCAAAGCCGGAAAGAAAACCGTGCCCGGTCGCGGTCGCGAACAATCGTTCGCGAAAAAGTGGAATCGGCAAAATCGGATTCGCCGCGCGTTGTTCGACGAACAATAACGCGCCGAGCAAAACGAATGCGGTCGCGAGTAAAATCCAAAACGCGATTGGAATACCGGCTTGGCGCGCGTTCAATTGCATCATCGCGAGAAGCAACGCGATGACACCGGCAGTCAACAACGCCGCGCCGATGTAATCTACTTTGCCTTCGTGCCGCGGATTCACATCGCGCCACGCCACCAACATCAATCCTGCCGCGAGCAAACCCGGTGGAATGTTGATCAAAAAAATCCAATGCCAGCCCACCGAGTTGACGAGAAATCCGCCGAGCAACGGACCGATGATGGATGAGACGCCCCACACGCCGGAAAACCAGCCCTGCATTTTCGCGCGTTGCTCGAACGAAAAAATATCGCCAATGATCGTGAACGCGAGCGGCATCAAGCCGCCCGCGCCGAGACCTTGAATCGCGCGATAGAACACGAGTTGTTCCATACTCGACGCGATGCCGCACAGAATTGAGCCGATCAAAAAAATCGCCATCGCGATCAAATAGATCGCGCGGCGACCATAAATGTCGGAGAGTTTGCCGAACACCGGGACGGCGGTGGTGGACGCGAGCATATACGCGGAAAAGACCCACGCGTAAATCGTAAAGCCGCCGAGTTGCGCGACAATCGTTGGCATCGCGGTGGCGACGACGGTGGATTCGATGGAGGCGAGAAACAAACTCAACATCACCGCGAAGGTGATGACGTACAGGCGACGACCGGTCATTGCATACCCTTTCAAGGATTTCGAATATCCGAAAGCGCTTTGAGCGTTTCGCGCGTTTTTCCGATCAGCGCGCTCATTTCCGCCGGGCTATTGATCACACTAAAAATTGAATCGCTGTGAGCGATCTGATTTCGCATTTCTTCGACCGTTTTGAAAAACCTGTCCTGAGAATTTCGGCTGGGGAATGGTAGTTGATTAGACAAGCGCGAATCTGCTTGAATCATCGTTTTCTTGTCAATAAAGGTTGTACATAACAGCAAATGGTAAGGAGTTTCTTCTTTATATTTCAAATTACACAACATTCTTGCTTTCTCCAAACGCGCCTGGGAGAGATGACCCAAGTGAGCCCCAATAACTACAGAATCGCTAGTCAACGCTCGGATCATTTCAAGTTCTAATTCCAGAAATAAAGAAAAAAGACATAGCTTTGCCGGTAATTTATCAAGGTGGGCGAATGCAACCCAATGAGTCAGTTCGTTTCGATCAAGCACAAAAAATATATTGTGCTTTTCGAAAAGTGGAATCAGATCCAAAATGGAAGTAGATGCGGCAACCATTTCACCCGGCGTAATCGGTTCAGCAACATCTTCGGCTTTCTCGTAATCACTCGTGTCCGTATATATTCTTCCAAATAATTTATCGCCATCCCTAACTAAACCGACCTCCAAAAGGTCATCGCAGGATAGATTTTCATCCATTGCTTCCATTGAAGCAACACTAACATCACCTCCATCATAGGAGGGTAACGCATAAAATAATTTCACTGCAATTTCAAGAACAGTGATTCGATTGGCTACAGCATCAAATAATGTTTCGTTCGACATTGCCCTGTCTCCGGATCAGAATTGGATTGGATTATACAAACGGCAGGACAATTTGGCAAGGACGATGCGCGCCGCGTAAAAAGAAAAACGAAGCGTTCGCAGATTCGCGCACCACTTCGCTAACGAAACAACTATTCAACGATTCAACCATCACAGCGATTCGACCACAATCGCTTTGAACGGACATTCTTCGCGGCACACCATACAACCGCGACACATGGTTTGATCAATGTACGGCATTTCGTTTTGCTCGAACTGAATCAACGCTTTGAGCCGACACGCTTGCCGGGCGACACACCGTTTGCACGCGCGACATTTTTCCGCGTCAATGTTCGGCGAACGATAATTCGCGCCGATCATCGCGCGCGCTCCTTGCTCACCGGCAAACGCGCGCGCCACCACGCGGTCATTCCGCCGGCAAGCGAGTACACCTCGCGATAACCCGCGCGTTTCAACAAACGATACGCCGGGATACTGCGATGCCCGGACAAACAAATCGCGATGACCGGTTTGTTCGGATCGAAACCGAGCGCGTCGAGCATCTTGGGTAACTCGTGAATCGGCACACTTTTGGCGCGCGCGATGTGCCCCGCGCCAAATTCCGCGTGCGTTCGCACGTCGAGCAATTGCAAATGCGCGTCGTCGTTTTTTAGTTGCGCGTACAAATCGCGCGGCGCGATTTCATCCACGCGCCCAAACGGAAACCACCAGGGTAAATTCATCTCAAAACATCGTGGGACAAATTGGCAATTTGTCCTACTCCTCGATAATTTCGTACTTGGAATTGATCTTCGCCGTCTTGCCGAGCATAATGCTCGCGCTACAGTACTTTTCTTCCGAAAGATGAATCGCTTGTTCGACCGCGCGCGCGGGCACATTTTTGCCGCGCACGGTGAACACGACATCAATCTAGGTGTACACCATCGGATACGTTTCGGCGCGCGTGCCTTCAAGGCGCACTTCGAGCCCGGTGAACTCGACGCGCTTTTTGCGAAGGATTTCGACGACATCAATGCCGGTGCATCCCGCCATTCCGACGAGCAACAATTCAATCGGGCTGGGTCCACGATTGTTGCCGCCGGCTTTTTCGCCCGCGTCCGTTACGACACAATGTCCCGATGCTGTCGTCGTGTGAAACTCTTTGCCCTCCACCCAACGCGCCACAATTTTTTTCGTCTCTGCCATTGAAATCTCCACATTTGAGCGACCGCCTGGGTCGCACCTACTTGGTCTGCAAACCGCGATGCTGTTTCATTGTGCACACACCGATAATCACTTCTAAACCCGCATCCATCGCGCGTTCGGCGGCGGCGAGATTCTCCGCGCCGGGTTGCATCCACACGACGCGCGCGTGTTTCGCGATCGCTTGCTCGACAATTTCCGGGACTGCGTCGGGCGTGCGAAAAATATCAACGATGCCGACTGCACCTGGGATCGAAAGCACATCGGGATAACTTGGCTCGCCCAGAAATTCTACAATTGCCGGATTCACTGGAATAATTTTATAGCCCTGTTCTTGCAAGTACTGGGCGACCTGGTAAACCGGCCGCGCCGGATTATTCGACGCGCCGATAATCGCAATCGTTTTGTTTTCGGACAATGCTTTTTCGATGGGATCCATTTCACTGTCCCGGCATTGGAATTTTTAGTCCGATGCCATTTAGAATTTGCGGAATAAACAGCGGCTCCGGTATTCCACCTTCGACGCGCGCCTTGTCGTTCGCGACCGTGAGCGGCACACCATAGACCTGGTATCGCTCGGACAGTTCGCCGAATTCAGCCGCGTCCACCATATCCGCCGTAACCAATTCGCTTTCCATTGCCATTTTGTGAGCCAACCTGACTGCACGCGGACAGTGCGGTCAGGTCGGTGTCGTGAACACCTGCAAGTGAAGCGGCTCGCTCAATTGCGCGAGCGCGGCTTTGCTCGCGGGGCTCAAACCCGAATCGCCTTTGGAAACGTCAATGATGTCGCCGACGAGCGACGCGAATTCATAACCGGACGGAACGCCGTAATAACGAATTCCGTAATCGCGCGCGCGCGTCTCGCTCGCGCCGTTCGCGCCAATCGTTTCGACGCGCACGAGCGCGATGGCGGGCACACGCGCGATTTTGTATTCCAAGACCTGGTCTTTGTCAATCGCAAAGTTGTACGTTTGCAATTGAATCTTGTCCGAAAGCCCAGTTAGCTCTTCCAAAATTTCTTGGGTGAGCGGACAATAATCGCAATCCAACTCTTGCGTAAAGAAAATCAACTTGACCGGATTCGTCAATTGCGCGAATTCTTTTTGCAATTGCGCGCGGTCGCTGTCTTTGAGTAAAGCCATTTGTCCTCCAGACTAATTTCAGATTTCAAATTTCATATTCCAGATTGGCGATTGAAAATCTGAAATCATAAATCTGAAATCTAAAATTCATCGCGGCACGCGCGCAATCGCGTCAATCATCGCGGCGATGGCTTGGCGCGATTTGCCGCGCGTGCCGGTCGCGCCCAAGCACTCGTGCGCGTACTGTTCCGCTAACATCACACTCACACTTCGCACGGCTTCGTTGATCGCGCTCAATTGATGCAGAATCTCGGCGCAATCACGCCCGTCCTCCACCATTTTTTGCACGCCGCGCGTTTGCCCCTCGATCCGTTTCAGCCGCTTGACCAAATCGGCTTTAGGGTCTTGCTCCATCTTCACCCTCGCTTTCCTAATTGAGAACTCACGGTTCTCTTAGGTAACTCGTCGCGAGTTACCGGCGCGGCAATCCTCAACCACTCGGCGCGCACGATGCCGCCGTCGACGCGAACGCCGCGCCGCTCATTCCGAGCGCGCTTGCCGCCGTAACTTCTTTTTCGACGTGCTGGCTTCCACACTTGGGACACACCGCGTCCACCGATGCGCGCATCGAACGCACAAAAACCTCGAACGGTTCGCGGCACTCTTTACATTCGTATTCGGAAATCGGCAGTGTTATTGATCCTTATTTCGCAGAATCCACGACCGCGCGCAAAATCGTTTCGACCTCGCGCGCCATCGCACCGAGATTCGCGTGCGGGAAAAATTCGCTCAAGAGCGAGGGGAGCAGTAAACTGATTTTCGTCGCGCCCGGCTCGGCAAAGACGACGATTTTGCACGGCATCATCAAACCGATCAACGGATCCGCGTTCAACGCTTGACTTGCGTATTTCACGTTGCATACTTCGACGATTTTGTACGGCTCACGCGCGACGCCCTTTTCGGCAAACGTTTGCTGAACATCGTGCGTGTGCAAAACGCGAAATCCGTTTACCGCGACCGCTTGCTCAATTGCGCGCGTCGCATCATTGAACGATTTACTGCTCGTTATCGTGTATGCGAAATTCATCGCGTTACCCTATTTCGCGAGCGCGCCATCGAGTTTTTTCGCGATCATCGCTTTCGGTACCGCACCCACAATCCGATCCACTTCGCGCCCGCCTTTGAAAATGATCAATGTCGGGATGCCCATAATGCCGTACTTCATCGGCGTTTGCGGATTTGCGTCGGTATCCATTTTCGCCACGACCGCTTTGCCTGCGTAATCGCGCGCGATTTCTTCGACGAACGGCGCGATCATCCGGCAGGGGCCGCACCACGCCGCCCAAAAATCCACCAAGACCGGCGCTTGGGAATCCAGCACCGTCGTTTGGAAATCCGCATCCGAAACATGCAATGGTTTGTTCTCGCTCATTTCTGCCTCCTAAAAAGTTGATACCGTAGGGGGGTATCCTATAACTCGACTATACCCACCCGGCGATGATTTGTCAAATTCCCGTAGCGCGGGCTTTTAGCCCGCCGATGCGGGCTCGATGCGGACTAAAAGTCCGCGCCACATCTCTTTAGATGCAGAAACCCAGCCGCCGGTTACATCAGGTAGAACTTTAGATTTTGGCGCGCGATAAAAAAGGAACACGGATAAATAAAATTATCCGTGTTCCTTTGTCTCTGTAGGAAAACACAAATTATTCTTCGGGCAGTGGCTCGTCCAAAATTTCGGAAAAGTCGCCCGTGTATTCTTGCAAGTGCTGATGCATGGAAATCACATCGTTCTCCGAAATCGGCGGCGCGGCTTTGAAGCGTTCCCAATCGGACGGCGTGAGATCGCTGTGCATTGATTGCGCTTTGCCGCCGCCAATCACGGCAAGCACCAACGCTTGCATGCGACACTCGCGGCAATCCGCGCGAATCGCCCACACCTGGTCGCGCTTGCCCAAGACTTTGAGATCGCTCGCGCTGAAATGGTGATCGCACACCGCGCACCGCAACCGCGCGACGATCTGTCGAATCAAAACCTGCGTGTTAACGTTCCGGTTCATACGCGTTCGAACTAGCTCGTTTCGCGCTCGACCAGGACATTGATCTGCGCGGTGACTTCGGGATGCACTTTGATCGCGACCGCGCGTTCGCCCAACTCTTTGATCGGATTTACCAATTCGATTTTGCGCTTGTCAATCGTGATCCCTTTTTCGCGCGCGAGCGAATCGGCAATGTCGCCCGACGTGACCGAACCAAACAAGCGATCGCCCTCGCCGGCTTTGACGCGAAAACTCAAACTGATTTGGCTCAGTTGTTTCGCGAGGTCTTGCGCTTCGCCGAGTGTTTTCGCTTCGCGCCGCGCGGCGGCTTGCTTGATCTCATCGGACTGTTTGACCGCGCCCTCGCTCGCGACGACTGCCAATTTACGCGGCAACAAAAAGTTACGCGCATACCCATCGTTGACTTTTTTGACTTGTCCCGCGCTACCTACGCCGGGAACGTTCTTGAGTAACAATACTTGCATAGCCGGAATTTCTCCATAAAAGATTTTTTGACGGCGCGTATTCTAACACAAGTCAACAAAAAAAGAAACCTTGCAAATAAAAGACAAGTCGAGTAAAATGTCGCGCTAGGAGGTTGCAATGTCGCGCGTCCTCATTCACTCTGCCGTGTGCCTAATCATCTTGCTCGGCTTCGTCGCTAACGCGTGTTCACCGATGCCGATTCCAACAATTCAACCAACCCAGCCGCCGCCTACGCCAACGCGCATACCGCCCACCGCAACACCCGTTCCGCCAACGCCGGTTACTCCGACCCTCACACCCACGCCCGCGCCGCCCACCGCAACGCCCGCGCCATTCACCTTCACGAGCGCGGCATTTGTCGAAGGCGCGCCGATTCCGGTCAAGTACACTTGCAACGGCGAAAACATTTCGCCGCCGCTCGCGTGGATTGGAACGCCGCGCGGCACAAAAAGTTTCGCGTTGATTATGGAAGACCCTGACGCGGTGGTGGCAACCTTTACACACTGGGTCGCGTTCGATATTTCCGCGAGCGAAAATCAAATCGCGGAGGGCGCGAAAATTTTTGGCAAGGGCGGGGCGAATAGCGCGCGGCAAAATATCTATCTCGGACCTTGCCCGCCGTCTGGAATTCATCGTTACATTTTCACCTTGTTCGCGCTCGATGTTGAAACGCTCGGCTTGAATGTCGGCGCGATTCGCGCGGATGTTGAAAAGCAAATGACCGGACACATCATCGCAAAAATTCAATTGATGGGCAAGTACGGAAAATAATGTTGGGCAAATTTCCAATTTGCCTGTGGGGAGCTTGAATGAAAATTGCTTTGGACGCAATGGGAAGCGACGCGCGTCCCGCGCCGGATGTTGAAGGCGCGGTAATGGCGGCACGCGAATTTGGATTGACGATTATCCTGGTCGGCGATGAAAATAAAATCAAAGCCGAACTCGCGAAACATAACACCACCGGTCTCGATTTGCCCATCGTGCACACGCCGACGGAAATTGAAATGACCGAGCACGTTGACGCGGTCAAATCGAAAAAAGATGCGTCGCTGAATGTCGCGGTGAAACTTGTCAAACAAAATCAGGCGGACGCGTTCGTAACGATGGGCAATTCCGGCGCGGCGATGGCGGCGGCATTGTTGGGACTGGGACGCATCAAGGGCATTGAGCGACCCGCGTTCGCGGCGGTCATTCCCTCCGGCGACGCGCATGTTTTACTGCTCGACATCGGCGCGAACGCGGAAGTGAAACCGGAATATCTGTACCAATTCGCGTTGATGGGTTCGATTTACGCGAACAAGGTAATGGGCGTGGCGAATCCGCGCATCGCGCTTTTATCGAACGGCGAAGAAGAAGGCAAAGGCACACTCGTCGTGCGCGACGCGTTCGCATTGATCAAACAAAGCAAATTAAATTTTATCGGCAACGCGGAAGGCAGACACATTTTGCGCGCGTTCGCAGATGTGATTGTGAGCGATGGCTTCGCCGGCAATGTGATGGTCAAAACAATGGAAGGCACCGCGGAAACGTTGATTGAATTTATCAAAACCGAAATCAAAAAACGTCCGCTCGCGGTGTTGGGCGCGCTCCTTGCCAAGCCCGCGTTCGACGCGCTGAAACACCGGCTCGATTACGCGGAAATCGGCGGCGCGCCGGTGTTGGGCGTGGATGGCGTAACGATTATCGGACATGGTCGCTCGAACGCGAAAGCCGTCAAGAATGCAATCCGCGTCGCGAAACGCGCGGTCGAAGGAAATATGCTTGAAGCAATCCGCAATGGATTGCAGTAGAGGAGAAAGGAATGTCTGTCGTTGAAGCAATGACCATGCCGCCAATCGAAATGCTCACGGAGCGCCGGCTCAGCCCGGCAGAGTTGGAGCAATTCAGCGCGCCACCGCGCGGCAAGCGCACCCGCGTCGTCATCACCGGCATCGGCGCCGTTACCCCCATCGGCTTGAGCATTGAAGATTTTTGGCGCGGCTTGCTCGCGGGCAAATCGGGAATTGATCGCGTTACGCTTTTCGATTCCGCGCCGTACCGCACGCGCATCGCCGGCGAAGTGAAAAATTTTGATCCGAAAAAGTACATTGATCCGAAAGAGGCGCGCCGCGTCGGACGCGTCACCTTGTTCGCGCTTGCCGCCGCGAAAGAAGCCACCGCGGATGCCGGGTTCGGCGCAGGGTTCAATGAAAATCCGCGCGCGGGCGTGATGATCGGCAACGCGATTGGCGGATTCGTCGAAGGCATTCGCGAGCACGACATCTTTTTGCAAAAAGGTCCCGATCGCGTCAGCCCGTTTGTGCCGTCCGCGATTTTGCCGAATATGCCGGCGTTTTACATCGCGAGTCATTTGCGCGCGCGCGGACCCAACTCGACGATCTCGACCGCGTGCGCGGCTGGCACGCAAGCGGTCGGCGAAGCCGCGGAATGGATTCGGCACGGCGTCGCCGATGTGATGCTCGCGGGCGGCGCGGAAGCAATCATCTCCGACATTGTGTTCGCCGCGTTCGGCGTGATGCGCGCAATGTCCACGCGCAACGATGATCCTGGTCACGCGAGTCGCCCGTTCGATAAAGATCGCGATGGCTTTGTGCTGGGCGAAGGATCCGCCATCCTGGTTCTTGAAAAATTAGAACACGCGCGCGCGCGCGGCGCGAAAATTTACGCCGAAGTGCTGGGCTCGGCATCGAACTCGGACGCGTATCATTTTGCCGCGCCGGATCCGCAAGCGATAGGCGCGACGATGGTGATGCAACAAGCCATGCAAAACGCGGGCGTTACGCAGGAGCAAATCAGTTACATCAACGCGCACGGCACTTCGACGCCGCTCAACGACGCGAGCGAATCGCTCGCGATCAAAAAAGCGTTCGGCGAACGCGCGTATCAAATTCCGATTAGCTCGACGAAATCAATGATCGGACATTCGATGGGCGCGGCGGGCGCGTTCGAAGCCGCCGTGTGCGCGATGACAATCCGCGATCAAAAAATTCATCCGACCGTCAATTACGAAACTCCAGACCCCGCGTGCGATCTCGATTATGTGCCGAACGTCGCGCGCGACGCGACCGTCAACGTGACGCTGTCCAACTCGTTTGGCTTGGGCGGACAAAACGCGTGTCTCATTCTGGGCAAGTACGAATAATCAACCAGACCCGCAGGGTTCCTACGCTTCGCTACGGAAAACGCTTCGGGTCTTCAAAGGAAATTATGCGTCTCATCACCAACGACAAATTGATCACGCGGCAAGCGAAAATCGCGCGCTATGCCACATTCGGCGCGCTCGCGATTTTGCTCGGCTCGCTCGTAACCTCGTTCAACACCGCGTACATCGTTCTCGCGTACGGCACGCTCTTCGTCGGAATGGCGCTTGCGTACGTCGGCTCATCGCTCGGCTACAAGTGGGTCAAGGAACCGCGCGCGGATCAAGCGCTCGCGAAAGCGCTCAAAGGTTTCGACAACAAACATCATCTCTACAATTTTTTGCTCCCGGTCGCGCACGTTCTCGTTACGCCGACTGGCGTCCTGGTTTTTCTCGTGAAACAGCACGACGGAAAAATTTCGCTCGCGAACGGCAAGTGGACGCGCGCGTGGGCGTGTAGCCGCTTGTTCGGCGGAATGGGACAAGGCGCGCTCGGGAATCCGCTCGCGGAACTCGACGCGGAAATTGAAAAGTTGAAAAAATTTCTCGCGGGTAAACTACCGAACGCGCCAATGATCCCGGTCAGTGGCTACGTCGTGTTCAGCGATCCGCGCGTCGAATTATCATTCGACGATCCGTCCGCGCCAGCCGTGTTGGTGGACGATTTGAAAGAGACATTGCGAAAAAACAAACACGGCGCGATGCTCGCGCCAAAAATCGTGGACGACCTGGTCAAGGCGTTCGATGAATCCGCCGATGCAAAAGCAACCAAATAGTAGCATGTGTTTTGTCTGCGGGCGCGACAATCCGATCGGTTTGCGAATGAAATTTTTCACCGATGCGGACGGTTGCGTGCACGCGGACTATCAGCCCCAGGATCAGCATCAAGGTTATCCCGGCGTGATGCACGGCGGACTCGTTACCGCGATGCTCGACGAAATTATCGGACGAACTGCCATCGCGAATGAGTTGTGGTGTATGACCGCGAAACTTGAAGTGCGTTTCAAAAAGCCGGTGCCGATTGGCGCGTCGCTCGCGCTCAAAGGTACGATCACGAAAAACACCGGCAAGTTGATCGAAGGGCGCGGTGAAATTCGTCTCGCCGATGGCTCGCTCGCCGCGCTCGCAGTTGGCACATTTTTGAAAATTCCCGATGACCAGCTCGCCGAGTTTCAACGCGCGCTCACCGCTTGGCGCGTGGACGAATGATTTCAGATTTCAGATTTCAAATTTGAAATCTGAAATCCGAAATCTGAAATTATTTTGGAGGATTGGATGCCGAGAGACCTGAAAGATTTTCCGCGCCCGCCCAGCGATAATGGGCGCGGTCTGCATGGCAGTTTTGCGCCAGACTGGTCAGGCGGCGATCAAGGTTACGATTTTTGCATCAATGAATTGATCGCGCTCGGCATCAAATGGTTCAAGGTCATTGCCGACAAGGGCAAGAGCATTCCATTTTGCGAAAAATTGATCGCCGCCGGAATTTTTCCCATCGTCCGAATTCTGCGCCGCGATCCACCTCCGAACGATACCCCCGAACCGAATCCTGGTCACATCGCGCGCCCCGAAGAAGAAACGATTCAACGTTTGATCGCGGCGGGCGTGCGCTATTTTGAAACGAACAACGAACCGGATCGCGCGAGCGAATGGAAACATACCGCGATGCCGGCAAGCGCGCTCGAAGCCGCGAAACTCGTCGCGCTCAATTGGTTATTCGATGCACGATTTATTTTGGAAGCCGGCGGCTTGCCCGGCTTGCCCGCGATCAGCAATGGCGCGACATTCGATTTGATGGGCGCGCTCGTCGCGCTCGGTCGCCACGCCATTTTGCTCGAGGGCTGTTGGATCGCGGTGCACAACGATGGGCTCAATCGTCCGCTCGATTATCCCGACAACGCGATCAATCAAATCGGAATTCCGCTCACGCCAGAGCAATCCGATCACGGCGCGTTCACCGATTGGGTGTGGTGGAACAGCGCGACAAAGCGCACCGACACTTGCGACGAGATCAATGAACTGCGCGACGCGCGCAAAAATCCCGCGCCGAATTTGCAAAACGATCACGCGTGTTTTCGCGAGTTTGAATATTACAACGCGCTCGCTCTGAAATACCTGGGACGCGCGATTCCAATCATCGGCACCGAGGGCGGCTATCGCGTCGGGCGGCGCGATGATCCGCGTTATCCGCGCGTTACGCCGGACGCGCAACGCGATCTCACCGTCGCGCTGTTCGATTGGATGCAACGCCAAGCGCCCGATTATTTTTTCGCGACCTGCGCCGCCGCGTTGATCGAATCGCCCGGGCGCGAAGCGGACGCGTGGCACAGCGCGTTTTGGCTAGCCACGTTGCGCGATGGCGCGACCGGCAAAACCGATTTTCCAAAAATCGCGATTCCTGGGATCGCGCACGGTGATTATTTGCCGGTGATTGACGCGGTCAAGCAAATGCCAAATCTCGCGCGGCGCTTGCCGGGCGCGCAACCCGCGCCGCCGCCGCCAGTCGAAATCGCGCCGCGCGAAATCGAACGACCGGGTTTGGCGCACTTTGAAACGAGCGCGCCCGCAGAACCGGCAATCAAAAGCGAATCGCCCGCGCCGGTTGAAATCGAAATCGCGCCGGTCGAAACAAAATCGGAACCACGCGAGTCGCCGCCCGAATCGGTTACGGTCGTCATTCCGCGCGACCTGGTTTTTGTTCCGACCGCCGAACTCGAATGGGATTTTCGACTCGACGCGCTCAACATCACGATGGAAGCCGCCAACGTGAAACGCGGCGACGCGTGTTGGCGCTTGGTCAGCGCGGTGTACGAGGGACCGAGCGAATCGGGCGAGAGTCATCACATTTTTTATACCATCCTCGATGAATTGAATCAGCCGATCGCGAATCAACGCGTGTGGCAAGGATGGAGCGATAATAAAACGGATGCGGTAACAGACGAACGCGGGCAAACGAATATTCCACTGTGGCAATCGTTTACACCGGAACAAGATGAGCAAGGCGCATACTCCGCGTGGGTGGATGATATGCCCAGCGATCGTGTTGTGGGGATGGGATTGCCGCTCAAGCGTCATGTCAATTTTCGGTTGACCTGGCGACGCGCGCGCAAGTGAGGTTGGAATGAGCGCGATCATTGCAATTGAAAAAAATACGAGCGACACGGCTTCGAAAAAATCTTTGCGAATGACTTACGCAGAATTTCGTGATTGGTCTGGCGAAGACACGCACGCCGAATGGGTCAACGGGGAGGTCATCGAACAAATGCCGCCGAAAAATTTGCATCAAAACGTAGTCGGGTTCCTTTACGAATTGCTCGATCTATTCGTTCGCATTTTCCAACTGGGCATAGTTCGCGTTGCGCCATTCGAGATGCGCGCATCCCCGGATGGGTCCGCGCGCGAACCGGATATTTTGTACATCGCGAATGAACATCGCGACCGGCTAACCGAAGAGCGACTCGCCGGTCCCGCGGATCTCGTGATCGAAGTGATCTCGGATGAAAGCGTCGCGCGCGATCGCGCGGATAAATTTTACGAATACGAACTCGCCGGCGTGCGCGAGTACTGGATTATTGATCCGCGTCCCGCGCGCCCGCGCGCGGATTTTTACGTACTCGACGCGCAGATGCGCTATCAACCGATTCCGATTGACGCGGACGGAATCTACCGCTCGACCGTTCTGCCCGGCTTTTGGATGCGCGTCGAATGGTTGTGGTCGGCGAACGCGCCCGAGCCACTGCGCGCGCTCGCGCAAATGATCGGACGCGCAAAAATCATCGCCGCATTAGGTGATGCGGAATGAGCAATTTGCAAATCGCCGGCATCATCTTGGTTTTGTTGATCGCGTGCGGAGTGGTCGCCGGGATTGCGTTCGGGTTGTGGCTGGGTTGGATCGCGTTTCCGGTTCAAGTGAGCAACGTAGACATTGCCGATTTGAAACCGGAGCAACAAGAAGAATTTATCGTTCTTGTCGCAGAAACGTTCGCGGTCGATCAAGACCTGGATCACGCGCAGACGCGGCTCAAACAACTCAAAGATCAAAAAGTGAATGAGCGCGTCGTCGCACTCGCGAAAAAGTACGCGGCGCAAAATGATCCGGCGAGTGTGTGGCTCGCCGCGCTTGCTGAAGCGTTGGGGATAACGAGCCCCGAACTCGCGGCAATCGCGCGCACCGCGACGCCAACTCCAACCAACACACCCCTGCCAACCTCAACATCAACGATCACACTCACCCCAACGCGCACGCCCACGCTCACACCCACCGCGACGATCACGCCAACGCGCACACCAACACGTCGCCCAACCGCGACGCGCACACCCGCGCCGGTCGTGATCGCGACTAACTGGATTCCCAGTTATCCAACCGAATGGCCCGGCGGCGTGTACTTTAACGCGGCAAACGTCGCGCCAGGACAAAAGTATTGGCATCTCATCAAAGCGTTGTACTGCGACGATAGCGACAAGCGCAACGATTGTCCCAACTTGCCCGGCGGCGATACCGGCACCGGGATTTACGTCACATTGCTCGCGGAGAATGGCGCGCGCACGAGCGCGCCGCTCATCGTCACGAAAGATAATGGCAATGTCGCGACGGTTGACGACATCGGTCCCGAAAAATCGCCGACCGATATGTGCAATTGCAATTATTCCTATCTCGCGAATCAGTGGCCCCTCCAAATCGGCGGCGGACAACCCAGCGATAAAATTGGCGGGATGGGATTGTTCAGTGTGCAACAGCAACGCAAGCAATCGCATACGCGATACTTTTTGACATTTCAGTTGGTAACGCGATAAGAAACCCGAAGGGTCTTGAAGACCCTCCGGGTTTGTGGATGCAACATGGGCGAATTTTTTTCCGGCGATTATCACGGCGAACCATTCGTGTTGTTTGGCGCGGCGCACCTGATCGCGCTCGCGATCCTGGTCGCGATCAATCTCGCGCTCCCGCGCTTGCGCGCGCGCGCTGAAAATACGCGGCGCGCGTTTCGATACACGCTTGCCGCGATTTTGCTGGTGGATGAAGCGCTGTGGCATTTGTGGAATTGGACGACCGGGATTTGGTCGCTCCAGTACACCCTGCCCTTGCACGTTTGCAGTTTGATGGTGTTTGCAAGCGCGTACTTGCTCGTTACGAAAAATTATCGCGTGTACGAGTTCATTTATTTTTTCGGCATCGGCGCGGCGACGCAAGCATTACTCACGCCCGACGCGGGCATTTACGGATTTCCACATTTTCGATTTTTCCAAGTGATGATTTCGCACGGTGCGATTGTTACAACCGCGATCTATATGACGGTTGTCGAAGGATTGCGTCCGACCTGGGCATCGTTCGCGCGCGTCGCGATTGGTGGACTCGCGTATATGGCGATCGTTTTTCCGATCAATCTTTTGCTCCGAAGCAATTATCTGTTCATTATGCACAAACCGGAAACCCCCACCTTGATCGACCTGATGCCGCCGTGGCCCCTGTACATCGTGGTAATGGTCGCCATCGCGTTCGCGGTTTTTCTGTTGCTCTATCTCCCGTTTGCGCTTCGCGACTGGCGGCAAGCGCGCGTAAAACAAAATCAGCCCGGCTCATTGTGAGCCGGGCTGATTTTGTTTAATGTCATTTCGATTTTATTTAATGTCATTTCGAGCGAAGCGAGAAATCGAAGCGAGAAATCTCTTTTGCGCGGACGGGGATTTCTCGCTTTGCTCGAAAAGACAAGCAACAATCCTGGTTTTTATTCCGGTTGTGCGTTCTGCGGCGACACATTCACGATCAATGTGCTTCGCACCAACTTGCGGACTGGTCCCCAGTATTCGGTTACAAGATCACCGTACGGATTTGAACCGGGCGGAACTTCGTACGCGAGATGCGGATAAATTCCGCCCGCGATATCTTTTTTCGAAATTGGATTTTCGAGCGCGTCGCCTTCGACCCAGCGCACACCGCCGTCGCCGTGCGCGACATCCACCACATAGATCGAACGGCGAATCGCGGGCATTGGAATTTCGCGCGCGGACGATAATTTATTCATCGTCGCGGTCGCTGTGCTAATGTTGTTGAGCGCGAGCGGGATCGGATCGAAATCGTACGTTACCGTCCCCGCCATCAATTCTTTCGTTACAAACCCGGACAGGTTGAACCAGAATTTCGGCTCGCCGTATTTGCGTTTCAACGATTCGAGCAACGCGCTAAAGACGAGATGCTTGCGCGTGTTGTGTTCAAGCGTCTTGCCGTAATATCCTTCGGTGATCGGCACGGTCTTGATGAATTGAATCACGCGCTTGCCGTCCATCTTTTGCGCGCCTTGCGGAAACGTGCCCTTGTCGTATTTTTTTCCGTCAAGATAAAATGGATGCACCTGGAACGCGAACGGCACATTCACCTCGACGCCTTCAAACACATTGTCCACCGCCGATGCAATCGCGGCATCGCGAAACACGATTTGATAATCCATCGCCAAGCCGGTCGCGTTGCGTAACATCTGGCGTTGCAATTTGAATCCGCCAACGGGATACGCCTGATCCATTCGGAGCGCGTAAAATTTTTCGCCGGGCTTCCACAGCGCGCGTTCGACTTCGGGCGCGCGAATGTCGTGCGTGAACGACACGACATCCGCCTTGCGCGATTTCAAATCGTACGAAATGATCGTGTACGATCCGATGGTCGCTTTTTCGGTGACGGGCGGCTCGTGCGTTTCGCCGTACCCGTACAGCAAAAAATTCACGCGGTCTTCGTTCAATCCCAGGTCAACGCTTTTGGCGAATTCGGGATCGGCTTTGGCGCGTTCAGCGCGCCGCTTGACGGCGTCTGCCGCGAGCGGCTTCATCAAAACATCGAACAACGATTCTTCGACCGGCGGCGGCGGAGTTGCGCGCGCAATCGGCGTAGGCGCGAGCGTCGGCGTCGCGATGGTTGTCGGGGATGGAAGCGATGTTGGCGCATCTGGCGCGGACGTTGGAACATTCGCGATCGGAGTGGGAACTTGCGGGGACTGCGGCTGGCAAGCAACAACAAAAATGAGAGCGATCAAAACCAGGACGTGCATGACCCGCGGTGACATCGTCGTCATTGGGGTTTCTCCTACTTTGAAAATATAGATTGCGCGATTTGCGCGCGTGTGTGCGTGATGTTTGCTTTTTGCCCCAAGTTAGAATACACTGGCGAAAAGCGGATCCGCAAAATCGTTCACGATCATTATACCAACAAGATTTCAACATTCCAAATTTATCGCCGTCGTCAACGTAGGGGCGAAGCATTTTTCCGTCCCGCGTGCGGGACGGAAAAATGCTTCGCCCCTACAACCCAAATTTTCGCGCGATAGGAGTCGTTCAAATGCCCGCTAAACTTTCATCCGATCCACCTGTCGGCTTGGCGCTCAACCCCGGACCACGCGCGCGAGTTCTGCCGAGCGCGGATGAACTCGCCGCGCTCGATCCGACCTGGGTGCGCTATCTTCTCACCGCGTCCTTCCAAGATTTTCAAACCGGGCGCAACACCGAACTCGATTGGGTGATCCAAAATTATCGCGCGCGCGGCGAAATAATTCTCGCGTTGATCAACACCGAAACGCTCGGCGAACTTCCGCCGGCGGATCCGAACGGCTGGGCAAGTTACAACGCACGCGTCGCGAATCTCGCGCAAAAAATCGCGACGTTTTATCGCGGCGCGATTGACGCGCTAGAAATTTTCAACGAGCCGGAAACGCAGGAGATTTTAGCGGACGATTACGCCGCGTTGCTCAATGCGTGCTACCCCAAAATCAAAGCCGTGAGCGATGTGCCGGTGATTTCCGCCGGAATTTGTTGTGGCGTCAATTATCCGTACCTCGAACGCGTGATGGAGTTGGCGCGCGATTCCTGCGACGCGGTCGGCTGGCATCCGTACGGAATGAGAGTGGATGGATTTCCATTTAGCGATTGGGGCTTTGGCGATTTGCGAACTTCGATCACACGCGCGCGCGCGATTGCGCGCAAACCGTTGTGGATCACCGAGATCGGCGCGGAGCTCGCGTATCAATGGGGCGCGGGCATCGAACCCGCGCAAGCCGTCGCGGAATATCTCACGCGCGCGTTTGGTTTGATGCGCGAACTTGGCGCGGATTCAGTGGCGCGCGCGTTTTGGTTTACGTGGCGCATCAGCGAAGCCGGGTGGGGCTTGGTAGACAATACCGGGACGCGGCGTCCCGCCTGGTACGCGCTCCAACAACAAGCGCACCTTCCGCCGATCAGCATCACGCGCGTCCAATTCGATCCAACGACGCTGTCCGCAAGTCAGCAACTCGGCGTCCGCATCACGGTCAAAAATAATTCGAACGCGCCGCTTGCGACCCAGGATCCGCAACCTGGTTTTGTGTACACCGAAGGCGACACATTTTATTCGCGCGGCTTTCCCGATTCGCCCGGCGCGATGCGCGTCGCGATTGATTTCGACGGACGCGTCGGCGTTGATCATCCGTATCGGTGGGGCTTGGGATCGCCGCTCGCGCCCGGCGAAACGCGCACAATTACCGGCGCGATTCGAGTGCAGACGCCCATCGCGCGCAATTACTGGGCAGGCGTCGTGCAGGAACAAATCGCGTGGCATCAGGACGCGCAAGGCGCGCAACGGATCACGGTTCAGCCAAGCGTCGAAATGCGCGATGTGAAAATCACGCCGACGATTTTGAGCGCGGGACAGTTTCTGCAAATCAGCGCGACCGTCGTGAACAATGGTGCGTTGCCGCTCGCGACGCAAGGACCCGACCCAGGATTTATTTACGACGAAGGCGATTCGTTCGTCAGTCGCGGCTTTGCGGACGCGCCCGGCAATTTTCGCGTCGGCGTTGATTGTGCGACGCGCACGGGAATTGATCATCCGTATCGCTGGGGCTTGGGCTCACCGCTCGCGCCGGGCGAAGCGCGCACGATCACTGGCTTGATTCGCGTCAAGCACGCACAAACGCAATTGTATTGGGCGGGGCTTGTGCAAGAACATATCGCGTGGGTTCAGGATCGCATCGGACCCCAAGCGATTCGGGTGATCGAATCGTCCGGCAAGTTGCCGGAGGTCGTCAGCGTTAATTTTTCCGTCGCGCCGGATCGCACGCTCAACATCAGCATCACGATCAAGAATACGCGCAACACAAGTTTACCAACCCAGGATCCGCAACCTGGTTTTGTGTACGCCGAGGGCGATACATTTTACTCGCGCGATTTTCCCGATGTGCCCGGCGCGGTACGCGTCGCAATTGATTTGTACAATCGCACCGGTGTAGATCATCCGTACCGCTGGGGATTG
>JACRPR010000006.1:43653-44266 GCA_016223105.1 Chloroflexota bacterium | reverse complement strand
TCGCCGCTCGCGCCCGGCGAAACGCGCACGATCACCGGCGCGATACGACTTGCAACCGCGCAAGCGCAAAACTATTGGGCGGGCGTCGTTGAGGAACGCGTCGCGTGGTTGCGTGATCGCGAAGGCGTGCAAATGATTCGCGTCGAATAAACCCAAAGGGTTTTCGAAAACCCTTTGGGTTTCGCGTTCACGGATTCGGCAACGGCTCCGGCGTCGCGCCCGACGGCGCGGGGGTGATGAACAACAACGCGGACGGACGTTCTTGCTCAAACGTAAATTCGATTTTGTCGCTCATTAATTGACGCCCGGTGCGGCGCAATTTGATCACGCCGTCGCTCGTTTGCACATCGTAAACGACATTCGGCGCGAGCGCGCGCAAAACGACGCGCCGTTCCGACCACGCGACCGTGCCGCGAAACAAAAAGACAATCCCGCGTCGCGTGCTCGCGTCGTAAAATTCGATCGCGTCCGGTTCGTTCGGCGGTTGAAGCATCGGCAAACTCAAATCCGATTGCGGGAACAAATGATACATTCGCCCGCGCGCGATAATGTCGCGCACGCTTTTGTACCGCGCGATCTCGCGCGCGACCTCATCGCGAAATTCGCGCGACCA
>JACRPR010000006.1:0-43645 GCA_016223105.1 Chloroflexota bacterium | reverse complement strand
ATCGAGCGTCGTAACCGAGATCGCGAACGCGCCCATCATGCGACTGCGAAGCCAGCCGCGCAAGATCGCGTAATCGCGATTCGCTTCGCTCAACGGTTCGAACCAGGATTCGACGAGCGCGGAGTTGAGATATTCCGGCGGAAACGGAAAACTTGCGCCGACCGCGTGATAACGCACGCGATAACTCGGATCGGTTTCATCGCTCAACCACGCGACATCACTGCGGCGCATCAACGCATAATCCATGCGATTGCCGCCGCTCGCGCAATTCTCGATAATGAGCGCGGGAAACTCGGCGCGCAGAAAATCGAAAATTTCGTACAAGCCGTGAACGTGCGCGTAATTATCAATCCCAGGAATACCCGGCGAATCGCACGACATCCACATATTATTGTCCCACTTTAGCCAATCCACATGATACTCGCGAATTAATCGCGCGAGCCAGGTTTTCATCCACGCGCGCGCGGCGGGATCGCCCAGACAGATCATCGTCGTGCGCGCTCTGCCTTCGGGCAAATCGCCAATCCAATTTGTATCCGGCGCGATCCACGCCATCGGAATTTCTTTGCCGACGTACGCCAAATCCACGCGTTCGGGTTCGACCCACAATCCAAATTTCAAACCCTTGCTGTGAACGTAATCGGAAAATGTTTTTAGCCCGCGCGGAAATTTTTCGCGATTTTCGCGCCACGTTCCCAAACCGAACGAAAAATCCGCGACCTGGGGCGATCCTTCGTACCAGCCCGCGTCAAGCACGAACACTTCCAAGCCCATCGCCGCGGCATTGTCCACATCGTGCATCAAGCGCGTTTCATCAAGATCGGTATAGTACGCGAACCAGGTATTGAATTGCGTCCACGGAAAATCCGCCGGGCGCGCGCGCAATAAATAACGCCGCGCAAATGTGTGCGATGCGAACGCGGCTTCGTCGATCCCGCCGCGAAAAAACCCCAGGAAGCGGCGCGGCGATTCAAATTTTTCGCCCGGCGCTAGATCGAGATGAAATTCATCCAAGCCCGCGCGTAACGTCGTGTGCCCGGCTTCGCGGCGCGCGCGCAATTGCCACGCGCCCGACCACTCGATGCCACCGAATAATCCTTCCCTGAACCCAATGCAAAGTCAACGGATCGGCGGACGGACGCAGGTCGAGCGAAATCGAATCGAGCGCGTCGAGATTACGCAGAGTCGTGCGCCCGGCATTTTCGAGTTCGACCCACTTGCCGACTACGCTCGTGCCAGGATGTGCGACATAGTGCAAATGCGCGACGAGTGATTGACGCGCGAGCGACACGCGCAGTTCGAGCGAACCATCCGCGTTGCGGCGCGTCGTGAAATCGCGCAATGCGAAATCGCGCGACGCGGTCGTGAGAATTTGTCCTTCGATCACGACGCGTAATTCCGCGCTCGCGCCACCGCCGGGCGTGAGCCATTCGCGATTCGTCAATTTATTTTTCCAGCTCAGCAAGCGATACCCGCTCGCGCTGAAACTCATTCGCCGCCGAATCGCGTCGGTGCCGATTTCCCAGGTTTGCGTCGCCGGGTCGTGCGCGATGTACGCGTCGCCCGATTGGGCGACGATGCGCCCGGGCAGCGCGTCCGGCGTCGCGGTTTGCGCGTGCGCCGCGCGCGTCATCAACGCAAGCGCGATGGCGATTGCAAAAAAAATGGATTGAAAAATTTTTCGTGTTTGCATTTCGATTGGATTATACCACAACCCCGATTGACCGCGCGCGGCAAGGCGTGATACACTGTCGCGCAAAGGAAAAAACAAATGCCCAATCGTTTGATCAACGAAACCAGTCCATATCTTTTACAACACGCGCATAATCCGGTGAATTGGTACGCATGGAGCGATGATGCGTTGCAACGCGCGCGCGCTGAAGACAAACCGATTTTTTTGAGCATCGGGTACGCGGCGTGCCACTGGTGCCATGTGATGGAGCACGAATCGTTCGTGGATGCAACGACTGCACAATTGTTGAACGAACATTTTATTTCGATCAAAGTTGATCGCGAGGAACGTCCCGACCTGGATTCGATTTATATGAACGCGGTCGTCGCGATGACCGGGCAAGGCGGTTGGCCAATGAGCGTGTTTCTCACGCCCGACGGCGCGCCGTTTTACGGCGGCACCTATTTTCCAAACACGCGCCGTTTCAATATGCCGGCGTTTATGGATGTGTTGGCGGCAGTCGTGGACGCGTGGCGCGATCGCCGCGCCGATCTGATCCAGGGAAGCGCGCGCAATGTCGCGATTTTAGCGAGCGGTGGATTGCCGCGCGAGTGGATCGGCGAGAGCGCGTTGAGCGCGGACACGCTCGCGCAAGCCGGCGAACAAATTTATCACGCGTTTGATTGGACGAACGGCGGCTGGGGCGATGCGCCGAAATTTCCACAACCGATGACGCTCGAATTTTTGATGCGTCGATTCACGCGCACGCGCGATGAACTCACGCTCAAAATGATCACGACTGCGCTGACGAAAATGGCGCGCGGCGGAATTTACGATCAACTCGGCGGCGGCTTTCATCGGTACTCGACAAACGCGATCTGGCTCGTGCCGCACTTTGAAAAAATGCTGTACGATAACGCGCTCCTCGCGCGTGTGTACTTGCACGCGTACCAAATCACGCGCGACGAGTTTTACCGGCGCATCGTGATCGAAACGCTCGATTACGTCGCGCGCGAAATGACGCACGCGCGCGGCGGATTTTTCTCGACCCAGGACGCGGACTCGGAAGGCGTCGAGGGCAAGTTTTACGTTTGGTCGGCGGGCGAAATTCGCGCGGCGCTCGGCGATGATGCGAAAATTTTTGCCGATGCGTACGGCGTAACCGAACAGGGCAACTTTGAAGAGGGCACCATTCTCTTCGCCGCGCGCGATTTCGATGTCGTTGCCGGGATGAATCAGTTATCGCGCGAACAAGTCGAAACGCGACTTGCCGCC
Organism: Chloroflexota bacterium; assembly: GCA_016223105.1. Lineage (GTDB taxonomy): Bacteria > Chloroflexota > Anaerolineae > UBA4142 > UBA4142 > JACRPR01. Next base: position 40,698 of record JACRPR010000006.1, on the reverse strand, counting down.
GCGCGCAACAAATTGCTCGCCGCGCGCGCGCAACGCGTCAAACCGGCGCGCGATGAAAAAATTCTAACCGCGTGGAACGGCTTGATGCTCGCCGCGTTTGCGGAAGCCGCGCGCGTGTTGCATCGCGACGATTATCGCGCGATTGCGGAACGCAACGCGGATTTTGTGCTCGCGGAATTGCGCGGGAGCGATGGGCGTTTGCTTCGTTCGTGGAAAGACGGTGCGGCGCGCTTGAACGGGTATCTCGAAGATTACGCGAATTTCGCGGAGGGGTTGCTCGCGCTGTACGAAACGACGTTCGATGAAAAATGGTTCATCGCCGCGCGCGAATTGGCGGACGCGATGCTCGCACATTTCGTGGATGCGCGCGGCGGATTTTTCGACACGCGCGACGATCACGAAACCTTGATCACGCGTCCGAAAGATGTGCAAGACAATGCGACGCCGTCCGGCAACGCGATGGCGGTCACCGTTCTGCTCAAACTTGCCGCGCTCACCGGCGACGCGCGTTATCGCGATCCGGCTGAACGCGCACTCGCGATGCTTCAACGCGCGCTCGTCGCCGCGCCGCTTGGTTTCGCGCAATGGCTGGGCGCGCTCGATTTCGCGCTCGCGCCGGTCAACGAAATCGCGATCATCGGCAAGCGCGAAAACGCGCGCGCCTTGCTCGAAGTGATTGATCGCGCTTATCGTCCGAACCAGGTCATCGCGCTCGGCGCATCGGCATCGGCAATTCCGTTACTGCACAACCGCGCGCAAATCGGCGGACGCGCGACCGCGTACGTCTGTCAAAATTTCGCGTGCCAAATGCCGGTGACGGAAGCGGATGCGCTCGCGGCGCAACTAAATTGATTTTGCAATTTCGTCAATCAATGTTATACTGCGCGTGAAAGTAATTCTGCGCCCGTAGCTCAATGGATAGAGCATCAGTCTTCGGAACTGAGTGTTGGGGGTTCGAATCCCTCCGGGCGCACTCAGCCACAAACCGGATAGTCCGCTTCATCAATGATGGAGCGGATATTCGGCTCGCGAATCAAAACGATGTTATGGGTGTTTCTGGAATAGGGGCAGGGTTTGGCAGGACTTTACGCTAGAATCCATAACATCATCAAGCCAAAAGGATAGGACACCATGTCCCGCCCGCGTAAAACTCCGCTTCCCTCTCCCGATAATTTTATCACGCTCTCGGATGCCGCAAAAAAATATAATGTCGCCCCGGAACTATTGACGCTTCTAATCAAGGATGGTAAAATCAAAGCAGTCAAAATTGGTGGCCAGTTTGCCGTGCCGGAGAGAAAAGTGAAACCATTCGCGCGACCAAAACACAATCGAGATTCACAATCTAACGGGGAAAGAGCTTTGAATCTAGCGGAAGCCAAGCGAGAGTTTGGGATCGGTCGCACGAGTCTGTGGCGATGGATCAAGGAAGGACGAATTCAGGTCCTAAATCCCGGTACAAAGCGTGGATTTCTTCTGCGCGAGGATGATGTACGCCGAATAAAAGAACTTCATGAGAAAGGCGAACTCCGTCAAGGACGTGCGCTCGAAATCGCGATGGATTCAAAATAGCAGAGGCAATTTTTCAATCAAAGACTGCGTGTCATTAAACACGCAGTCTTTTCATTTTCCCAATTCTGGTTTCATTCGCTTGATGGAAAATTAGGTCGTATCTACAGACAACCAAACGTCTTCCCGGTTCCTTCGATCCGATTTTTAAAAACCCCGATTTGTTGAACTCCAGTACATAACTTTTTTCCGCCAACTTTTTCGATAACATTCCGTTTGTCCGGCAAATTTACGGTCCCCTGCGAATGAATGGCAAGAAAATATCCGGCGTTAGCCCCAACGGTAAATACTGCACACGCGAATTGTTCCAACCTCCTTGCCGCACCATCGTCCGCGTTCCAACCTTGAATGTGATGGGACGCCACATTTCCCCGCACCCCGCGTAACTTCCAATATCTTTCGCGAACACATCGATCACATAGAAGACCTGACCGCCAATGCTCAGCGTTCGACCCTGACCACACGGGTTTCCGGCAATTGAAGCGGTTAATGTCATTCCGACTGTCGGGGAGAAACCGGTTCCCGCCAGCAAAGGACCGTAAAATGTAGACGGTGGAAGTTGCATATTGCGCGGCAGGGTTGGTCGCTGAGTCCGTGAAGTAAGCGCCAACGTAATGTTTTGCGTGACCGTGATCCAGTATCCGCGACCAAATTCCAAATATGTCAGATCGTTGATTTGATCTGGTATCGGGGGTTTGGCATATAATTTCCAGTGATCATCCTTGTCTGTCGCCACATACCCATAGACCATTGTGTAATATGGCTCGATAGATTTCAAGGCAAGTGGAACTGTAACTGGCTGGGTTGTTTGAATTGGGTAGGAGATCAAGTTCCACCCAGGACCATACAACGGAATGTCAACACTTGCCATTAGCGCGTAAACGCCTGGTCCCTGGACAAAGGCAGATGCAATGTTGTAATAAGTATTCACCACTGTATTCGTTTGAGTCACGGTAGTTCCATTCCAATAGTAGATCTTGGGTGTTTCGCCAGCCGGCACTTCCCGCCCCAAGTACTGAAACGTAATTGACGCTCCGCTCAAACTAGGCGTGCCAACCGTAGTCAACCGATACGCCTGTCCAATAAGCGTTGTCCCTGCCAGGGATGTCGGAAGTTTGGTGGTCGCCTGGAAAACAACGGATTCATTTGGTCTGAATGTGAGGTTTTTTCCGAACAACAGCACTTGTCCATCACCGGATCCGCTTGGTGCCCATTCTCCCCACTGGTCAGACCACTCACCCCATTGATCACTCGGACCCCCTTGTAAAGCATAATCTGCAATCACCTCTCGGTTTGAACCTGATATATCCCAAACTTGCACATGGGCTTCCAATGTGGGACTGATTAGATCAAAGGGATCGAAAGTAACACTGTATTGACTACCCGTCCAAGAGAGTTGCTTTGTACTTGTTGCAGTTGCATCGATCGGAAAAATCCGCGCCCTAAGAGTCGTCAACCCGGATGTCAAATTGCTAACATTGATAGTGATGGTGCGCGATGTAACCGGCGAAACAGTAATGTCGGGTTGCCAATTTGATACTGAAGCCAGCCCCAAATCCTTATTACCTGAACTAATTGTAGCACAGCCCACACGTTGAGCCGCTAATTCATATACGCAGAGCCGATCGCCAATCCGTGCTCCGCGCGCGAAAACTTGATCAAGTGTCGGACGTCCCAGGTCAATCATGCGATCGTTTTGGTACAGGATCGCGCGAGCACCTGTCCCAGGTTGGTATCGCGAATTGTCTTTGATTAGAAAGAAGGTAGGATCATCGAGCGTTTGGATAGGCGTGCCGGGATCATTCTCTTTGATTTGAGTTACGGTGAGTGGTAGACTATTCGGACCGGTACCGGTAGCGCCGGGGGTTCCATTCAATGGATAAAAAGTTGTGATCGTAGCCCAATCCCATCGCCGAGTAGTGTTTGCCGCGAGCGTATCTTTACATTCCGTCGACCAGTTAGATTGATAATGAAATTCACTATAGTCATCCCGATATGGATCCGTCATTGCTGTGTATTTACATTCGCTCGTGTATGGCTGTTGAAGTGGCACGAGCAATCCCGTCGATGGATCCAACCCAAGATAATCATCGTCGAGGAACAAGGCATAATGCCCCAACTCGTGAGCCAACGCGCGGGGCCAATCTTGACCCAATGATCCACTAGCATTGCCATAGCGATTCCAAGTCGCACCCATCCGAACGTGCCCGGGGGCGTATTCAATGGTCGGACTAATGGGATCTGTGATAACGCTGGTGACAATTCCCCCTTGGATCGCGTTAGGACGAAAGCGGTTAGACGCGTAAACGCGAATATCTGCTGTCATCCAGTTTTGCTTGTCGTGATAAATATTCAATTGTCCAAGTGCAACTTGCCCGTTCGTCCAATCGTACAAGAAATCCGAAGCACGTTGTAAATCATATTTCAACTGTGTCAGGTATTCTTTGTCTTTGCGCGCATCCCACTCCAGTGAAATATCAAGATTGAGCAAAACAAGTGGATTCGAGGAAGACACTGTGAGTGTCTGTATACCTGATGCGCCCACCGTATACATATGCAGTCCATCTCTATTGGGTGGAGCATTGGTATAGTACAGCGCGTAATTCGGCGTAGATGCGATTGGCGCAAGTGCAACTAATTTGTCGTCCCGGTTCAGTTCACCCCGTCCTTGTAAGTAGCCCATCAAATCCGTCCGGAAGGGTTGTGAGTTTGCGTCGCTGATAGCACTAGCGCGTCCCGTCTGACCTACAGGTAAGCGATAGACGAGCGCGTTCGCAACGCGTGAGTTACCATTCATTACAAGTATTTGTGTGCCACGAACACGGAAAGGAAAAGTCTGAGACGCAAAACTACCGTACATGAACGGGCCGGGTACAGAGTTGGGTTTTGTCCGCACATCTGGAATGGCAACCATTCGAAAAACGACATTGTCGCTCTCACCGAAAAAGCGGCTGTTATAAACATCCCAGTTAAATGTATACGTTTGACCTGGGTTGTAAAAGCGGAGTGCGAGGTTGTTTTGTGCATAGTTCGCGTTGCAACTTGCCTGTGTAGCACGAGTCCCGTTGTTGTTCTGTATGCCGATTGTCGCGCTATCAAGTGTTCCTGCCATCGAGAGATATTGAAAGGTGATCGTACCATCGCGCCGTATGATCGCCTCGAACGTATAGATTCCATTCCCACTACTAGTATGGTGTGGCACCTGATACCATTCCACCACCATCGTGTCGGCATCCACTTTACGGTAATAGACCTGCCCTCCCACAGCAGGATTCAGATCATCCCAAAACGGTGCAACGAGATTTGCGGGAGCCGAACTATGCGGCAAACAAATATTCCCATAAGAAGTAGAGGGAGTCCCGAAGGAAATGAATCCGTTACTGCTGATCCAGAACTGACTAAACGCTTGATCGAAAAAGTCAAATTTAAAGCCCAAGTTGATGGGACCCGCTACCGAATCGTCGCCCAAAGTAACTGGTGTGCCATCGGTGGTGATATTGATCCAATTGAAGGGAGGTATAGTATACCGGTAGGCAGTTGTGGTTGCTAAAGGGGGAATGTCGGTACCAGGGCCGGGTGCCGCAGACAACCAAGTGGATGAAATACCTTTGCCACCTCCAACGAGTGAGAATTCGGCGCGAACATTCTTGACTGGGATGGCACGCGGATTTATCAATTTGTATGTGACCGGGATTGGTTGGCTCGAGAGGATTTCGGCGGTCGAATAAAAATCTGATTTGGCACCAGGATAAGCTATCCGAATGTTTGGGGTTGAAGCCGTCCAGTAACGCGCGTCGCGGTTATTCCGGGATATTCCAGTCCCAGAGAGCAGGTCAAGATCGCCATCGTTATCATAATCACCCCACGCAACACTATACGTAGGACCAAAGTCCAATCCTACTTTGGTTCCCAGACCGGACAACCAAGCCGCTCCAAAAGTCAGAATTCCACCGTCATTACGATAGACCCGGACCGAGCCACAACCCCCAAAGTCGGATGAACAGGTAACCCCACTTGCGAGATCAAGATCACCATCACCATCATAATCACCCAATGCGATGCTATTTGTAGAAGCGGCTTCGGCTGACGACCAGACTAGAGTAAAGATTGGGTTACCATCATTCGCGACGCCATCGTTGCGATACAGGCGATTGGGCTGACTATCATTTCCTACACTAAGATCGAGTCGTCCATCACCATTGAAATCTCCCCAGGCAATACTATTGGTTCGATCATTTTGCGCCGACCACCAGACAAGAGTAAAGATAGGTGCTCCATTAGTTGCAACACCATCGTTGCGGTACAACCAACTGGGTTGTCCGTAATTTCCTATCGCGAGATCGAGATCGCCGTCGTTATCATAGTCCCCCAGCGCAACACTGCGAGTAGCGTCATATCCAAGCGGATTTGACCAAACTTCGTTTGTCGTCAAATTTCCGCCAACATTACGATAAACTCGAATTGACCGGCACGGTGCTAGATTAGTGGAACAATCTATTCCGATGAAGAGGTCAAGAGACCCATTACCATCGTAGTCACCCCACACCACACTCCGCGCGCCTCCAGTTGAAGGGCCCCATCCAGCTACAAGTGATAGTCCATTGCCATTGTTGTAGTACAGTCTGCTTTGACCACTATTCGCCACTGCTAAATCTAGGAAGCCATCACTGTTAAAATCTCCCCAGGCGATGCTCCGGGTAGAGTCTGATTCAGCCGAGTACCAATCCAAAAATCCGCCATTAGAATTACGAAGCAGTCGGACGGAGTGACAATCGGTTCGCCCATGACAATCGATTCCCATGGCAACGTCGAGATCGCCATCGTTATCATAATCGCCCCACGCCACACTATTGCCATTTTCAAATGGAAACATATATCCCCATGCGTATAAGAATCCACTATCATTTCGATACACCCGGTTGGGTTGTGCTTCATTCCCAATAGCAAGGTCTAGATCGCCGTCATTGTCAACATCCCCCAATGCGATGCTGGTGGTATTATCACCTTCGGAGGATGACCAGACAAGTGTAAAAGTCAGATTACCATCCGTCCCAATGCCATCATTGCGGTACAATTGGTTGCCAAGCCCCATATTTCCCGCAGTGAGATCAAGATCACCATCGCCATCATAGTCACCCCACGCGATACTCCGGGTCCGATTTTGAGACGATAGCCATGCCGGGGTATTCCCAAGGACTCCACCGATATTGTGGTATACAATAATTGAATTGCAGATAGACCAGTTGCAAATTCCCCCAATCGCGAGGTCAAGATAGCCGTCCGCATCATAGTCTCCCCACGCAACACTTCGATTCTCGCCATAGGTGTGCGACCATCCCGCATCCAGCACCAACATCCCACCGTTATTGCGATATAACCTCACACTACCACCATTACCCACCGCCAAATCGAGGTCGCCATCACTATCCACATCACCCCATGCCAAGCTATTAGTCTGCTCTGCCGGCGGGGACCAATTTGAATCCAGAGTTAGAGTCCCATTGATATTTTTGAACAAACGATTAGGTTGCCCATAGTTCCCTACTGCGAGATCAGGTCTACCATCTCCGTTGTAATCTCCCCACGCGACGCTAGTGGTAAGGTCAGAATAGTTGTTCCATACCAAGACAATTGTAAAGATGGGTACTCCATTACTTGCGACACCGTCATTCCGATACAATTGAATCCCGGCATACGCTGTTGCGCCCACCACCAAATCGAGATCGCCGTCGCTATCACAATCGCCCCAGGCAATGCTTGGATTGCCCGACAAAGCTATACGCAATACCGCCTGGGCAGCGAGGGCGCCATTTTCATTGCGGTATATCCGGAGTTCACTTCCACCTGTGGCAAGATCAAGATCCCCATCGCCGTCATAGTCGCCCCAAGCAATGCTTTTAGTATAGTCTGATTCAGCTGAAGACCAGGTTAACTGCAAGGGTGAATTAGCGGCGGAGACAGAGGAAATAAAATTAGACCGCGCGTAAAAAAGAAAAATAAGGACGGCAATAAAAAGCACAGTTAGGAATTTCCGTGCTTGGTACATCGGGGAAAGAAGTTTGGGGTGGAATTCAACAAGCCACTGCATTGTATCCTCCTCTACTCGGCGCTTCTCAGTAAATCCCGAACAATTTTCAGATCGCGCTGTGCCCCGAGTTGTCGGAATGTGATTTCGGATTCCTTCAATAAAGGCAATCCGCGATCCTTTTCTGAAGAGTTCATCAGCGCAAATCCCCACTGCGTTTTAGTTCTAGCGGCTTCGTAAGGATTCTGATCCGTCAGCAACAATAAACTCTTTTCAAAAGCATCCATCGCTTGATTACTTTGTCCATTTGCAAACATCACTTGACCAAGCACACGTAACCCTTTTCCTTCCTCAATATTCATTTTTAATTCACGCGCGGCTTGCACTGATTTTTCGGACCACCCTAAAGCAGTTGCATGATCACCTTTCGCTAAATGGATTTGCGCCCAATCGTAGAAGATTTCGGGCATTTCATTTTTTGCTTGCATTTCTACCGCAAGTTGCTGTACTTGCTGGAGAGTTTTTTCAGCCGCAGACCAATTGTTCTGACGAATCTGCAAGTCGGCTTGACTAGAAAGGACATGGATCAAATTCTTTTTCAGATCATGGTTCTGTGCCAATTCTCTTGAATACGCTAGATGGTCCATTGCCAAATCATCACGTCCTTGAAGCCCATACAATAATCCGAGTGAATTCTTGATACGCGCTTGCTCTTGAATATTTCCCAGCTGTTCCGACAGTACTAATGCTTCTTCAAAATTAGATACCGCACCCTGCCAATCGCCAATGTTTTTTTTCGCAATACCAAGGTTGCTTTGAATGATTAGCAATTGAAAATAGTCATTCAATCTTAGACTGATTTCCAGTCCGCGTTGCAAACATTTAATCGCTTTTTCCATCCTACCCTGGGATCCATAGACGGTTCCTAGGTTGATATATACACCTGCACGTACTTGACTAGGTTCGACGGGCAACAGGCCAAGTCCTTGCTCAAGTGTATTGACGGCTTGATCGAATTTCCCCATACGCGCTTGCGCTACACCTAGTTTGATGAGTAAATTGGCATGATCCAAGGTCGAGACTTCGGCTCGACCTAACCCTCGATTCAACCACTCCAACTCCTCTTGCAACGAAGAATTCTTGAGCAAGTTACTCATTCCAACGCACACACGCACGTACAATTCATTTACTTGTGCGGAACTCGGTAGAATATCTATCTGAGAATTCGCTTCCATAAAAGCATCGCGCGCGAGTTTTGACTCGCCAACAAACGTATAGACCTGTCCTTTCGCCAGGTTCACCTTTATCCACAGAATCTCATCAAGATCAGTTGGATTGAATTCTTCCAAAACCAATTGCAATGCGCGCACTTGACCCTGGTTGATCAATTGCCATACATCATCGGTTACCAACATGGCGGCGCGCTTGGGCATCTTGGCGCGCAGATGATGCCGCGATGCTTTCAGGACATCATGCTCTTGGGTTTCATAATATTTTCCGGCGCGCCGATGCATGGTTTGGCGTTGTTGCGTTCCGGGTAAGTTGTAATAAAACGATCGTACCGTTGCGTGTTGCGTGTATTCCTGTTTTGCTTCACTACTCCGCGCGCTCAACAGAAACCGGTTTTTTAAATTGCTTAACGTCCGCTGGACACTGCCTCTTTCCAAGATCGCTTCGACCGCATCGCGCGTACCGGGATAACCCATCAAGAGTGCGACTGCGCTCATCACGGCACGTTCGCTCGCGATCAATCCCCGATCAACCTGGTTCATCAGATAATTTTCAACATTATCCGCGCTTGCCAGGTTGGAAATAACACGTCCCGGATTCTTCGCGCGTTCCAGCACATCCAACGCCAGCGTAAGAAATTGGGCATTCCCTTCGGTGACTTTGTGCAAATCCTCCACTAGATCATCAGACAATATCAATCCTCGTTTTGCAATCAGCGCGCGAGTCGTCGCGATATCTAACCCTTTCAACTCTTCAAACTCGATGGCATGAATGAAGCCGGGCATGCGACGCGACGTTGCAATAAAGGACAATTCACCGGCGTAGAGTGCCCCACGCAGTTGATCAATCAGCTTGCCAAGTAACGGGTCTTCGTCAACAAAGTGCAGATCATCAAAGCAAAGAAGATAACCATGTCCGCGAAGCATTTGCACAAGATAATTGAACAACATCTCTGGTGGTCGGCTTTGACCGCCGGTCTGGCGCGTGCTGTTCAACATTCGCCACAATTCATCCTGACCCTGCCACGCGAGAAACCCAGCGAGTTCCCAAATCACAGCATCCACGCCTTCATCTTCATGGAACGTATGCCAGAAGATATTTTCAGGCGCGCCAGATCGACGCGCGAGCACCGCGGCGAGCGTAGTCTTGCCAACCCCAGCAATGCCGGCAATCACGGCAAGATGTGTTGTTCTTAGTTTTTCGGCAAAGTACACGATTTCAGATTCTCGTCCCAGGAACTGACCTTCTCCAATAACAATATTGTATTTACCGATTTGCACTGTGTTTTGCTCAGGATGGCTCTGAACATATTGGCGCAAAACATTCAAATCGGTTTCCGTTTGTTTCCCGGTAGCGATCCGATCAAGAATCGCTTCGAGCGTGTTGGTGTCTGTCATAATGCGTTTTCCATTCGAACAGATTTTGTGAAGGCAATCACACCGGATTAATTTTTGTCACCAATATCAAGATGGTCCGCCTTGCCGATATTGATGTTGTACTTGCCATGTTGCAAAACATTCTGAATAATACCCGCGCGTTCTGCATCACTCATCAATCGAGAGAGCTCTGCCACGAGAGCCGCATCGTCCGTTAAAAGTTTTTTCAATTGCAAACGCAATGAGGCAACCGCATCCTCATCCGGTTTGATCGCGACATCTTGCGCGGCTTCTTGCAATGCCGGGCGTGCTTGAACCTTGGGTTGTAATCGTGACCATAATGCTTGCACACGGTCCCAAGTTTCTTTTCCTAAATCTGGGATCAATTTCTCACCGATTTGTTCGCCAGTTTTCTCTAGCGCCTTCTCCCCGGCTTTAATCAAGTACGGTAAGAAGGGCACCAACAAAACCGTGAGATCTTTTGCCAACGTCGCAATGTCCATACGCCTCCTTCTGCGCTTAAATTCGATGAAAAAAATATGCCCGCGCTGGTATACAACCAGAGCGGGCAATGGTGAAATGTCTCAATGGTACGCGTTCTGCCCGCAAATGATCCGGACAAACACCGTACATCAGACTCACCACCGTCAGTGCTAATAAAATTATAACGCAGAATGCAGTACTTTGCAATGGGCATTCTAAAGCCAAAATTCGGGCACAATGCCCAATCAGTTGAATCCTCCAGAAACAAACGAGGTTGGGCAACACCAAAGTTCCGAACAAGACTCCTTGTCCAAGCTTCTCCGGTTTTTCCAATTCGCCTAATGGAGCACAGAAGGCAAATCAGCACATTGACAACTTGGAACAATTGTAATAAAATAACCCAAGACTATTTTTCCCGAGTCCCGCGAATGAAACCACACGTCCAGTGGACCGTTGAAGAGATGCGCGAACGGAGCGCGGCAATCGATCGCCTCATCACGCGCGATCGGTTCGAACGCGCCATGCGCGCGGCACTCGCCGATCGCGCGTATCGCGCCCGGCGTGGTTTTGACTGGAAAAAATTCTGCGCGTTCCTCTCCCAGGAATTCGCGATTGATCCACCGCTCGAAACCTCCGAACTGATTCCACTTTTGCGCGGGCTATATAACATTCACCCGATTCCTGGCAGTTTGCCTTACTGGATCATTCGCTTGAATGCGCCAACGAATTCGCCCTGGGATTGGTTACACACGCAAATGGAAACGCGTTCACTCGACAATATCATGAAGCAACTCGGCGCGCACGCGATTCGCAAGCACGACCTGGTTATGTTCGCGCGCGCCGGACACGATCCCAAACCGATTCGGGAATGAACACAATACATGATTTGACTCTTCAAACAAAACGCCCGCAGGAGACCAATCCCGCGGGCAGGAGAGGAAACCATGACCTTGCGGTCACAGCTCCCGTGCGGTTCCGAAGCCGCACTGGGCGCAGTATAACAGATGTGCGGCAAAAGGCAATGCCCCAAACGGGGGGATTGCGAACCGCGCGCGAAAATCGCGCGCGGTTATTGAGGTGAGAAATGGGGAACACACCAACAACAAAGAAGGATCCATCCGACGACGCCGAGATGCCGATTCGGATTCGCTTTAGCGACGCGGCGTTGGAGATGGGGTTTTCGCCGATTCCCGATCTATTTCTCGCATTTTATCCCTACTTGCGCGGACCGGCTGGCGAGCAGATGGGTTATAGTGAAGCGTTTTTCCTCATCTATGTTTTGCGTATGAAGAAGGGTCCGGATGCTCCGCAATTTTTCCTCAAAGACATGGATTGTCCATTTTCGTATGGCGCGCGGCGGCGATACGCCGCGAACCTTCGCAAAATGGGCGTCGTCCTGACCAAGTATTATTACCAGGTTGAGACACGCCAAGTGGTTGGCTACGGTAAACCGCCAGTACCGCGTATTCGCGTAATTGAATGGAATCTTGATTCGCTCTTTCACAACTTGTCGCTGATTTTCCAGGAATGGCAACGCCGACGCGACGCGCAAGGACGACGCGTCTTTTATCGCCTGCCGAACGATTACACGCATGCCGTTGTCATCCCGCCCCACCTCGCGCTCGCCATCGCCACCGGCGAGTTCGCGCATGTCAGCGAACCGATCCGCGCACAAGCCGAAGCAATCGCGCATGAAAAATTCGGTGATGACGCAAAAGTGAGCATCACCGAAATTCGGGCACGCGCGCAAAGCGCGCGTAGCCGTATCGGTGTTGACGAGAATGCGCGCGTCACCGAAATTCGGGCACGCGCGGATCTGCGCGCTCCTTATCAGAGTACTAACAAAGAAGAAGAAGAAAAAGAAGAAAACACACTTTCCATAATTTTTTCGTTTTTTGCAACCGCCATCGGCGCGGAACGTTACGACTCGACCGAAAAAGAGACGCGCCGGATCGCGATGCTCCTCGCGGATGGATTTTCCATTGAGGAGATTCAAACCGGCATTACGCGTGCAGTCGAACACGCGCGCGCCCATAATCGAATCGCCAATCTAAATTTCTGCTTGCGCTTTATCCGGCATACCCCAGCCGACGAAATCGTACCTGACAGCGGCAAATCGTCCACGCGCGAAATCGTAACCGGCAACGGCAACTCGTCCGCTCAAATCGTATCTGCTGAAGGGAAATCGTCCGCGGCTGTAACGCTGGATGAACTCGCGAGTGGAGACGCGGAATTGCGCGATCTGCTCGAACTCGTGCAGGAACGCAACCCGCAACGCGCGTTGCAAAAATCGGACGCGCGTGCCTGGGTTGCGGTCGGCGAAAAATATCGCGCGCTCGCATCCGCGCGCGGCATTACGCCGATCGCACTGTTAAATCAAGCGGTCCTGCACGGCATCGGCGCGCAGAGCGATCGCGCCGGCTATTTCGCCGCGACGCTGGCGGATGCGATTCTCGCAGATTGGGCGCATCCGCAAGCGAAAACACCCGCGCGTCGCGCAGAGCGTGGCAACGGATCGGGATCGGCACGAACCCCTACTCTTCCCGCGCCGCCAGCGGGAGTGGCGAACACAACGTCGAAATATCCGTCTGACAACGGACGCTTCGCCGGTTCTGCGGGAGAAACACGATGAGCGATCTGTTTTGCTTACGCGGAGACGCGCTCGCGAATCTCGCGGTGTCCCGCGATCAACACGGCGAGTGGGAGTGTGGGTGCTCCGGTAAATTCCGCGCGCGGTGCGATGATGCGGAATTTCCAACGCGGTTCGCAAATCGCGCGCTCGGCGATCTGGATTGGGATTGCATCGAACCACCGGATGCGCGCACCACGCTTCAGGAATACTGCGCGAACATTGCCGCGTATCTGGATGAATCCATCGGGCTGATTCTGAGCGGTCCGGTCGGATGCGGCAAAACGCATCTCGCAATCGGCGCGGCGAAACTCGCGTGCGCGTTTGGGTACACCGCGTTGTTCGTCAATGCGCCGACCTGGTTTCAGGAATTGCGCGAGTCGTACGGGACGAGCAATTCAACCGTCGAGCAGGAACGGATGGAACAGATGCGGACCGCCGACGTGCTGATCCTTGACGACCTGGGCGCGGAGAAACCATCCGATTGGGCGCGCGAGCGGTTATACATCGTCATCAATCATCGCGCGCTGGCGCGACGCGTGACCTTCGCGACGACGAATCGCGCGCTCGAAGAGCTGGAACACGTCGTCGGCGAACGCGTGATGTCGCGCTTGTACGGCGACGCGCTCGCGCTTGCGTTGGTCGGCAGTGATTACCGCCAGGTCGAACGCGAACACCGGTTGCGCTGCATCCGCGACACCGCGCGCGGCGTGCGTGAGTTGTCCGCGGAAAAGGATCGAGCATGCAAACCGTAACCCTGAACCAGGGCGCGCCGCTCGTCGTCAAAGGTCTGCCCGTGCCGACCGTGCGCGTGCAGGTCGTCAACGCGATCCGTGTGTACGCGGACGCGCGCGGCAAAACGCATTTCGAATTTCAACGCGTCCAACCGACCCGCGTCCCGGCGCAATGCGCGCACGTCGGCACGTTCCGCGTGCGCGGGCGCGTCACACCCTACACCTGGTCGCGCGGCGCGCTGTTCGGGTTGCGGTGCGGCGATTGCGGCGCGGAGTTGGAGTGAACGATGGATTATCCGATGCGGATGCGCGCGCTGAAATGGTTATTCGGGTGCGCGAGCGCGGCGCTATTGTCGGTCTGTGGCGCGAGCGCGCTGTGTCTCGTGACCCTGGTCGCGCGTTGAGGTGCGTGTGAAAGCGATGCAACGGTACGGAATCATCCTGGTCCTCATCCTCGCGTTTGCGTTTCTCGCCGGCGCGCCGCTCGCGGTCTATTATTCGACCGCCGCGGGACCGACGGTGACGCCGCCGCCGGCGACGCGCGCGCTCACCGGCACAACCACCGCGCCGGTGCTGAATGTGCGCGCGGGACCGGGCAAGGTCTATCCGGTGCTGGCGAAACTGCTCGCCGGTGAAACCGTGACCGCGACCGGGCGGACCGCGGACAACGGTTGGGTGTATCTGACGACACCGCGCATCGGCTGGGTCAGCGCCGAGTTCGTCGAGTTTGCCGATGCGAGCGCAAACGCGCTCGCGTTGTTGCCCGCGGTGCGGGACGCGACGCCAACCGTGACGCCAACACCACTCGCGACGCCGACCGCGCAATTGACCGTCTTGCCCGGCGGGTTCTACGTTCATTTCGACGCAGAGCCGGACGCGTTGCATTACGCAGGACAGTGCGCGGATCTGTTTTGGAACGTCGAAGGCGTCAAGGAAGTGTATCTGTCCGGCGTCGCGGTGAATGGGCACGATAGCAAGCGTGTGTGTCCCAAGTCGTCCACATCGTATCAACTGCACACTGTCAAACTGGACGGAACATTTATCGATGTGTGGACGCGCATCACGACGAATTTTACGTATTGCAATTGCGCGTCCGAAATTGTCATCGTAACCGCGACGCCCGGTCCGACCCAGACACCCTGGGTTGTGATCGTCACCGCAACGCCGACGCGCACGCCGACGCTCACACCAACCGCGACGCGCACACCCACGCCGTCGCCAACGCCGTGATTCAACAGTAGACAAAACTATGACCACCTTGAACATTCCACCCATGATCGGCGCGAGCGATCTGTGCGTGCGCGCCCGCGAAATACTCGATCACTTTTTAGTGCCGAACTGCGGTCCCGTGGTCGTGCAACGCTGGGGCAAAGCGGTCGCGGTGATTATGCCGATCGAGCGTTACAACGATTTAACGAACTACCAACCAACACCAACCAACGCGCCATCCGAGCGCGAATAACACTCAAGGAGAGGAAACGATGACTACCGAAAAAACTTTGCTCAATCTCGGATTCGATCCGGGCAACGGCGCGCTCAAGTTTTATGGACCGCGCGGCGGACTGCAAACCCTGTCCCAGATCGCGGCGAACGGCGCGCATGGGGTGACACGCATCACCGGTTTGCGCGCGAGCAAACCGCCGATGCAAATTCAAGTGGACGGGCGTTCGTTTTACGTCGGAGAAGGCGCGCACGATTGGGGTCGCCCGGTCGAATCACTCGATTACGAACGACTCACCGGCACACCGGAGATGATCGCCATGTTTTGCGGAGCGTTAACGCGGTACGCCCAAGCGTTCGGTGCGCCGGACGTGCCGCTTGCCCTGACCGTCGGCTTGCCCCATGAGATGATGCAGGGCGACGATGCCAAGTCGAACGCGGCGGCAGTCAAATCCTGGATGGAAGGCGCGCACACCTGGCGCGCGGACGATACCACCTACTCGACCCACGTCGCCGAAGTCCGGGTCACATCACAAGCCGTCGGCGCGCTATTTGATTATTTGATGGACGACGAAGGCAAATTTGTTCCCGCGCGCAAAGCCCATTTCAAATCCGAGGTCGGCGTCCTCTCGGTCGGCTTCAACACGGTTGAACTGCTCGTCGTGCGTAACAAGACGGCAGTGCAGAGGTTCACTGCCGGGGCGACCGTCGGTGTACGCCGACTGTTGGAGTTGGTCAATCGCGGCAATCTGTATTCGCTCGGCGAGTTGGATACGCGCCTGCGTGCCGGGCAATTGGACGTCGTCGCACAATTGCCGGTCTGGGAACGTGAGATCACCGGCTTTGTCGAAAAACAGTGGGGCGCGACCTGGCGACGCTTTTCCGCCGTGCTCCTTGTCGGCGGCGGCGCGATCCTACTCAAAGACACTTTGCCGTTGCGATTCACTGGCAAAGCGATCGTGCCGGATAACCCGGTCCTGGCAATCGCACGCGGTCTTTGCAAACTGGGATTGACGCAACGGAAACGAACCAAGGCGGAATCCCAGGATGACGACAAGGATGCCGATGTCCAAGACCCAAGCGATTAGAGGTCGTCCTCGACTCGCCTGCCGCGTGCGAATCTTTCGCGTTCAATTCTCTTTGCGTGAAGGCGAAGAGGATGATTTGATTAGATTTTTCGAGGCGATTCCCGCGCGACGTTTATCATCCGCGCTCAAAACAGCGCTCCGCGCGGGCGGGATGCGCGCGGCACAGACAGCAGACGAGGACGACGAGGACGAATTGCTTGATTCAGTGGATAGTTTCTTTGCGTAACGAGTGATTTTTTGTGGCACAAAAATTCAGTCTATTTTTTGTGCCACAAAAAATAAAACCAGAGGCAAATATGGGCATGCGAGGTCCGAAACCATCTACCATCTATACGCGATTGTTGCGTGTGCGGTTGACGTGCAAGCACGCGCATCTCGTCGAGTTTTTCCAACGACTCGAAAAGTTGCCGCGCGGTCGGCGTAATATCGAACTCTTGAACGTCGTCGCGCGCGGCGTCGGCGCGACGGAGAAGGCGCGGCGATGACGCAAACCGAATTTGAGCGACGCGCGCGCGGATGGCGGTTGATGTTCTGGCTGCCGTTCGTTTGTCTAACCATCCAGTTGATCGTCAGTTTGGCGCGCGCGCCGTGGGTGACAAGCGCGCTCGCTTGGCTCGCGACGGCAGTTGTGACGCTCTTCGCATGCGGGATTTGGCTCGCGGTGATTGGCGGCGTGATTGGCATCGGCGTGATGCTACGGCGGGAAACGAGGTCGAGATGAAAGGATTGGGGATCATCGGCGCGGCGATTCTGGTTGGCATGTTCGCGCTGATCGCGTGCACACCCGCCACACCATCGCCGCAGGATTTCGCGCAAGCCACGGTCATCCTGGATCGCTCGAACGCGACCAAAGCCCTGGAAGCGGTCGCCCTGTCAGGCACCGCGACCGCGATTAGTCGCCAGGCGATTGCGACCGCGACCGTGCAACCCGCGGTCATCGCCGCGGCGATTTCGCAAACCGAAACGCAAGCCGCGTCCGGCAATGCGCGCGAGTGGATTTGGGTGTTCGCGTTCCTGGGTTTTGTGATCGTGCTCGGAATGATCGGGACCGGCGTCGCACACCTGGTTCGCACGCGCGCGGGTTACATCACACGCGACGCGTCCGGGCAACTGCCCGCGTATGTGGACGCGCAGAGCGGCATCCTCGTGGATCCCGCGCGGATGATCGGTCCCGCGCTCGCGTTGCCGCGCCAAACGCGCGATCGCTTGTGGCACATTCGGCGCAGTTGGAATTGGGTTCGGCATGGACAATGGACAGAGATGCCAGAGCCGCAAATTCACACGACCGACAACGGCGCGACCGCGGAGCAATTGCTCATTGCCGCGCAAGCCGCGCAAGCGACGACGGCAACCGCCGCGTTGATGCGTCCTGGTCACGCGGTCGAGGAACGTAAAGCGCGCCAGGGCGTCTTTGACATTTTCAAACGCGCACCGACCGCGCCGGCGCAAACACCGGGCTTGCCCACGACGCGCATCGTCTTCGACGATCCCGCGACGCTCGCCGCATTCGCGACACACATTCAACAACAACAAAGCCAACCGCTTTTGTTGGACGGCAACGCGCCTGCACCTGATCCGTTCGTAACGATCGAACGCGAGACCGAGGTTGTCAAATGAAACCGTGGCGCGGGATACGCACTCTCAGCGCAGTCGGCGCGCCGATCGTGTTTCTGTTCGCGCTGGCGTTATTCGCGTCCGCGACATCGCCACGCGTCGCGGTTGCACAGGACCCGACGCTCGACGCCGCGTTGAATGCGATCGCGCAACGCACGCGCGAAGCCGCGGGCACGCAAACGCGCGAGGCGCGCAACGCGCAACAAACCCGCGACGCGCGCGACGCGCAGATCGCCGCCGAGCGCGCGACCGCGCAAGCCATCGCGGTGGAACAAACCCGGACCGCGTTGGAGCAGACGCGCGTCGCGCTCACGCGGCAAGCCGAGGATGCGCGCGCGACGGCAACCGCGCGCGCAGAACAAACCGCGACCGCGCAGGCGCGCGCCACCGCGACGATGCGCGCGGAGCAAACTGCGACCGCGCACGCTGAGGCGACCGCAACCGCGCGCGCACAAGCGACGGCGACGGCGGAAGCGCGCGCGACGGCGACCGCGTACGCCGAAGCGACCGCGACCATCCGCGCCGAACGGACCGCGACCCAGGTCGCCGTTCAACGCGCGGAGGACGCGCGCCAACAACAGTTGTTCGTCTAACGCGCGACGACGCTCGGCGTGATCGTCGCGGGCGGGATTACGGTCGTGCTTCTCGCGCTCGCGCTCGCGCGCTGGGTATGGATGCGCGCGAAAAAGCCGACCATCGTTCAAGTGGTCGAAGACGCGCCGCGCGCGCGCGAACCGGAACCCGCGCCCGATGCGCCGGTGATCGAGCGCATCGAGCAAGCGACTCCCGATGATGCGATACCGGCGGAGCCGCCGTTACCGCCGACGCGCATCGTGTTCGACGATCCCGAAGTGATTGAAGCATTGGATCGGGCAGTTGCGGCGCAAGCCGCGGCAACTAGGCAGAAGAATTATGAACCCAGCCATTCCGTTGAACCAATCGAATAGTTGGGGCGATATCGTCTGGCGCGAAAATCCGCGCCCGGCGGACGCGCCGAACACCGCACTCGTGCGCGTGCGCGATCCGCGCGCGCTCGCCGCCGTACAAGCGGGGGGCAACGAATTGACGCGCGAGTTTCAACGCACGTTCCAAGCCGTGCTCGGACACCGCAAAGCGGACGGACAGATGTTCACACCCACGATCACCGACGCGTCGATTCGGTTTCATCGCGAGACCGGCTTGCCGCATTATTACGTCGTCGTCGTGGACCCGGAAACCTTCCATCACTGTACCATGGACGATGTTACGGGCGCGCGCATGCGTCTCGCGTTACGCGCCACGCTGGGGCGCGAGGTGTTCGTCATTGACAACCTGGAGAGCGTTCAACCGGGCGTCGGGCGCGGTGTGGTCTTTGTCGTCGCCCTGGGTAATGTCGCGCCCGCGCCGGACGCGGTTGTGTCGGCATTGCCGACGCGCCTGCCGAAAATCGCGCGGCTGGATTTGCGCGAGCGCGATGACCTGCGCGGCAAACTGCGCGTGCCGATTGGCGTCTCTGCCGAGGGCGAAGTGTGGCGCGTTCTGCCCTCCATCAAACACGCGCGCTTTGTCGGAATGTCGAACTCGGGCAAGACGACGGCGATCCACGCCGCGCTTGCCGCGCTGTTGACCTACAACGCGCCCGCGCAACTGCGCGTCGCGCTGATTGATTTGAAACGCAACGAGTTCGTCTTTTGGAAAGGCGCGCCGCATCGCTGGGGCGACGTCGCGCGCGACATAGACGAAGCGGAAAAACTTTTGCGCGACATCAAAACCGAGACGGATCGGCGCAACGATTTGCTCGGCGCGGCGCAACGCCGGAGCATAGAGAGTTACAACGCGATCGCGGCAGAGCCCCTGCCTTACCTGCTCGTCGTCGTGGATGAAGCGCGCGACTTGATTAACCAAGCCGGGACGCGGAGCGCGATCAACAAACTCCTGCAAAGCATCGCGACCGGCGGGCGAAGCGCGGGCGTCTATCTCTGGGCGGGCACGCAGTACGCGGGCGCGGCGGAGGGGTTGTCGCGCGTGATTAGCGAAAACTTGAAATCGTTCGTGTTCCGCGTCGCCGATGCGACGAGTGCCCGCGTCGCCGGTTGTCCCGGCGCGCAGACCATTCCCGAATCCGCGCCGGGACGGATGCTCGCGCGTTTGCGCGACGACGCCGAGCCAACGTTGCTTCAAGGATTTTTTCTCGACGACGACGAATTGCGCGCGCTCGGCGCGCGCGTCGCGGGGCAACCCGCGGCGACGCATGCGGCGGTCGCGTTCCCGGACAAGGTGCGCGTCCTGCTTTGCTGGGCGCGCGATGCAAACGCCGGCTTTCTCGCCGCCGCCGATATTCAGCAACACAACGCCGACGCCGGTCCGCGCGGCGCGCGCCGGCTCGCCGAGCAACTCGAACGCGACGGATTGCTGTCCAAGGATCCGAAAAACCAGAACCGCCGCCGCTTGACGGAGCACGCGCTCGACCTGCTCAATGGGGCAGGGCAGTTCGCGCCGGCGCAAAGCGCGGGCTAACGCCCGCGTGCGCGGGGCGGGGCGTAACGGGATCGCGCGGGGACGCGCCATCTCCCGCGCGCGGTTGTCCGCGGAAAAGACGCGCGGGGACGCGCGCGTTCGGCGCGGATCGCGAAGGTCGCGCTTCGAGGGTAGGGTTTTCGGGGGATTCCGCGTCAAACTGACAAACGCGACAAACGGTGACAAACTGACAAACGGTCGGCGCGCGGGGCGTCAAACACTCGAAAATGCCCTGTCAAACGGTGACAAACGCTCAAAACCGTTTGCCGGGGTGACCAACGGTCGGTGACAAACGGTCGCCGGCGGTGACAAACGCCCGACAAACGATGCCAAACACGCGGCAAACGCGTCAAACGAGTTCGACGAGATTCGAAAGGGCAAACCCGCCGCGAGACGGGGACGCAAAGTTATGGGTCTTTCCGAGACCGCCAGACTGCCGAAGAGCTCGTTTGATTTTGCGCCAGGGAGGAGAATCACAATGTCCGACCAGATTGCAATGTCCGATCAGCAGGACCAACGGAAACCGAAACCAAAATCCTACGCCGCGCGGCGTTCGGTGCGCCACACGAATTTCGTCGTCGTGATCGGCTCGTTGTGCCGCGAGCCGCGCTATGCCGTTTCGCGCGCGGGCAAACCGATCGCGACGCTCACGCTCGCAGTGGACCGCCCGGAGGACGTTTCGCCCAAAATCGTCGAGGAGGGGGCGCGCGACTCGGATTACCCGGTCGTGTCCCTGCAAGGCGACGCGGTCCAAGCGCTCGCCGGCATTCTGCGCGCCGGGACGACGATTCTCGCCGTTGGGATCTGGCAAACGCGCAATTACCTCAAGGATGGCGAACGGCGCACCGCGAACGAAATGCTCGCGCGCCGGGTGTGGGTCTTGGGGGGCGTCGATCAGATCGCGCACGTCTCGTCCCAGGTCGAAACAATGTTGACCGGTATAGATTCCCCCACCCTGCCCGCGCCGTTCACGCTGGAAGGAGTTGCATGAACGACGAACCAATCGTCATCGAACGCCATCATCTTTTGCTCGTTCTCGCCGTCGTCGCGTTGATCGCCGCGTTTCCGATCGGACTCGCGGTGACGCCGACCCTGCGCGGCGAATCGCTGTTGCTCACGCGCGAGAATCTTGACATCAAGAATTATCTCGACGCGAGCGCGCGCTGGCTCGCGACGCTCGAGCGTGAACGCAGCGCGCTCGATGATTTGCTCGTCCCGGCGCGCGCGGGCGGAAGCGCGGCGAATGTGTTTCGCGTCGCCGAAAAAGCGCGCGCCGCGAAAACGAACCTCGACGCGCCCGCGCGCGAGATCGAACGCGCGCGCGTGCCCGCGCCGCTCGCGGCGTTCGATCAATCCGTGCGCGCGGCGGTCGTCGCTCACCTCGACCTGGCGGACCGGACGCTCGCGTTCGCGGGACGCTCCGACGAAGCGACGCGCCAAGCCGCGCTTGTCGCGGCGCAGGACGCGAAGGAAAAACTCGGCGTCGCGAAAGAGGATTACCAGGTCGCGCTCGGCAACGCGCGTCCGACGGCGACGCCGACCGCAACCGCGACGTTCACGCCCACCTTCACGCCGACCGCGACCCTGACCGCGACCGCAACGCTCACCGCGACAAAAACCGTGACCGGGACGCGCTGATGGACGACGACCGCAACACGCTCAACGCCGCGCAGTTGCAACGCGCGCTCACCGAAGCGCAACGCGAACTCGCGACCGCGCGCGGCGACCTGGACAACTTGCGCGGTCTCGTCATCGGGATCGGGCAGGCGTTCGTGCCCGAAGCGCTCATCGGCGCGGCGGGCGACGAACCGCACGCGTACAAAAAATTGACGACCGCGCCGATCGCGCATCTGATCATCAACGCGGCGACGGACAAAGTACGCCGTTTGACTGCGTTCGCGGACGGTCTGGATGTGGCGAATCGCGAACGCGTGATTCAGCAAATCCTGGGCAGTGCCGCGTCCGAGTGGACGAAGAATCCGTTGGTCGAGCGCCTGTACGCCGAAGTCGAAAGCGAACGCGCGGCGCGGCGCGCCGCGGAAGAACGCGCGCGCGTGGCAGAGGCGGAAACTCAAAAAACGCGCGCCCAAATGGAAACGACCTGGCGCGATCACGCGACGGCAAAAACGGAACTCGGCGAATTGCGGAAGCAGATGGATCATCTAACCCAGGCGCGCGCGGTTGCCGTGCCGGTTGAAACCCCGGCGGTCGCTACGCCGACACCGAGCCCGGTTATCGCCCCACCGGTTGCCGCGTTCCCGATTGCGAAACCGGTTACGGCTCCCGCGCGCATCATATCATCGTCGAACGGCGACGATCCGCTCAACGCGGTCGGAGCCGAATGGCGCGAAGGCGCGCGTCAATTGATCGTTCTGCTCGCGACGCGGGGAGTGTGCGAGCGTCCGCGCCTGGCGCGCATCCTCGCAACCGAGTGCGGCGTCGGGGATGGACAACCGAATCACCTGCGCGTGAATCGCGCGTTCGAGGACGCGGAAAAAGCCGCGCTCATCGAGGTCGTCAAGCCGCGCAGTGAAATCGGCATGGGGCGCGCGCCGCATTTGATTCGGTTAAGCGACGCGGGGCGCATCGCCGCGACGCGTGTGCTTGGGGTGGAACCCGCGCCGTCGGAATTGGATCGCCTGCTCAAAGCGCACGATACGCCGGAGCATGTCGTTTTGATTTTGGGCACGCGCGATGTGTTTCTGGAAAAATATCCCGAACCGATCGAGCGCGTCGATATTTTTCCGGTCGCGGTTGGGTTGGAAGGCGACAAACGCTACGAAGCCGATGTCGCGGTGCAACTCAAAAGCGGCGCGATCCTGTATATCGAGTGCGAACGCGCGACGCCCAAGAACCGCGATCAACGCCGGGACAAATGGGGCAAGTATTTCAAGGTGACCGGCGGTCGCTTTTTCATCGTCACGCCCGACGCCCGCGCGATGTCGGACATCAGTTCCGAAATTACCGAGTGGCATTTCCAGCATCGCGGCAACGTCAGTTTGCGAATGACGAATCTGCACGACGTGCTGGACGCCAAGCCCGCTACCTTTTGGAAAATGGAACGCGAGATGAAGGAAATGAAAATCGGCTAACGCCATTTGCGCGGAGCGCAAAGGCGTATGCAATCGCGGGATGTTTTCCAAACCGACACCGCTTGCGCGCGGCGCAAGGGTTGAACGCGCGGACGCATTTATTCCGCGCAACCATTCTCGCCGATGCCGTTTGCGCGGGGCGCAAAGGGCGGACCGGTGGGCGTCAGCCCTTGGGGGTGCGCCCGCCGCCGCGATGCGGCGGGGGCGCGACCCGGGGGGCTGACGCGGATAAATCACGCGCAATGCGCCCCGCGAATCGAAAAACGAAGACGGAGTAGAAGGATGCGCCAAATCCTCACAACCAGATTGATGCTTGGCGGAGGGCGCGATGCCGTTTAAGCGGCGTTCCAGCGCATTTGCGTGGGAAGAGCAAGCGGCGCGCGGCGAAGAGTTTGTCGCAACCGTGTCGGTGCGAACACTCTGCCGTTATCCGACGCGGATGTTGCGTTCCGCAAACGCGTCCGGCATTTTCGTCGTGCGCCGACACAAGACCATGCTCGCGGTGCTGGGATCGCCGCGCATCTGGTTCAACGTGCTCACCCAACGTAGCAATAGAATTGCCGGCATGGTGCATCCGCAGGCATACACCGCAATCGAGAACGTTGCAATGAGCGTGCCGACAAATCCGCAAACCAGCCAATCCTTCACAACGATTACCTGGTCGGTGCGCCGGTTTCTTGAGAACGTCCAGCGGTCGACGTTTTTCGATCCGCTCAATATCAACGGTGTTGTGATTGCAGTGTTGCGGTACGCGCGTCCCTACGCGCTGATGATCCCCGCGTCAGTGCTGGCGTGGTTCTGGAACGAAACCGCGCCGACCAATTCAAACCGCGCGGAATGGGTGGATGAGTTGATCGAGTTTGCGCGACAGCTCGACGCGGGTTCGGATGTTCATACAGCATCGGTGTAATTGTTCATACAATTTTCCGAAATGACTTGCGAAAACGTATGAACAATTAGGGGGACACCTATACCGCTTGCTTGAATGTTCATACGTTGTTTTCGGCAACAGAAATGTATGAACAATTGATTTCGGGATTGATGATCCGCACACTCGATTTTGTGTTCGCGTTTGCGTTCGCGTTGTCGCGCGTTTGCGCTCGCGTGTGTGCGCGTGGGCTACGGCGCGGCAGTGCGATTTGGCTACGGTCGTTTCGAGCGCGGGAGGTCGTGGCGAATGTCTCGCTTTGGATACGGAACGCGGTCGCCCCAGGACTATGCCCTGTCGAGTTCGGCTCGACGGCAGAGCGGACAGATGCGAACGGCGGCGGGGGCGTCGAAATTCTTGTGTAACTTCAGAACGGCGGCGATGCGCCGTAATTCTTAGGTAACTATCGCGCTGAGCCGCGACGCACGCGCAATAGGGGAGAGGGGACCATTGGATGACCAGACAAGACTCTCGGTTTCGGACATTGTGGCAATCCACAATGCGTTGCTCGACGACGCGTCGCCGGAGTTGCTGGCACAACAATACAACATTGATGTCGCTCTCATTGACGCGATTCGCGAAGGGGACGATCCGTATGTCGCGCTGGGGTTTGACGAATTGCAGACGCGCCGCCATCACAATGGCGCGCCGCGTCGCCTGCCGAAACACGCGACTCCGCCCAGTGACAATCACCTCGGAGAAATCGCGCGCGAGCAGGCGCGCTTGAGCGAACAGGTCGGGCGCGCGATTGCCCAGGTGGATCGGATGGCGCTCGCGATGGAGCGAATCGCGTCGAGCGTTGTTAGTCCGCCCGCGGCAGAGGTTCAACATGCCACTCAATCCAACCGGATAATTGAAGAGCGGTTGACGCGCCTCGAATCGCTCAGCGACGCGCTCGCTCAACTGTTGGCGTGCTTCGCAGAAACCGCACAACCTGGCGCGCGCGCGTTGGCAATGCGGGTGTTCACGATTTGGCAATCCGGTGCGCTCGGAACGTTGCTTCTCGGACGCATCATCGCGCCGAGGTTTGCCGAACAGATTGACGCCTGGATCGTGTTAAGCGCGGTGTGGCCCGTCGGTATCGTGGTGGTGATCCTGGCGTGGTTGCAAACCATATTCGGAGGGGCTTGATATGGCTCAAGCATCAAACCATGCTGGACGCATGTTGCAATGTGAAGGCATAGGACCGCACAACCGCGGCTGTTTCAATTTGGCTGACCTGGGTAAATTGACCGAGCCGCAATTTCGCGAGCAGTTCGGCGCGATTCTTTGCCTCGCGTGCTACGTCCACGATTGGACGCGTCCCCACAAACCCGTCTATCGCACGCAATATTCCCGCGCAGGTGTGCGGATATTTTCACGGAGCGAGATTGACGCGCGCGTGCGCGTCGTCCGATAAAAACCATTACGAAGAGGCAAAACCATGTTTCAACAAATCACGCTCATCGGTCGGCTCGGGCAAAATCCCGAACGCAAGGTCGTGAAAGGCGACCGCGTCGTCGTGAATTTTTCGGTCGCGGTCAACGAACGCTGGACCGACGGCGATGGGCAAAAGCAAGAACGCGTTGAGTGGTTCGACTGTGAGGGGTGGGACGCGCTCGGCGAGACCGTCGCCAAGTTTCTGAGCAAGGGACGGCTCGTTCACGTCGTCGGACGCGCGCGCACGGACAAGTGGGAAGACGAGAACGGGCAACATCGCCGCACAAAAATTATCGCGCACCGCGTCGATTTTCTCGACGCGCCCGAAAAGGCGGAGACGACGGAAGCGGTCGCGGAGACACAAGGATGATGCTACTGCGCGACCAGCGCGGGCACATCGTCGCGAGAGTCGTGGGGCTATCGCTCGCGCTCGCGCTGGCTGTGCTTATGCTTCTCGCGGTCTTCAATCGCTATAACATCGGCGCGTTGCTAAGTGTAACCGCTTTCGGCGCGCTGGCAGTGTTCGCGCTTCTCTGGTTCGCGCAAAGATGGGCGCGCCCAACCGCGCCGCGCGACGAATGATTTCCTGGGAGATGTAATTCCAATGCGAATCCGTCTCCCCGGTTTCAAAATCACGCAAAATCCCGCGCAATTTCCGTCTCTTGACAAATCGCAAAGCGGGTTTATCATTGCGCCAAATTCAACGCGCGGTCAGATTCCCGCGCCCCGAAAAAAAAGGAGAAAACCTATGCGCTTCAAACCGTTCGTGCCGTTGTTCGTCATTCTCGTTCTTGCGCTCGCCGCGTGTCAAGCCCTGCCGCTTCCCGGCGCGTCTCCCGCGCCGACCAAAACGGAACCGACCAGTGCGGCGACTGTGACCGGCGCGACCGCGCAAGTCAAAGCGACTGTAGCCGTCACCACGTCCATCACCGCGACGCCGGACGCGGGTCTGCCCGTCGCGCCGCGCACGCCCGCCAATGCGCTACCGACCACCGCGCCCGCGCGCCCGAATGTTCTGCGTATCGCGATCGGCGCGCCCAAGACGCTCGATCCCGCGCTCGCAAGCGATCCCCCAATCGCGGAAATTCTCAACGGTCTAGTTTCGCACGACGCGAAACTCAACGTCGTTCCCGAACTCGCGGAGAAATGGGACACCGCCGATGCGAAAACGTGGACGTTCCGGCTCCGCAAGGATGCCAAATTTCACGATGGCAAACCCCTCACCGCGCGCGACATCAAGTACTCGTTTGAACGCGCGACCGCTCCTGCGCTCAAATCGCCGAGCGCGGCGTTGTATCTCGGCGACATTGTCGGCGTCAAAGAAAAACTTGCCGGCAAAGCGACCGAGGTGAGCGGCATCAAGGTGGTGGATGATGCGACCATTCAAATCACGCTCGACGCGCCCAAGAGTTACTTCCTCGCCAAACTCGCGCATCCGGTCGCGTTCGTTGTAGACCAGGCGAATGTCGAGAGCGGTCAAATCGCGACCAAACCGAACGGCGCGGGATCGTTCGCCATGAAAGAGTTTGTCCCGAATCAGCGCATTGTTCTCGCGCGCAATGCGGCGTACGTCGGAACGCCAAAACCGTCCATTGAACAAGTCACCTATCGGTTCGACGTGACGAATCGGATCGCCGCGTTTCAAGCCGGTGAACTCGACCTGGTATCGATCGCCGCGGCGGAAGCGGCTGAAGTCGGCAACGCGCCCGCTCTGAAAAGCGATCCGTTGCTGGCGTTCGGTTACGTGGCGTTCAACACGCGCAAGCCGCCGTTCGACGATGTGAAAGTGCGGCAGGCGTTTGCGCTCGCGCTTGCGCGCGATAAAATTTCGCTCGTCGCAAATGGAAGCGTCATTGCCAGCGCGAACATCATTCCATCTGTTTTGCCGAGTGGGAATTGGCTTGCGCCCGCGGCGGACATTGCGAAAGCCAAACAGTTGCTTGCAGAATCGAAATACAAAGGTAAACTTCCGGACGTAACCTGGTTGACGACCGGGCGCGAAACGATTGCGCCGCTGGCTTCCGCGCTCAAGGACGCGCTCGGCGTCAACGTGATCGTTCAAGCGACCGATTTCGCCGCATTGCAAAAGCAGGCGCGCGAGTTGACGTACCAGATGCTCGACATCGGCTGGGTCGGCGATTACGCCGACGCGCAGAATTTTCTCGAACCACTCGTGCGCGCGAATGATCCGGACAACCACACCGGGTATGCGAATCCCGCAGTGGACAAACTGATCAGCCAAGCCGCCGCGGAAAAAGACCCCGCCGCGCGCGCGAAACTCTATCAACAAATCGAGCAGATGGTTCTCGCAGATGCGCCGATCGCGCCGTTGTATCACTATCGCGCGTTCGGTCTCGCGCAACTGTACGTGAAAACCAGTTTGCAGTTTTTCCCCGCGCTGGGATTCGTTCCGCAAACCCGGTTTCTCGCGATCGAAAATGTGCATTGACTTTACAATCAAGAATTTGTGTAACACCCCGCACAATCGTGGAGCAGATGCTTCGCCCCTACATCACGATTCGATGCGGTGCTACCAGAATTTGGTGTTGCTGATTGAACCATGTTATAATGGCATCAATAAAGCGAATTCGAATCCAGCAAATTCACCAACTATCGTTGTGCGCTCGATCCAGAGGTTCATATTCGACTGAACAACAACCAAGCCGTGTGTCCATTTGATAGGATACTCGGCTTGTTTGTTTTGAAGGTTGGGAAATTTTAACCCATTAGGAGATGCCGATGTCCATTCTGCTTTCAACCGCGAGCGCCTACCGCATAGTGGATCGTCTGCAAGCATTGCGCGATCTGCTTCGTTCTGAGCCACATACTTGGGAACAGATCGTTACGCGCTTGGCGGGATGTTACGAAAATGACGAGAACGGCAAACGTAAACTGCGCCGCGACCTGCAGTATCTGGAACGTTGGGGGTACACGCGCAATTATGATCCATCCCACAAAACGTACGCGCTAACTCTGGAACAGATCGAAGCAGATTGGACTAGGGACGATCTGATTGCATTATCCGCCTTGCGCGAAAGTTTCCAGCCAGACATTCCCTACACGGAAATTTTACAAGCAATTTTGAAACGAATCGAGCGAGGATTGAATCGCGAGACGCGCGCGTTTTTTGCCCAAGTCCCACCACTCACCATTAAATTGGTTGCCGCAAAGGAAGGTCCGGAGACGGCGGCAACACGGCGCAAGTTGGAAGCGGCGTTACGCAAACATCAACGTGTGAGTTTTGAGTATCAACCCTTGGATCGGCAAAAAGTCATTTCGCATCCCGATGATGAGCCGGTCCGGTTAGAGTTTTACGATGGGCATACGTACCTATGGGCGTACTGTTACAAAATGGATCGCATTTATGATTATCGCGTGGATCGCATCGTCGCCGGGTCGGTGCGAATTTTGCCTCAGCGCGCGCAAGGACGTTGGCAACGCAAGTTGATTGATTTTCAATATCGGCTCAGCCCAAAACTCGCGGCGTCCGGCGTTACGCCACGCTTTCCCGAAATTGTCGCGTTCGAACCGCAATCGGATGGAAGTTTGATTGTAACCGCGCGCGGCTATTACGAGTTTTGGATCATTCGCGAAATTTTGCGCTACGGCGAGCAAGCCGAAATCCTCAGCCCCGATTCATTGCGCGCCAAGATGCGGCAAGTTGTCGAGCGGATGTATAGTCTTTATGGTCACATGGTCGGGTAGTCGGGCGGTCGCGCGGTCGCATAGTCATATAGGCGATTCCGTCTGGTAGGTAGGTTTTAGGTAGGATGTAGGTAGGATGAGCGAAGGATGAATATAGGGAGACTGGGTGAAAAGAAAATCTTGCTATGGAAAATAGTCTCCATCGGGATAGGTTTTGGTGAACCAGGGCGAAATAAATATGCGGCGGGCAGATTATGTCCGCGCGTTGTGCGATAATTAGAGTGGTGAAAAACAGAAATGCGGATAACAACTCTACCGGTCTATTCGAGATTGTCCAACCCGGATGAAATTGCCGATTTGATCGCCCTAGGCAAACCACCTTCCGATTTGCATCTTTCGCAACACCAAGTGGACACGTTGCGCGCTTTGCGCGATCCGAACGTAGATGTGATTTTCAACACGGCAATGACGGGCGATGGAAAAAGTTTGGCGGCGCAAATCCGAACATTGCTTGAGGGATTACCGCTGTTGGTCATGTATCCAACTAACGAACTGATCCGCGATCAACAAAAACAAATCGAGCGAACAATGCGCGCGTGGAACAAGCAACTGCGAATTGAACCGCTCTATGGTGACCGTTTGGACAAAATGGTAAATGAAAATCACGAGCACACTACCAAAGCAGATGCCATTAAACGGTTGGCAGACAACAACGAAGTTATTTTCACCAACCCCGATATTTTCCATTATATTGCCGAGTTCTACTACACTCGCAAGAACGACACGCCCGACCGACTCTTTGCGCGCACCCTAGTTGATAATTTCGAGTTGTATGTTTTTGACGAATTTCATATTTTTCAGATTCCGCAAATTGTTTCGATGCTCAACGCATTGTTGTTGATTCGAGAGGTAGCGGGATCGCAGTTCCGAAAAAAATTCTTGTTTCTATCTGCTACTCCGATTGATTTGTTGAATGAGTATTTTGCAAAAGCGAATTTCCAGATTGCGCGCATCAGAGGCGAATACACACATACCCAGACGCTACCCGATTTGCAAAAGTGGCGACCGATTCTACGCGCGAGTCAAATTACATTTTATGCCGATAAAATCGAAACGTGGATAGATTCGCATCTGGACGATACGCTCCTGGGATTCTACAAACGGCAACATCCCAACGCCAAAGGCGCGATCATTGTCAACTCTGTGGCAACCGCGCATCGCCTAGCCAATCGAATTGCGCCGCATTTCGCGCAGGAAGGATTAACTGTTGCTCTAAATACTGGGCTGACGGGCGAAGAAACCAAACGCATTTCTTACGATGCCGATTTGCTGATCGCTACTTCGACGGTAGATGTTGGCGTAGACTTTCGGATCAATTTTCTTGTGTTTGAATCGCGTGACAGCGGCACATTCTTGCAACGGCTGGGACGATTGGGCAGGCATAGCGACGACGGACACGGACACACCTTTGATATGTTCGAGGCGCACGCAATTGTTCCCAAGTTTGTTGCCGAAAGATTATTTATCGGCAAGGGCGAGGAAAAACCGTTGCTCGTAGATGATGGAGAATTTACACGCGAAGATTTGCGTGATGCGATCACTGTCGCTTACCCAACGCCGACCGAGTTTCGGAGTTATGCGCGCGAATGGGGCGGCTTGCAATCAGCAAGCGTGTACTACAAACTTGGCGCACCACCTGTGAAAGAGACCTATGCGCGCACCCGCGAACGTTTGAAAGAACTGTACAGCACGACCTTTGGCATCAGCATCTTGCAACAAATGATGTGGTTGAAGGAAATGCGCGAGAACGGACAGACGAAATTAGTTGAAGAAGCAATGTCATTTCGCGGCGAGAGTCCGTTCGCATGCGGGCTGATTGACACGACCGAGCAAGGTGTTCAGCGCATCAAGGA
The DNA here is from genome assembly GCA_016223105.1 of Chloroflexota bacterium. Classification (GTDB taxonomy): domain Bacteria; phylum Chloroflexota; class Anaerolineae; order UBA4142; family UBA4142; genus JACRPR01. Next base: position 9,020 of record JACRPR010000006.1, on the reverse strand, counting down.
AAACGATCTGTTTCGACTTGCGCCAAACTTTGAACTCGAATTTCTTTCCTTCGATGAGTTCAAGCAAGAAGCAAGTCACGCAGGAGTTTCACGCCTACCGCCGCGCTATGAAAAATTCGTCGCGCATTTTCGCTTGCTTGGCGCAACCGATAAACGGCGCGCAATGATGATTCACATCAACGATGATGTTGGTTTCTGGGGCGCAGAACAATTCGGGATCGCATCCATCGTCAGTCGGATTGAATTGGATGTGGCGGGCGTTCCCTGGGTGAGTGAAGTGAACAACCATTTGCATCGCCGTGAATTTGTTGCGCTACTTTGTCTCTGCAAGCCCGACGATTTGCGCTACCGTTTGCGCTTGCCGCCGATGTTCGAGTTGTATCCATTCACCGCGCGCGACCAAACGCAAGGGACAATTTGCTTTGCGCGCGACGCGCTCTTGCTTCACGTCGCGATCAAAGAAAAGCGTTTTGCCTGCGGCGGCGGCGCAATGATTATTTGAACAAGGATGATTCGGAGGAAAAAGATGGCGCGATCAAAGACAATCAAGAAAACGAAACCGACTGAAATCAAGTCCGAGCCCAATTTGAACGAAGAAGAAATTCTCGGCGATTTGCTCGCGCAAGACGAACGCGCAGCAGAACCCGAAGAAGAACGTCCTGCATCCGAACCGCTCTTTTCCGCATTGTTGCGTTCGGCGGTTAGCCAGACTGCGCCAGACGAGGCCGTGTTGCGCGATTACGTGAATTTCGTCGTGCCAGAATTGTCGGCGTGGCTCGCGGCGGAAAGTGCCAAGGGCGGCGAATTTGCCGCACAGAAACTTGCCGAGGGCAAGCGCGCGGAAGAAGTCGAACGCTATAAAGCGGATCAATCTTTGCGCGCACACTTGGTCAATGGCTTGTTTCCAACGGCGCAGATTGCGCGCACGCTCAAAACCTGGGACGCGCCACGCTTGCATTTCTTCGATGAGAAAGCGTATCGCTTGTTATGCGCGGGCTATACCCTGCACGATTGGCTCAAATTGCCACAAGTGGATGCGTGGCTTGAACAATCAGGTTTAGCGCACGACAAGGTGAACGCGGCGACCCACCTGCCGCTTGTCGAAAATATTTTTCGTGAATGGTGCGCGCGCTTGCGACTCGATCAGTTCCTTGCGCCGATTGGCGGCGTGGATGTGGTTCTGCACGATTTGATCTATATGGCTTGCAATACCCAAGTGCGTTGGGGCACGATGTTGAATCTCAGCGAACTGCCGCGCCAAACGCTAAACGGGCGCACGCGCCAATTGCTCGCAGACTTGAGCCGCTTGGCTGATCTGATAGCGTACATCGCACGCAACCCGCGCGACCTTGTCGCGAATCCCAAGATGCGTTCAATCCTGGTTGACTTGTCGGACAATCAGGCGCATTTTGCCTATCATCACATCGCCGAAAATCGCGGCGTGTTGACGAACTTTATCCACATCGCCGCGCTCGCGGCGATGGAACACAAGACCCGCGTCGCGTTGCTCTATGCGCCGAGTGGTGTCGTTTATCTCGAACGTGCGGATGCGCCCCCCGCGCCTGATGTCGCGCAAGTGACTCGAGCGACGATTCAACGGATGCAAGCGGCGTGCAAACGTCAGATTGCGAATCCCGCCGCGTTGATTGGTTTCTCGCGGGATGGCAAGGGATTCAAGCGTGCGGCGTACTATGATTTGCACTTTACCCCCACCGAAGAAATTCGACTGACTGCGCTGGCGGCATACAAACTAATCACGGAAGCAAAAAAATCTTCGGCGAACACGCGCTATACCGCAATGCGCGAGAAAGGGCTTGCGCCCGAAAGCGCAGACCTGGACTTGCCCGATGATATTCGCGTGGATCAACTTGCCGAGTTTTGTCAGCGCGTTGAAAAAGTGATCGCCGAACGCGAAATCGAATTGGATGTGACGAGCTTGTTGCTCGAAGCGCTCGGATTGAGCAAACTCCGCAAAACCTTTGACGCAATTCCGCGTGACAATCGCGCGGGCGGCGTAGCATATCACTGGTACCTGGCGGCAGGCACGTATGTAAAAAAACATCCTGGTGCGGACCCTGGCGAATGGCGCGAGCTCATCGAAGGGCTGGCGAATCAAATCCTTAAGCAATTGCCAGAAACGAAAATGAGCGATGCGGGCTGGGACGATGTACGCATATACATCGAACGAGTCTTGAGTTATGGCGGCGGTAAACCAACAGCGACGCAAACCGCGAGTGATGATTTGCGCGCAATGGCAGAAAAAGAATTGGAACGATACTCTGCCGCGAAGAAAAAAGGACACGGCGCAACGGCGGTTTGTTCGCTTTGCTCTTCATCTTATAACGTGGACGAACAACGCGAGGCGGGTATCTTGTTCGCACCGCAAGTGTACACGAACAAGCAACCTCTGCACAGTTCCAAAGCGATTCGCAACATCTGCCAGATTTGCTCGGTTGAAATGATGTTGCGCCAAATCCTGATGAATCGCACTGCCGCAACAGGCGGGCGGTTTGAAGGACAACGGATGCGCTATTTGTTCTTCTACCCGACGTATTTCTTTACGCCCGAAACATTGAAGGCATTTGAATCCGCCTATCTGCAACTGAAACGCATCAGTGTCACATCACTCCGCAAGTCGCTCATCACTGAAGATGCGGAACATCGCTCTACCCTCCATCTGGACGCGCAAACCTATCAACGCTTGCAACCGCTCTTGCTTGATGTGACGCTGTTGGAGAATCGCGCGAGTGATCGATTGTTCCGTCTGCAATTTCCAGAGAACGAACCCGTGACATTTTACTTTATGGGTGTGCCGCCGGCGAGCCGCGATGCCAAAGACGCCGAAGCGTGGATCAATCCTGCGTTCCTCGCGCTCATTCTGCCGCTCACGCTCGATGTCAAAGTAATTGCGTCGGAATCGCCGTTACCGTTGATGCTCGAAGCGGACGAGTTGGACGAAACCGTTTTTCTCGACGCGCCGCACGATTTTGTGAAATACCTGGTTGGGCGCGAACGCATTTCGTTAGACGGATTGATGAAACGTTTGCGCGTATTGACAGTCGCGTACTTTATCCATCTCGACGGCAATGCTGGAATGGGCAGGGGCGGTTACGATTATCGTTGGCAGGATATTCCCGCGCTCGCGCGCGCCTTGTCCGACAGTTCGCTCTCTGCGTTCGCTTATCTCAAAAAATGGCAACGCAAGAATAATCGTGATTCGATCTTTGCCGACAAAGCAAAAATCTACCAAGAGTTTGTTCGCATACTCGACGAATTAAAAGGAGGTGACAGTATGAGTCACGCGAGAGAATTGACCCGTTTGTATCGAGGGTTTTACCGCGCAGATGGTTTCAAGTCCAACGCGATTCTGAAACCGATCCAGGTCGCGGCAGAAACCATCTTGCGCGCCGATCCGCGCTTGTTCGACCGCGCTGGATTGCAAGAAGCATTGGAAGGCAGACTGAACGCGTTGGTCGAAAATGTTTTGACTGATCGCGCGGAAGGTCGAATGCCCGCAGGCAGTGCCCGCGAAAGTCGCGCCGAAGCCGTCCAACAATTTGCGCGCTACTTTCTCGAACAAGTGTATTTTGGCGCACTCAAAGGCGACACTGCCGCGTTGCGCGGCAAGCAATTGAATCTGCTCAAGAATGCGTGCGAATCTATCTATCTCACGCTCGACGCCGAAGAACGTGCGGCGCGCAAATCGTAATCGGACAAATTCGCGCAAGTGTTTGTCCCACATTCCCAGGAGGAAAAAATGTCTCTCAACACATCTTGGTTTCCCAAGCAAGTTCCGCCCAAACCGTCGGGCTATTACGCACATATCATCACGCTCCGCGTGACTGATTCGTATGCCGTGTTTCAAACCGACGGCGAGTTGAACACCGCGCGTGTCACCGCTGGCGAGAGCGACAAGCAAGTGGTCACGCGGCTAACGATTTTCAAGCGCAAGCAAACTGCGCCCGAACGCTTGACGGGGCGCGAGATGTTGCGGCACTATGAACTTATCACCGCCGAATCGTGCGATTATAACGTCAAGTTTTGTATGACCTGCCCCGATTGCATCGCGTATGGTTTTGCGATTGGCGATGCAGGTTCGGAAAAATCCAAAGTCATCACCGACACAGGATTCAGTTTGACGCCGTACGATAGTTCGCACGAAGCGTTCACGTTGAACGCGCCATACGAAAGCGGCACGATGAGTCGAGAAGGAGTAGTGACGAGTCGTATCAACGAAGCCGATCATGTGCGGCCGCAAGTCGTTTTCCCCGCCGTCATCACAACGCGCGACCTGACTGCGCCCTTGTTCGAGTACGTTCTCACGAATGTCATTCGCACCTCGCGCTACGGCGCGCAACCCACGCGCACAGGCACAGTGCAAAACCGCATCGTCGCGATTGCGTTGACCGATGGCGAGATTTTCTCCAACCTCAAACTGACCCAAATCTTGCACGACGCGCTCAAAGCACAGAGCAAGTTCAATCCACCCGACCCACTTGATCCCGAGGCCGCCTTTACCGCCGCACAAACCACTATACCTGATCTGCTGAAAGCTGATGGTGTTGCGCCAAGCCAACTACTCATCGGCAAAGAATTGGACGCGTATTTGCAAGGATTCGTGAGCCGACTCAACAGTGCGGATTCGGTCAAGCAAATGTTGCAAGCCGCGTTCGCCGACAGCCAATCGTATTACAAAACGTTTGTCGCCAAAAAATAAGTGTGCGCTTGGAGGAAGCGATGCAAATCTTTCTCTGTCGGCTCACGTTGCACGAGAATCTGTTTTTCGCCACGCGGGAGATTGGGCGTCTGTACGAAACGCGCGATTACTTGCACAATTACGCGCTGACCTATGCGCTGGGTCTGGTCACGACGCCCTATTTCCAGCGAGACCAGGTGCCGCGTTATGCCGAACAACTGAGTGAGTTGAACGAACACGGAATTTACGTGACGCCTGCGCGCGGCGTACATGTCCATTATGCGTTGTCCACGTTCAAGTATGCCGACAATCACTATCACGTACAAATGGAACCAGGGCGATTGAACGTGCCTTCGTTCGGACGCGCAAAAGAAATTGCCGTCGGCAGTCAGTTCGAGTTTTTTGTGATTGCGCGCGAGCAAATGCCAAAGTCCTTTCCGCGTTGGATTCGCTTGGGCAAGTGGTCGAGCAAGGCGATAGTGGAATCACAAGAATACGCGACGATCAAGGAAGGAGTGGGCGAGTTCATCGCGGCATGCCCTCTCAATCCGCTTGATGTTTCGGCTTCGCCTATCGTGTATGATCTGATTTCAATGCCGCCCGTATCGTTAATTCATAATGCCAAGATAAATGGAACATATTACGAACTTGACAGCGGACGAATCAAAATTCCAACAGGAATGAAATACACATTTCCAAAAATGGATGAACCAAAGCGCTCAAAGAGGAAACAAAAGTAGGGAGATATCTATGCTCACCAGCACTCATCTCCGGCTCCGCGCGCGCGCCCCCGGCGAATTGCCAGACTCGACCGGGCGGTTCGGACACGCGGCGTTTCTCGCGCTGATCGAATCGGTAACGCCGGAATTGTCACAAGCGTTGCACGACAACAACGGCAGACAACCGTTTACCGTTTCACCTCTGCGCGTGGCGGAACGCGCGCGTGCCAATGGCGGTCTGCGTTTGCGCGAAGGCGATAGTTGCGCGATGCGTTTTACCATTCTGCACCCAACGCTTTTTCAATCATTCCAACAAGCATTGATGAGCGCCTTGCCTTCCGCGACGATTCAACTGCAAAATATTCCGTTTGCGGTCGAAGAAGCAATCACGTCGCCACAACCGAATCTCTGGACAGGATACACCACGTTCGCGGAACTCTTGGAACGCGCGCCCGATCAACGCACCATCGCCTTGCGCTTCGATTCGCCGACCGCGTTAAGTTTGGGGCAAACCGATCTCGGCAAACGCTTTGAACTTTTTCCGGCGCCCTGGAATGTTTTCGATAGTTTAGCGCGCAAGTGGAGCGAGTTTAGCGAGATTCCCCTCGACATCGACGCGGTGCTGGAATGGGTCCAAGAATTTGTGTGGGTGTCGGAACACGAGGTGCGAACCCAGGTTTTGCGTTTTGATCGTTTTTCGCAAAAAGGATTTGCGGGGCAGATCGTGTACGAGATCAAGCGCGACGACGCCGAGCCGATCCGCATCCTCAACGCGCTCGCGGATTTCGCGTTGTACGCCGGTGTCGGTTACAAAACCACCATGGGTATGGGGCAGTGCCGCCGCATTTCAGATTTCAGATGTTAGATTTATGGAACTGCCGGATTATTTGCCCGTCTCAATGTTAAACGCGTTCGCGTATTGTCCGCGCCGCTTTTGGATCGAGTTTGTCAACGCGGAGATGGAGATCAACGCGCACGTCCTCGAAGGGCAGATCAAACACGAACGCGCGCACACGAGCGGCATCCAACACGAAGGCGCGGAGGCGACCGCGCGCCGGGTGTACGTGTACTCGGATCAATTACGCGTGACCGGCTTTGCGGACTTGATCGAAATCGAACAAGGACGCGTGACGCCGGTCGAGTACAAAAAAGGCGTGCTGGGCAAATGGCTGAACGACCATTTCCAATTGTGCGCGCAAGCATTGTGTCTCGAAGAACGGCTCGCAAGTGGCGGACATTTGTTTGCCGATGTGCAATTGCCGGTCGCGCCGATCGAATTTGGGTTCGTCTTTTATTTCGGCTCGCGCCGGCGCGAGCGCGTCGAATTGACTGACACGTTGCGCGCCCAGACGCGCGAATGTATCGCGCAGATGTGGACGGTGTTGACGGAAAATCAAATGCCCGCGCCGCTTGAAAAATTCGCGAAATGCCGCGAGTGCAGTTTGGAGCCGATTTGCTTGCCGCGCGAAGTTCGTCAGTTAGTCGGATAGGCGGATGCTTGTGACGCGCGATCACTCGCCGATTCGACCCGACGACGATTTACGACAGGACGCGTATGTCAACTCTTTACGTTACCGAACAGCATGCCATCGTGAAAAAAGATGGCGATACACTCATCGTCCAAATTCCCGATGACAAGTGCAAGGATGCGCGCCCGCCGGCGGAGGGTGAAAACACGCGCGCCACCATCGAAGCCGAGCGCGGCAAAAAAATGCGCGTGGTGCGCGTGCCGCTGATCAAAATTGATCAGGTCGTCGTCTACGGCGACGCGACGATCACATCGCCGGCACTGCACGCCTTACTCGCGAATCGCGTCGAAGTGTGTTTTCTTTCTTACTATGGAAATTTCGTCGGGCGTTTGTCGCCGGAATTTTCCAAAAATAGTTTGATTCGGCTGGCGCAACATCGCGCGCACGATGATCCGATGCGCGCGCTCGCGTTGGCAAAAGGTTTTGTCGCGGGCAAACTCGCGAACCTGCGAACCTTGTTGATGCGCGCGAATCGAAAACTCGACCAGGGTGAAATTGAGCGCGCCGTTGGCGCGTTGAAAACGATCATCGAACAGGTCGAACGCTTTGAGCGGAACGCCGCGCCCGCGAACGCGGAAGCGGAATTGCCGACCAACCCAGCCGTCGCGGTGGTAAATGATTTGCTGGGTTTGGAGGGTTTTGGCTCGGCGCAGTACTTTGGCGTTTTCGGAATGTTGCTCAAACAGGATTGGGGCTTTAACGGTCGCAGTAAGCGTCCGCCGACGGATCCGGTGAACGCGCTTTTGAGTTATGGGTATACCTTGTTGATGCACAAGGTGCAATCGGCAATCGGCGTGGTCGGGCTTGATCCGTATATCGGATTTTTACACTCGTCGCAGTACGGCAAGCCGGCGCTCGCGCTCGATCTGATGGAAGAATTTCGTTGTCCGATTGTGGATAGCGTGGTAATCACGCTGATCAATACGTACGCGCTCAAGCGCGAGGATTTTCTCGAGGAAGCCGGTTCGTTTCGGATGAACGATGCGGCGCGGCGGACGTTTCTCGAAAAATTCGAAGAACGCATGGGCACGCCGATCGAGCATCCGACATTCGGATACAAGGCGACGTATCAACGGTGTTTGGAATTGCAAACGCGCCTGCTGGCGAAAACGTTGACGGGTGAAATTCCGACGTATCCGCCGTTTTTGATTCGGTGAGCAATAGGTGTAAAATGGAAGACAAGAGTTTCTATGTGATCGCATACGATATTTCAAGTGACAAGCGGCGCAACAAGGTTTTTGATGTTTTGCAAGGGTTTGGCAAGTGGACGCAGTATTCGTTGTTTGAGGTGTGGGTAACGAAAAAGCAAATGTTGATTTTGCAACAGCGCTTGGCGCGGCATCTCAAACCGAACGAGGACAGTGTACGGTTCTATCCGATGTGTGTGATGTGCGTCAGTCGCGTCGAAACGATCGGCGGAGATAAACCCAAAGACGAAAAGGTATTCGTGGTTTGATTTTTTTTGCGTGAACGCACTGCGAGCGAGTCGGCAGTGGCGTGTTCACACGACGGCGCTCGCCGCGGGTTTGAGGCGAAAAAAGCGCAGGATTTGTGGAAACCAAGGCAACGAGAGGGCGGAAGGGAGAAAACCTACGATGAGGTACTCGAGAGGATGGTCGTCTAGTGGTCGGTGGCGGCGGAAAACAGGCACAAATGTCGAAGATTGTGGTATTTCGAGCGCCCGCCGCGTGAACGCAAAAAATTCCGAGTGAGGAATTGAAACTGCAACACATATCTTGGCAATTCTGCCCCAGTCAGGCGTGAACGCAAAAAATTCCGAGTGAGGAATTGAAACACACTCTCTACAATGCGCCTAGAGCGATTTAATTTTGGCGTGAACGCAAAAAATTCCGAGTGAGGAATTGAAACGAAGCGGTATGCCGACGGTGAACGCGATTTGCGCGGGCGTGAACGCAAAAAATTCCGAGTGAGGAATTGAAACTCAAGCGACCGAAGAGCAAAAAGCAAAAGCACAAGAAGCGTGAACGCAAAAAATTCCGAGTGAGGAATTGAAACAAGCATATTGTCATCCCTCGCCGCTTCGGTGCACTTGCGTGAACGCAAAAAATTCCGAGT
>JACRPR010000005.1 GCA_016223105.1 Chloroflexota bacterium | reverse complement strand
GCGCCTGTTCGACGAAATCCTTTCCGAAGTGCTCGGCTTGGGTCCCATCGAACGGTTACTCCAAGACGTGACGGTGGACGAAGTGATGGTCAACGGGCCCCGCAAAATCTACGTCGAGCGGCACGGCAAGATTGAACGCGTCGCGCTCGTGGATGGCAATTTTGAATTCGGCGATGTTGGCGTATTATTGAATTTGCCGAACACGCGCACGATTGCGGATGCCGCCGGCGAAAACACCGACATTGACGAAGAACTCCTCGACGGCATTATGCCCAGCCACAGTAGCGGCATCAAAGTTTTACTCGCGCCGGTGCGACCGGAACTCGCGGGGCTGGTCAAAGTGGATCAACTCAAACAAATTTTCGACATCCTGACCAAGACCTATGTGTACACGGTCATTGATCTTTGGAAATCGTTTCAGGACGCGACAATCTTTTTTCTCGACACCGCCGATTTGATCATCCTGGTCGCCGCGACCGACATCCCATCGATCAAGAACGCCAAACTCTTTTTCGAATTGACCGAGCAATTGCAATATCGCCCGGAAAAAGTGTTGCTCATTCTCAATCGCGAAGATGGACGCAGTAGCATCAGCCCCAAAGATATCGAAGCCAGCATCAAGCATCCCATCGGCGCGCTCATTCCCAAAGACGAGCGCACAACCTTGTTCTCGATGCAACGTGGCATGCCGTTCGTTACAACCCAACGCACCGTGCCGCTCGCGCAAGCCATTGTCGCCCTCGCGCGAACGGCTCTGCAACGCATCGCGCCGGAAAAAGCCGCCGTGTCGCCCAGCCCCAAACCATCACCTCAATCCAAAGAGACCACGCCTTCCAAGAATGGATTGTTTTCCCGAAAATAACGCGCGCGGCGCGGTGATTACCGCGCCGAGAAAGCGAGTTTTATGTCTCTGTTGAAACGAATTGGCGGAGTCGCCCCGGCTCCGCCCGGTGATTCTCGACCACCGGTCGCCCAGCCGCCAAGCACACCCGAAGAACTGCGCCGCCGCGCGGCGCCCGCGCCACCGCAAGATCAATACGCCGATCTCAAAACGCGCGTGCAACAAAAAATCGTTGCCGACCTCGATCCGAAATTGGATCTTTCGAAACAGGATCAAGTGCGCCGCACCATCGAGGAAATGTTCACCGCGTTCCTCGCGCAAGAAGAAGTTGTGCTCGCGCGTTCCGATCGCGCGCGCCTGTTCGACGAAATCCTTTCCGAAGTGCTCGGCTTGGGTCCCATCGAACGGTTACTCCAAGACGCGACGGTGGACGAAGTGATGGTCAACGGTCCCCGCAAAATCTACGTCGAGCGGCACGGCAAGATTGAACGCGTCGCCGCGCAATTTGAAAGCGACGCGCATGTGATGCGAATTATTGATCGCATCGTCTCGCCACTCGGTCGTCGCGTGGACGAGGGTTCGCCGTTCGTGGATGCGCGCTTGCCCGACGGCTCGCGCGTGAATGTGATCATTCCCCCGCTCGCGCTCGGCGGTCCGACGGTTACGATCCGAAAATTTTCTAAAAAGCCCTTCACCGTAGATGAGCTAATCAAACGCAATACCTTCACAACCGAGTTTATTCAATTTATGAAAGCCAGCGTCGAAGGGCGACTCAACATCATCGTTTCGGGCGGCACCGGTTCCGGCAAGACCACCCAGTTGAATTTATATTCGGCATTCATTCCGGCGGACGAGCGCATCCTCACGATTGAAAATGCCGCCGAATTGCAATTGCGCCAGGAACATGTGATCACACTCGAATCGCGTCCGCCCAACATTGAAGGGCGCGGCGAAGTGAGTATGCGCGACCTGGTAATGAACGCGCTCCGCATGCGCCCCGACCGCATCATCGTCGGCGAGTGCCGCGGCGGCGAAGCGCTCGATATGTTGCAAGCGATGAACACCGGGCACGAAGGTTCGATGACGACCGTTCACGCGAACACGCCGCGCGACGCATTGCATCGTCTCGAAACGATGGTGTTGATGGCAGGAATGGATTTGCCCTTGCGCGCGATTCGCGAACAGATCGCCGGCGCGCTTGATTTGATCGTGCAGATCGAACGGATGCGCGATGGCACGCGCCGCGTGACCGCGGTCAGCGAAGTGCAAGGATTGGAAGGCGATGTGATCGTAACCTCCGAAATTTTCAAGTTTGAACACCAAGGCGTCAAAGACGGCAAAATTTTGGGCGGACTGAAACCGACCGGCATTCGCCCCAAGTTTATGGAAAAATTGGAAATCAAGAACATTTTCCTCCCACCGCAGATCTTTGGCGTGGATGCGCGGTTCTTTATCCGTCATTGCGAGCGGTTTTTGCGAAGCAATCCCCGACTTGGTCGATCCGGACTTGCAACGCGGAGATTGCTTCGTCGCAAAAACCGCTCCTCGCAATGACACCTGAACGGTTACTTTGAAAATTTGCCCGACCCGAGGTCAGGATGAGTACTCCGGCTCTTTTTAGTACGCTCGCGTTTCTAACCGTGTTCATCATTTTCTTCGGACTCCAACGGATTCTGGACAGTCGCCGCGCGCTGATCGGCAACCGGCTCGATCAATACGCGTCGCGCGCCGCGACCATTTCCGATGCCGCGACGGGACCAGCCGGTTCGCGGATGGAACGCGGGTTGAATCGAATGATGTCCGGCAGTTTTTCTCAGCGGCTTGTGATTGAACTTCAGCGCGCGGATATCAAACTGACGCCGGCGGAATTTGTCGCGCTCAATCTCGCGGCGGTGGTGATCGGTTTTCTGCTCGCGCTCGTTTTGGGTCATTCGAATTTCGCGTTTGGCTTGCTCGGCGGCGTCGTCGGTTTTTACGTGCCGCGCTTGTGGATGCGGCGACAGCAGAGCAAGCGGCTGACGATGTTCAACAATCAACTGAACGATACCTTGATTTTGCTTGCCAACTCAATTCGCTCCGGGTACAGTTTACAGCAAGCCATGGAAGCGGTTGCGCGCGAACTGCCGCCGCCGGTTTCAGTCGAATTTTCGCGCGTCACGCGCGAAGTGAGTTTGGGTTTAAATTTGGAAGAAGCGTTGATGCACATGCTCGATCGCATCAACAGCGAAGACCTGGATTTGATTATCACCGCGATCAATATCCAACATTCGGTCGGCGGCAACCTCGCCGAAATTCTCGACACGATCGCACACACCGTGCGCGAGCGCGTCCGCATCAAAGGACAAATTCGCTCAATGACCGCGCAACAAAGTATCTCCGGCAAGATCATTTCATTATTGCCGTTTGCGCTCGCCGCATTCATGTTCATCTTCAACCAAAATTATTTCAAAAGCATGTGGGAAGAGCCGTGCGGGTTGATGATGCTGGGCTATGGAATCTTTTCGATCTTTATCGGCTACCTCATTATTCAACAGATCACCAAGATCGAGGTGTAAGATGATCATGGAAATAATCCTCTCATCCGTTCTCGGTTTAAGCGTCCTGCTGATTTTTATCGGCTTGAGCATCCCCAGTCCATCCGCAGAACGCACGCGCCTCGAAGCATTCGGTTCGCGCCCGCGCACTCTGCGCGAAATGGAACTCTCGATGCCCTTTAGCGAACGCGTGGTCGCGCCGATTCTGCGCGGGCTGGCAGGATTTATCATGCGCTTTGCGCCGCAACGCAACATCGCCGAACTAAAGCACAAACTCGATCTGGCGGGCAATCCGAATAATTGGACGACTGCCGATCTGATCGGCTTGCGCGGTTTGAGCGGAATCCTCACCGCAATCCTGGGTTTTGCGCTAGCACTTTTACTCGGCGCACCGGCGTTGCAACAAGCGCTGTTCCTGCTTATCGGCGCGGTGCTTGGATTTTATCTGCCAATGTTCTGGCTGAATTTTCAAATCGGCAAGCGCAAGCACGACATTGAACGCGCGCTTCCCGACGCGCTCGATTTGTTGACGGTGAGTGTGGAAGCCGGCTTGGGGTTTGACGCGGCGATGGCAAAGGTTACCGAAAAAGCGGATAACGAATTGAGCCGCGGCTTTGGGCGCGTCATCGGCGAAATTCGCTTGGGTAAATTGCGGCGCGAAGCGTTGCGCGATTTGGCGAATCGCGCGGACGTGCAAGACTTGAGCAATTTCATCGCCGCGGTTCTGCAAGCCGATCAACTCGGCGTGAGTCTCTCCAAAGTTCTGCGGATTCAATCGGAGCAGATGCGGATTCGCCGCCGCCAACGCGCCGAAGAACTCGCCGCGCAAGCGCCGGTCAAAATGGTGATTCCGCTCGCGTTCTTGATCTTTCCTTCGATCTTTATCGTGTTATTGGGTCCCGCTGTTTTGCTCTTTATGAGTGGGAACGCGTTTGGCGGCTAGAAAATTTTTGCGCGCGTTCAATCGCACGCGCAACGTTGGATTGGTCGAGCGCGGCAGGGTCGCCGATAATCCGTTGACGCGCTTGCGCGGCTTGCTCGGACGCGATGCGCTCGCTCCCGGCGATGGCTTGCTTCTGCGAAATGATAACGCGATCCACACCGTTGGGATGCGCTTTGCGATTGACGTGCTCTTTCTGGATCGCGCCGGGCGCGTCGTGCATTTGATCCGCGCGATGCCGCCACTGCGATTCAGTCCGTTCGTGTGGCGCGCGCGCGATACGCTCGAACTGCCCGCCGGCACGATTGCGCGTACCGGCACGACGCTCGACGATCACATCGAATTTGAATTTTTGTAGAGACGTTGCACGCAACCTCTCTACACACCTACATCTTCGGAGGGCTATGCTCGCGCCAATGTTGCACGCGGCACAAGCCACACCGCGCGCGTTGCTTGATCTCCTCTTTCCGCCGCGCTGTGTTTGTTGTCGGCGCGGCGGCGCATGGTTCTGCGCCGATTGTCGCGCGCGCATCGAACCAATTCCCGCGCCTGTGTGTGATGCGTGCGGCAGACCCCTTGTCTCGGCGCACTGTTCATTTTGTGCGATTCATTCCCCGCAGATTGACGGCGTCCGCGCCGTCGCGTTTTTTGAACGCCATTTGCGCGAAGCGATTCACGCGCTCAAGTACGATCATCGCCCCGAGCTCGCGCCGATCCTGGGTCGCTTGTTGAGCGACCATCTCGCCGGGTTGACCTGGCGCGTCGACGCGATTGTCGCGGTGCCGCTTCACCAAGCACGCGAACGCGCGCGCGGGTACAATCAAGCGCGCCTGCTCGCCCATTCACTTGCGACCGCACATCAACTTCCAATCTGGGATGACGCGTTGACGCGCACGCGTTCGACGCGCCCCCAGGTCGAATTGAACGCGCGCGAACGCCGCGCGAATGTGCAAGACGCGTTTAGCGCGTCGGCGCGCGTCGCCGGCGCGCACATTGTTTTGGTGGATGATGTGTGCACGACCGGCGTTACGCTCGAAGCGTGTAGCATCGCGCTCAAAGCGCGCGGCGCGCAAGCGGTGTACGGACTCGCACTCGCGCGCCCGCGCTTGGAATAGAAATTTGTAGTATAATAGAGGTGAGACATTCGCAACGCGCGAAAAGTCTGGACACCACAAGGAGGTGATGCCTGTTCCGCGATAACCGTCCGGCAAATTTGGGCGCGACGCGTTTTCGCAAAATCCAAGTCGAGGTGGCAATGCCAACCTCATTTAGGAGGACCCAGTGAAACTGATCGTCAGCGGTAAAAACATTCAAGTCTCTGAACGGCTCAAAGAGTATGCGGAGAAAAAGATTGGCAAGTTGGACAAGTACCTGCCCAATTTGTCCGAAGCGCACGTCGAGTTCGCGCTCGAGCGTACCAAGAACGTGGCGCAGAGCCAGGTCGTCCAAGTTACTCTCCGCAGTAACGGCACGCTCCTCCGCGGCGAAGAACGTTCTTCCGATTTTAACGCGGCGATTGACACGGTAACTGAAAAATTGCTTCGCCAGATCGAACGCTACAAAGGCAAGCATGATCGCACGCGCGGGCACGCCGAACGCGACGCGATGTTGAGCGCGGCAGAAGCCGAAGAATCAAATACTCCGCGGATCGTCCGCGTCAAAAAATTTCACACTCCCCCGATGACGGATGAGGAAGCGATTGAGCAAATGGAACTGCTGGGGCACACCTTTTTCATTTTTCAAAACCGGGAGCGCGGCGTGCTGAACGTGCTGTACCGGCGTAACGATGGAAGTTACGGGCTGATCGAGCCCGAACTCGGATAACCCACCACCCGATCAAATGTTGCAAGCAAAGCATTTTTCAAAAATGAAAAATGCTTTGTTTTTTTGTGTGCGTCCGGCACGCGTGGTGTTACCCTGAGCGAGTGTTTTGAAATTCAGTTCGGTCGATTGAAACACCTGCACTTGCGTAACCGCCCTTCGGCGGTTCAAGTTCAATCGCCGCAGGGCAATTTTGCTATGTGTTGACGCGGTTTCTCACCGCCGATGCGAATTTCAAAACACTTTCTGAGTGACACTTGCCCTGGCGGTAACGCAAGTGCCAGGGAGTGCCAGGGAGCGAAGCATCTCGCGCACAACCATGCGAGATGCTTCGCTCCGCTCAGTATGACAATGCCGGGTCGTCGAAAATTTTCGCGCGCGAAATTTGAATCATCTGTGGTATAATAACGCAAAATCAGATCGGAGAGATAAAGCAATGGCAAAAGCAAAACCCACCGCGAAAAAGTCCGCGCGCCCGGTCGGCGCGAAAAGCAAACCCGCCGCGAAAAAATCCGCGCGCAAACCGGTCGCGCCGAAACGCGCAGTGGTCGCCAAGTCCGCACCACAAAAAGAAGCGTTCACCGCGGAATATCGCGAGTACCTCGAACGCTACGATCTGGATGGCGCGGGGCGGCCGCGTCTCACGCCCGCCGAATTCGATCGGCTCGATGAAGAATTGCTCGATCTGCTCGCGCTCGAAGCCGAACGCGGCTTGAACGATGAGCAAGTCATCCGCTTGCAAGAACTCGAATACCTTTTGCTGGATTCGGAATGAGGCGCGTCATTCTCTTTGTTTGCACCGGCAACATTTGTCGTTCGCCGATGGCGGAAGGATTGTTTGCCGCGCGCGCGCGCCGCGCCGCGGAGAGTGCTTTGTTCGCGGTTCATTCGGCGGGAACCTGGGGAATGGAAAACGAACCCGCATCCGGCAATGCGGTGATCGTGATGGCGCGGCGTGGAATTGATATTGCCGCGCATCGCAGTAAAATGATCACGCTCCGCGAAATGGAACAGAGCGATGTGATCATCGTGATGACGCGCGGGCATCGCGAAGCGCTCTCCGCCGAATTTCCGCATCACCGCGCCAAACTGCATTTGATGAGCGAATTAAGCGAGCGCGTGTACGACATCGGCGATCCGTACGGCGGCACGCTCGACGAGTACGCATCCACCGCGCGCCAGCTCGAAAGTTTGATCCAAGCCGGGTACGCCAAAATCAAAACATGGGCAGGTTTCGCGAATGAAACTCTTGCACCGCGCTAGGGTAGAGCTGGATCGGCGCGTGCGCGATCGCCAAAATTATTTTCGCACCCAAGTCGGGAGCGCGATCGCGCTCGGCGTGGGGTTGCTGGTCGCGGCGATTTTTTTGGCGCGCGGGCTCGATTTCGTGGACGCGTTTTTAGCGCGGCGCTTGTTTGGCGATGATCAATCGGTCAACCTGGTTTTGCAGGATCGCGGCGTCGCCATCGTGATGATCTTGATGGTCGCACTGTTGGCGGGCGCGACGATTCCCCATGTGCGTTTGCTCACCGCCGCCGCGCTCAGCATTATTTATTTCGCAATGTACCTCAGTTACGCGTACCAATATTTCGGCGAGGGGATTCGCGTTCAGCCGCTCTATCCGTTGCTCGCGCTCGTATTGACATTCATCGGCACGATGACGTTTCGCTATTTTTCGATTGAACGTCCGCGCGCGTTCATCAGTCGCCTGTTTCATCAAGCCGCGCCGCCCGATTCGGTCGAACGCGTGTTGACCGTGTTCGATGCCGGCGCGTTGCCACTGCAAGGCGCGCGGCGTCGCGTAACCGTAATGTATTTGGATCTGCGCGATCTACGGCTGTTGGCGGAAACGCTCGACGCGGTCGCGGTGATCGAGGTGTTCAATCGCTACGTTACGCGCATCGTCGCGATTGTGTTTCAACACGAGGGCTTTGTAACCAAGCAAGCCGGCGACACTACGCTCGCGGTGTGGAATCTCGTGATCGATCAACCGGATCACGCGCATCGCGCCGCGCGCGCGGCGACCGAAATCAAACGCGAGATTCGCGCGATCAACCAGGAATTGCTCAAGGAAAATTCAATCGAGATTGGAGTCGGCGTTGCGACCGGCAGTGTCGTGGTCGGGCGGATTCATATTCCCAAACGCGCCGAGTATGCGATAATCGGCGAAGTGGTTACGTTGGCGGAACGGATGGCGATGAAAACGGATCGCGGCGTCTTTGTGGATCCGCCGACGCGTGAATTGATCGCGGACGAGTTCGACACGCGCGAGGTCAATCCGATTCGCTTGCGCCGCAAAACGGATCCGCAAATTGTGTGGGAGATTGTCGCGGTTGTCGAGCCGGTCGATGCGCCGAGCGAAGAACCGGCGGAGAGTGTACCGCAACCGAATTAAAATATGAAAAACCAGGTTTCCCGAAAGGAGCAACCTGGTTTTTCGCTTTATCCGCCGAGGAATGGCGACCATTCGTTGTAGGTGTCGAGATAGTGCGCGAACAAATTTCGCATCGAACCGTTCGGCTCTGCCGGTTTACGGTGCAATGCCATTCGCACTTCGCCGAGCAGTTTACCGCCTTTGTGCCGATTACAATTCGAACACGCGCTAACCACATTGTTCCAGGTGTGC
The DNA here is from genome assembly GCA_016223105.1 of Chloroflexota bacterium. Taxonomy (GTDB): domain Bacteria; phylum Chloroflexota; class Anaerolineae; order UBA4142; family UBA4142; genus JACRPR01. The sequence goes on along the minus strand of JACRPR010000005.1, from coordinate 17,068 downwards.
GCGCCGCCGCGATGACGCGGGATGACGTGATCAATCGTGAGGTGATGCGATTCGATGCCGCAATACTGGCAGGTGAAATTATCGCGCCGAAACACGGCGCGGCGCGTGAGCCGAATGTGCGGACGCGGGCGATGCACTTGTTGCGCGAGTCGAATCACCGACGGCTTGGGATAGCGCGCGGTGGGCGTGTTGATGTACCCGCGACTATCCACGACGATTTCCGCTTTACCGCTAATTACAAGCGTAACCGCGCGACGCGTGGGACACACATTCAACGGCTCGAAATTTTGGTTCAGCACCAGCACTTGTTGTCCCATTGCGCGCAAGTATAGCACTTTCGCTAACGCGGGTCAAAATTCCAAGCGTTTTGAAATTCATTGTGGTGCGGGCTTTCCAGCCCGCCAGCGCGTCTTGAAAAGACGCGCCACGAATTTCAAATTACTTGGCGTGTTTGCGCGCGCGGAGGTCGCGCAGTCCGGCGAACCAGTTGTACAAAATGCCGACCACATAGCCCAGCCCAAACCCGGCGAGAAAGCCGTACAAAAATCCGAGGAAACTGCCGGGAACGGTTACGGTGTACCCTGGAAAAAAATTGTCGAGCAGGATGAGATGCACCCCGACATTCATTCCGCCTTTGAGTACGAGAAAGATCGTCACGAAAAAGATGCCGCCGCCCACGATCACCCCGGTGATGAGTCCGATGATGATCGCGTTGAGGTGCATCAATCGCGTCAAGACCATTTTTTCGATGTTCGTTTCTTCGTTTGTCATACTTGCCTCCCTCGATAAATTTTCGCGCGCGCGTTCATCCGTCATTCCGAACAAAGTGAGGAATCTCTGATTCGTCGCGCGAGACCCTTCGCTCTGCTCAGGGTAACACTGACCCGATTACATCCAATCCAACAACTTGCGAAGTTGGTGCATTTGAATATCGCGGCGAATGATCGACGCGCCCACATACACCGCGATATTTCGCAAGAACGCGAGCGCCCAGCCGCCGATAAAACCGGTGATGAACGCATAAACCAAACCCAGGAATCCGCCCTCGACCGTTACGGTGTAACCCGGGAAAAAGTTGTCGAGCAAGCGCAAGTTCAAACCGACATTCATCCCGCCCCGGATCGCGAGAAACAGCGTGGCGAAGAACAAGCCCAACCCGGACACGGTGCCGATCGACAGACCCATTGCCACCGGGTCGAGTCGCGAAAAAACTTCGTCGAGCGCGCCCTTGAACACTTCTGCCACATCGGGTTCTTCGCGCACTTGCTCGTGATATTCTTGATCCGTGTTGACGTTCCACAAATCATTCCGTTCGCCCAACACCAGGTTTCGCACGGCGTACATCCCGGTCAACATCGCGTGGTCTTGATTGTTGTAGCGATGCAAACCGTTACGCCCAATCGTTTGCACATTTTCCAAGCCGTCCACGAATTGGCGCACCGTGCCCAGATATTCGCGATAATCCGAATCGTACACCGGGTACGCTTTGGGCACGCGACAGACGACGCCATCTTGCACGTCCGCGTATTTTGCCACGCCAATTTTTTCGATCTCGTGTTTGCCGAGTTCGATCAAATCCGCGTCCGGCATTGTCCAGGTTTCATCGCCTTCGGTACAAAAATATTCCAACCCCAAACTCGTCTTGCTTGCGTCGGGCACCATATCGGGACTCCAGTTTTTGAAATTCTGGATGCGCCCGACCTTGACTTCCGGCGAGTGAATGTAAATCCAATTATCGGGAAACAAATCCGGTTTGTTCACGATGAGGCATACGGTCAAAAAATCGCGATAGTGCAATTTCTGCGCGGCGCGCAAAACATCCGGCGGCACCGGCGTCATGCGTTTGACGAACTCGGACACCGGCATACTCGAAATGAAATCGGTGCCGTGAATCGTTTCTTCGCCTGTGCCGTTCGCGGCGACGACGACACTGCACACGCGCTTGCCCTCGCGCTGGACACGGATCACATCCGCGTTCAACGCGACGATGCCGCCGCGTTCTTCAATCGCGCGCGCCGCGGCTTCCCACAACATTCCCGGTCCGCGGCGCGGATAATGAAACTCTTCGATCAACGTTTTGATCTTGGTGCCGGGTTTGATGAACATACTCGTCAACGCGGTTCGCAGAGATAAATCTTTGATCCGTTGCGCCGCCCACTCGGCTTTGAGTTCGGAGGTTGAAATGCCCCACACTTTTTCCGTGTACGTTTTGAAAAAAATTTCAAACAAGCGTTTGCCGAAACGATTGGTGACCCATTGGTCAAACGTTTCTTCTTGCTTGTACGGAAAAATCTGCCAGCGAAGATAACTGAGCAGAATCAGAATCGCTTGCCAAATGCCCAAGCCGAGCAGGGCGTTCACCGCTTTGAGCGGATAGTAGAAAAATTTTTTATTGTAGTAAATGCGCGAGAGGCGCGGACGCAGGATAAATTCTTCGCCGAGAATTTCCCACCACAATTTTTCCACTTCTTTCGCTTTGGTGAAAAAGCGATGCCCGCCCATATCGAAATAATAACCCTTGTAACTTTCCGTGCGCGACAAGCCGCCGATTTTATCGGTCTGCTCCAGCACGGTCGGGCGATAACCGTGTTTCGTCAATTCGTACGCCGCGGTCAACCCCGCCGGTCCCGCGCCGATGACAACGAATTGTCGTTCCGCGTTTTTATTTTTTTCATCTCGCTCACGAGCCATTGCCTACTCCTTGATTGCCGCGATCACTTGATTCATTTTGAAAATCAAATCAGCCACGCATGTTCGCGCCCTGGATTCGACGCTTTAGCGGGTTGTTTGTCCGAACGAGCCGCCGCGTAAACGCTCGCCTCCAGATGATTACCGAATTTGATATTTCTACTCCGGCTGTCGCGCCGCGCGTCCCGGTTTCGACGCGCAGGGTTTGGTGAATTTGGATGCGACCAACAGACTGCCGAAAACAAAACTGCTATACAAAAAATAAAATGTGTGCAAACCGAACGCGCTGATCACAAAAATCAATCCGCCGCGCCGCGCGAAAAAACGATAGAGATCGAAATTCAGCGCGAGCAACAACGCGATTGTGGCGATGATGCCGAGCCACAACACCGGCGCGATGAAACCAAGTACGACGAACGCGAGCAGTGCCCACGCCGCGAGCGCGCTGACGCGACTCTTGGTGTCGAGGTTCAAATCGGTCGGCATTTGCGCGTTCGAAAGAATCAACCGCGTCCACGGAATCGCGCGATCAAAAATATCCGCGCGCAGTAAACTTTGCAGTGTCCATTTTTTTAGATGCGCGACTTGGACATCGGGGCAAAGCCAGATGCGATAACCGGCACGTTTCATCCGCGCGCCGAGTTCGATGTCTTCGATGGACGGACGCGCGTACCGCTCGTCGAATCCGCCGACCGCGTTGAACACCGCGCGCCGAATCGCGCCGCACCCCGCCCAAAACGTGGACGCTTCGCGGCGGCTGTGATGATGAACGTAGTGATGTTGTAAATTTTTATAGCGCGCGATCAAACCTGGTTTCGGTGGACGGTCGTCGTACGATCCGAACAGCGCGGCAACGTCCGGTTGATCGGATAGATATTTTTCGATGCGTGCGAGCGTGTCCGCGTGCGCGGTTACATCGGCGTCGAGAAAAACCAGGACATCGCCTTGCGCGATTTCTGCGCCGCGATTGCGCGCGCACGCCGGACCGTGCGCCGCGCCGGTCAACGTTTCGACGCGTGCGCCAAATTCGCGCGCCAGATTCGCGGACGCGTCGGTCGAGCCGTCGTCCACGACGATGATTTCATCCGGCGCGCGCGTCGACGCGGCAAGCGCTTGCAAACAAGTTTGAAAATCCACGCCGCCGTTACGGACCGGGATAATGACCGATAATTTCATCCTGATTTTCCCCAGCGCAATTGTCGCGCCCACCGCCGCGCGCACAAGTACCACTCCAACCATCCCGACGCGAGCGCGCGAAAAAATTGCGGCTGACGCAAATAGTACGTGTCAATTCGCGCGAACGCGCTCGCGCGATTTTGTGCGGTCGCGAAACCGAGTTGCGTGCTAAACCCGGCGCGATAGTGTTGCGCGACAATCGCTTCCGCGTCGCGCGACATTTCGCCGTACGGATACGCGAACGCTTGCGCGTCTTGCCCGATCTGATCGGCGATGACGTGCTTGCACGCGACAATCTCACGCGTCGCGTCCATCGCGGAAAGACGCGCGAGATGCGGATGCGAAAGTGTGTGCGCGCCAATCGCGATGCCCGCGTCCGCAATTGTACGCAGTTCGCGCCAATTCATCAAGGGATGGCGCGGCACCCACGCGAGTTGGCTTTGCCAATCGTTCGTCTTGCCGACCCAATCGGCAATCACAAACACGATTGCGGTGAACTCACATTCGCGCAAGACCGGGAACGCGTGTTCAAAAAAATTCGTAAAACCGTCGTCGAACGTAAGCGCGAACGTGCGCGGCTCCCACGCGCCGCGCGCATGGGACGCGCGCAATTCGTCGAGTGACAATGCGCGCCAACCGTTCGCGCGCAAAAATTCCATTTGCGCGCGAAACAACGCGGGCGAGATCGAAACAACCGAGCCGCTCTCGTCGAGCGCGTGGTACGTGAGAATCGGGACGCGTGGTGAATGGGCGTTCATTGTTTGAGATTTGTGGCGCGGGTTTTCAAGCCGCTTGTGCGGGCTGGAAAGCCCGCGCCACCTTATTGTGATTTCTGCGCGCCGAACATACCGATCAGCGTGGCTGGAATCAACACGATGGCGAGATCCAAAAACAAGCGCGTCTCTTCGACTTTGCCGAATAAGAAATTGGCGACGATCAGCGGCGGCGTCATAAACACGAGCAGGCGCGCGAGAAACGGCGGTAGAGTTTTGAAGCGCAAGATCGGCACGATCCAAAAAATCGCAAAAAGAAACAGGGGCCAGCCCAGGTTCTCGATTTGTATGCTAAACGGTCGCGACGGAAAAAACGGACGCACGCCAAACATTCCGCGCAAGATCAATTGCACCGCGAGCCAAACCGCGAACAGTCCGAGCGCGTGCAGAAATCCTTTGTGCGTGCGCCAACGGTGCGCGAGAAAAATCGCGATGAGCAAGCCCGAAGTCTCGCGCACAAAACTAGCAATGAACATCAGTGGATAGAGACGCGTCGTCGCGCCGCGCACGATCCAGAGCGCGCCGATGGTGAGGTGAAGTAGATTGATGACCGAGTCGGGTTGATAGAAATAACTATGATAGGTGTATGTGTGCAAGCCCGCGAGAATCAGCGTGCCGCTAAAAGCCAGCTCTGGCGTGAACCAGGTTTCAAGATAGAGATGAAAAGCGACCAACAATAACCAGGTCGCAATCAAGCGTTGCAAAATGTACATTGCTTCACGCGCTAAATACGCCGGCTTGCCCGGCGCGAGTCCTAGCGTTTTTTCGACAAGCCATCCGCCGGCTTCGGCGAGCCAGGTCGCGGCAACGCGATATTGATAAGGTGCGTAAAACTGTCCGCCGATGATCCCTTCGTGAAATTCTTGGCGGGGTTGCCAGAAATTTCGTTCGATGGTTTCCATGTGATAAAACGTCAGCGTCAACGCGAACGATAAATAGATCACGCTGAACAGCGCCAGCGGTGATCGCAAGGGCAAGGCGGTTTTCAATTGTGCGAGCATATCTATTCCCAGGGCACGCGCCCGAATTTTTTCAGCGCGAGTTCGCGCAGACCAGCGAAATACATTTGCAGATGCGCTTCCTTCGACCAGGTTTGCAAAAAAGTACGATAGCCCTTTTCGCCGAGTTCATCGCGCAACGCGGATGCGGCGGCAAGCCGATTGAGCGCGGCAATCAGTTCGGCATCGTCGCGATAAATGAATCCGCCGCCGCTGTCGTTCACCACTTCGGGCAACGCGCCGAGATCGCGCACGATCACCGGCGTTTTACGCGCGAACGCTTCGATGATAATGATGCCAAACGTTTCGTACGTGATTGAAGGCACGAGCACCGCTTGCGCGTAAAAATAAAGCGCGCCGAGTTCGCGTTGCGATTTCGCGCCGAGAAAATGGATGCGCGGATCGCGCGCGGCTTGCGCGCGCAATTCCGCTTCGTAATTGCCCGCGCCGACGACGAGCAAATCCACATCGGGCGCGCGATGCCACACTTGAATCAACGTTTGCAAGCCCTTGAGTTTTTCCAAGCGTCCGACGAAAAGAAAATACGGACGCGCGTGCGGACGCGGCGCGGGCGATTGCCAATCGCGATCGACGCGCTCGATAAAGTACGGCAAGTGTTCGACCGGGCGCGCAAAGCCGCGTTCGGCGTGCATCCGCGCGGTAAAGCGACTCGGTGAAACGAAACGATCAACGTGCCGGCTCGCGCGCGCGAGCATCCCGGTATACCGCCAGATTTGCGGCGGGCGTTTGCCGATCAACGAACAGCGCAAACATTCCGGTTTTTCGCACGCGCGCGTATTAAATTTCCACAGCACATGCATCGGGCAGATCAACCAATGCTCGTGCGTCATATATAATTTGACCGCGCGATTCGGTGAATCAATTTTCAGAATTTGCGGACCGAGCAGTGAGATGTTGTGAAATTGAATCACATCGTACGGTTTGCGCGCGAGCACCGCGCGAATTTTTTTTTGCTTGAGCAGTGGATACCCGGTTTGCTGGGTCAGCAGTGGCGAGAGCGCGCCCAAGCGACTGCGTAAACTATGCACCGCGACGTTCGGATGATCCGCGAATTGAATCGGCGGTGGCGCGGGATGCGCGAGGTGGTACGAATCCACATCGTGAATCACATCCACCGAATGACCGGCGTCGCCGAGCGCGTGGCACAGCCGGTAAATGTACATCGCGTCGCCGCCGAAATGGTACGGCGGATAAAATGTTGTGAGATGCAAAAAATTTAGCGGGCGCATTTTTTCACTGTCATTCTGAGCGAAGCGAAGAATCTCTTTCGTTGTCCACGCGACCCTTCGCTTCGCTCAGGGTGACGTTCGATTGATAATCGCGCGCAATTGTTGCGCGGCGGCATCCCAGGTTAAGCGTTGCGCGGCGGCGAGTCCCGCGACGCGCATTTGCGCGCGCAACTCGCGCGATTGCAACACGCGCGCGAGCGCGTCGTGCCAACCCGGCGCGTCGGACGGCGCGATGTACAATCCACCTGCGCCCAACAGATCGGGCAGTGGACTCGCGGTTGTCGCGGTCACCGGGCAACCGCACGCGGCGGCTTCAAGCGCGGGCAAGCCGAATCCTTCCATCAACGACGGAAGCGCAAGCACCGTCGCGCGATTGAGCAGAACGACGAGTTCATCATCCGGCAAATAGCCGGTGAAGATGACGCGATCCGCGATGCCGAGCGCGTCAACCTGGTTTTTGATCGTTGAAAAGTACGAATGAAAAACTTCGTTTTGATTTTCGCCGACCATCACGAGTCGCGCGTTTGCAAATTCCGCGCGCATCGCGATCTGCGCGAACGCGGCGACGAGCGTTTGCAAATTCTTGTGCGGCGCGAATCCGCCGACGTAGACGACGAGCGATTGATCCGGCGCAATGCCGAGCGCGGTCAAGCGCGCGGTGAATTGCGGATCGTCCAACACGCGAAACACCGGGTCGCCGGCTTCACCGACGACCGCGACGCGCTCCGGCGCGATCGCAAAATGTTCGATGATCGCTTGGCGCGAATACTCCGACACGGTAACGAGCGCGTCGGCTTGCCAGCGACCGAGCGCGACCTTGATATCCCAAAACAATCGCGCGGTGCGACTCGGCAAAGTCAGTTCGGGAAATTTGTCCGCGATGACATCGTGAATCATTACGATTTTTTTCGCGCGGCTCACCACCGGGACGAAACTATAAATCGTCGGAAACAACACGAGATCGAAATTCGGCGCGGACAAGGCGCGACTCATTCGCCACATATCGCCGAGCGAACGATGTCCCTGCGCGGACGCGGCGAGCGCGGTCGGCGCAGATGCGCGCACGAGTTCAACTTGAACGCGCGGCGGTAGCTTATCCAAATTTTCTTGCGCGTCCATCAAAAAAGTGTAATGATTTTCCGGCGCGATGCGCGCGAGCGCGCGCAGTAACGCGCGCGCGTGCCGACCATAGCCGCGATTATTTTGCCAGCACGTCGCGTCAATCCCGATGCGGCGCGGCAGTTTGCCCACGTCATTCAAATCAGGCACGTTGATTCAAGTAGTCTGCGTACCACGCAATCGTTTCACGCAGACCTTCCTCCAGGGTGTATTGCGGTTGCCACCCGAGCATTTGTTTGGCTTTGGAGCAATCGAGATATTGTTTGGGAATTTCGTGCGCGGCTTGGTTTAAGACCTGGGGCGTCAGCGCGGGCTTGTCCATTAGTTTCAGAATTAAATGAGCCAAGTCTAAAACGGTCATCGGTGTTTCCGTGCCAAAGTTAAACGCTTGCCCCACGAAATGCTCATCGGGCAGTCGTTCTGCCAACTGCAGATAACTCTTGACGGCATCGCGCACGTAAAAATAATCGCGAATAAATTTTCCATCGCTCCGAATGATCGGATTCTGATTTTGGAGCGCGGCGCGAATCGTGCCGGGAATAAGCCGATTGAAATTGAGATCGCCGCCGCCAAAAAGATTGCCACAGCGCGTTACCGCGACCGGCACGCGGTAGGTGTAATAATAAGAGAAGGCGATCAAATCGGTGCACGATTTGCTCACATCGTACGGAAAGCGACCTTGCAGTGGCGTATCTTCGGTGTAGGGTAGATTGGCGTGCGCGCCGTACGCTTTGTCGCTGGAGGCGACGAGGACGCGCTTGACCAGGGTCGAACACACCTTGCATGCTTCCAAAAGATTCCAGGTGCCGCGGATATTTGATTCAAAGGTTGAGAGCGCGGCGCGCGCGGCGGTGCCGACAATCGTTTGCGCGCCCAGGTGAAAGACCGTATCAATTTCATATTCGTTCAGCGCGCGAACCAGGGTGGCATAGTCTTCCAATTCGCCGCGAACGATGTTGACGCGCGCAGTCCAACCGGAAACCACCAAGCGACTGCCCGGAACCCAATCGCGCACAAGGCAGGTAACTTGCGCGCCCTGGTTGAGCAATTCCTCGACGAGCCAGGAACCCAGCAGTCCGGTCGCGCCGGTAACGAACACGTTTCGATTTTTCCAAAAATTCATTTCCAGGTTTTCCACGGCGCTTGCTCGCTCATCCACAGTGATTCGAGGAGTTGTTTTTCGCGCAAGGTATCCATCGGTTGCCAAAAGCCGGTATGCCGATATGCCATCAACTGTCCATCGGCAGTCAGGCGTTCCAAAGGTTCGCGTTCGAGAATCGTTTGATCATCGGTGAGATAGTTCAAGATGCCCGGTTCAAAAACAAAGAATCCGCCGTTGATCCAGCCCTCGCCCGTTTGCGGTTTCTCCGAAAATTCATGAACGACATCGTCCTTGAGGACAAGTCCGCCAAAACGCGCCGGTGGACGCACTGCCGTTACGGTTGCCAGGCGACCATGCGCGCGATGGAATTCGACTAACGCGCGAATGTTGATATCGCCCAGACCGTCGCCATACGTGACCATAAAGGGACCTTTGCCGATCCATTGCTTGAGCCGTAGAATGCGCCCGCCGGTCATTGTGTCCAGCCCCGTATCAATGACGCCGATCCGCCAATCAATTCCGCTCGAGCTGACGACCTGGCGCGAGCCATCGCGCAGATCGATCACGTAATCGTTCGTGTGAATGAAAAAGTTGCATATTAGATCACCTTGGGTTGCGGTACGGGAATGATGAATTTTCCACCGCGACTCTGATATGCTTGTTGTTGCCGGATAATTTCTTCGGCAAAATTCCATGCCAGGATCACCACATAATCCGGCTGACGTTCAAGCAAGGTAGATACCGGCAAAACCGGAATGTGCATCCCCGGAGTATATAATCCAACTTTCAATGGATTTTTATCTACGGTGTAGGGAATGAGCCGGGTGTCAATTTGGCAATAGTTCAACAATGTATTGCCCTTGGCGGGCGCGCCATAACCCGCGATGGTTTTGCCTTGCCGGGTCAATTGCTCGAGCAAATCCAAAATCGCGCGGCGGTTGTTTTGCACATCCGTCGCCAAGCGCGCATAGCGCGCGAAATTCGTCAGCCCCGCGCGTTCCTCTTGCTTTGCCCAAGCCAAGACCGGTTCCGCGTGCCGATGATGTTCTTCGCCCAGTCCCGCGGACATTCGCAACGAACCGCCATGCACCGGCACATGCTCCACGTCCACAATCACAAGCCCCACCGCTTCACACAGGCGCATCAGCGCGGTAACCGAGAAATAACACAAATGCTCGTGGTAAATTGTGTCGTACTCTAATCGCTCGACTCCTGGGTTTCATCTACATGCGCGAGAACATTGTTGCCGATGACCACTTTTGCCGCGCCGTACTTTGCGCGAATGTGGCGCGCGGTGGTTGAGTTGAAAAACTGATTGACGGTTTCGATTCCCTGCGCGCGCGCCATCTCCGCGATGTTCGTCGCGGGTTCAACCCCGAGTGTTCGCACGCCGAGTTGACTGAAACATTTCAACAGACTGCCGTCATTGCTCGCGACTTCGACAACCAGATCGCTGGATGCGAGTTTCAGCTTCGTAACGATGGCGCGCGCATACGCTACATTGTGCAATGCGATCGTGTCGGATGTGCTGGTAACGTAGATGTAATTTCGAAACAACACCTCCGGATCAATGACATCCAACACCTGCACCAGGGAACAGGTTTCACAGAAATACACATCAAGCGGATAGGTCTGCTCGCGGGCAAACTCTTCCGGTGATCGGAGAAATGAATTTGCGAGCGGTGTGGGTCCGAGCGAGAGGAACAACTTTTGGTTGCCCCGATCACAAACCCGACAACGCGCGCGCTTGGAATGTGGCATCGGCTTGGAAGACAAATTCATTTTACTTGCTCGCGCTTTTCGGATGATTCGATCTGGCTGTGTGCATCATGCTAACCTACCTGTGATTTGGTTTGATCGGCTGAAATGACCGGCGGCTCGAACACGGGGGGCGCGGAATTTAATTCGCGTTGCCACTCTGATAAAACTGGGGTAAAGCGAAAGCGCAATAGACTGCGAAGAAATTCCCAGCAAGTATTCACGCGCACATGCGATATGCCATTGCCGCGCATTCGGGCAAAGACATTGAACTCGAGGATCCGAATGCCCATGTAATGTGATTTGATAATGATCTCTGGATCCAGAAACCATTGCTTGGAGGTGAGCCGCATCGCGAGCAAAGCATTCCGTGGCAGAATTTTTGGACTGCCATTCACATCCAGCGTTCCAAGCGTGGGCCACAACACGCGGACAAACACGTTGTACGCGGTCGAGATGATCTTGCGGGGCAAGCCGTCCATTCGGAAACGCCGGCGCACCTTGCCCAAGACTTTGCCATTCGTCGCAATGACTGCCTCAAAGAGTCGGACAACATCCTCGGCATCCACTTGCCCATCTGCCGGGATAATGCCGATCCAGGGCGCGGTACAGCGCGGAATCGCGCTGAGGACGCCATTGCCATATCCTTCATTCACTATGACGCGATGATAAACGACGGTAGGAATTTGCGCGACCAGGTCTTGAATGATTTCCCCAGTGCGATCCTGGGATCCATTATCTACCGCGACAAGTTCAAGGTTGTGCCCGGCTTTGGCAAAGGCATTCGCCAAGCGCCGGATGGTGAACCCGACATTCTCTTCTTCGTTGTAGGCGGGCATGATGATCGAGAGAGCCGGATGATTCTGTCGCGGTGAATTGTTCTGATTCGTGTTCATTAGACAACTCCTCTGGTTGTGCCGAGCATTAGCCGGTGACGATTGCAGATTGCTCGACGCGCACGAGCGTGCGATGCAGATCGCGCGCAAACATCGTCCGGGTGAACTTGCCCATCCCGGCAGGATGCTCGCCGAAGGTGTGAAGCCGGTTCTCAATCACCGCTTTCCGTTTTGGCTCAACCACACAAGCAAAAGTTTGCGGCTCCGCAAACCGATACGTCTCCAAATGTTTTTGATACCCCTCACGCCGCCACAGCTCGACATCCCATAAGGTTGTCCAGTGGGGTCGCGCCGCGAGCGTTTCCGCAAAGGGCGCGTGAAGCAAAACGCTTTTCAAGTAATCTACGAGTGTATGCGCCGGCTCGAGTTGCGGCGCGTCGGGCAATTCTTTCAACGCGGCTACAATTTGCGTTTCGAGAAAATCCAGCGCATCCTGGGTTACAAAGAAGCGTCCCAGCATCGAATACTTGCTAAGTAAATTTCCGCCGACTTGTCCGCTGACCAGGTCGTCAAAGCTGTGCCGCGCCCACGCGATACATTCCTCTTTTGTGTCGAAAAGTTCTTCCTGGCTTTCGCGGATGAAATCCTGAATCAATTGCCGAAAACCGGCTGGCGCATCAGCCAACCGCGTTTGCATGCGGACGATCAGATCGAACGGTTTGATTCCGCTTTGGCGCGCAAATTCAAAAACTTCTTCCAGGTTGCCCTCGTAGAAAAAGATCGTGAGCAGGAGGTGAAACACGCGCGTTTCGAGATATTCGGCAAATGTAAAGGTCGGCGTCTCGACGACAATCTCCTCGATTTCCGCTACCGGCTCGTCAAGATATTTGCCGATGTTGCGCGCGACGACACGAAAGCGTGTCTTGAATCCATAGCGCTCCCGGCTTTCGGGATTGCAGAGCGGCGCGCCGTGGAGCAACATCAATTGATGCGCGGAGATGCGCTTGACGCCCGCATCAATCAATCCTTCAACCGATTTCATAAAGGATGCTTTGGTCTCGCCGGGCAAGCAGAGAATCAATTCGCCGTAGGATTGCATTCCCTGGGCTTGCAATTCTTTGGTGATTTCATGATACGCTTCCAACTTGATGTTGGAGCGTTCGATATTCTTCAAGACGATGGGATTCAAGGATTGGACTGCGGCGGTCATCGGTAGCGTCCCGCGCATCTTTCGCATCACGCGAATAATTCGCTCGTGATTATTTTTGCCGGTGGTGGTTCGAACGTACTGGGGCCAACTATACCGGTCTTGCAAGTACGCCAGGAAATCGGCAATGTCTTCGTCTTCTTTGTACATTCCAAAATTATCATCGGCAAAGCACAAGGTGATTTACGCGCGCACCCGCTCCGCAATATAAATGAGATCGGCTTTGGTGTTTTCAATCGAATGACGATAAATCCGGCTATTCGATTTGACGCTCGAGTTGCAAAAGGCACAGGTGAACGGACAGCCCCGCGCCATCGTCAGCATTGGAAAATAGCCGGTCGCAAAGTACGGATCCATCCAGCCCTTGAGGTAGGGCGAGGGAATTTCATCGAGATCGTGAATTCGCTCCACCTCGCCGCCGTGCACAAATGCGCCGGTCTGTTTGTTGATCCACACATTGCCCGGCACCGGTTCTTCTTGAATTCCCATCAGCGTATGCCCGGCTTGCGCGAATCGCCGGATGATATTCAGAAACGCGCGCTCGCCTTCGTACGTTGGACCGCGCACGGCAAGATCAATTTCCGGGAGTTGGCGTAGAAATGTTTCTTGCTCACTGAGCGTCAGTGGAAAATTCGGTCCCCCCAACAAGGTAACTGTTTTGGGATCGCGCGCTTTGGCGTAACGCGCACATTGGAGCGCGAGTTCATGATTCCAGGCGTAACTGCTCAATCCCAGAATGTCCGGCGTTGCGTCATCGAGCGCGGCTTTAAGGTCTTGCGGTTCACGAAAGAGTTTGATGTCCAATGGCTCGCGCAATTCAAAATATGCTTGAGCATACACTGCGAGATTAGCGATGCCCAATGGATATACATCTGAACTAAAGGTCAGTTGATTGTGACCAAGATCAGCAAGAAAAATTCGCATTCAAATCCTCCTACAAACCGAACGGCTTTACCGTCCGCGCAATTCACATCGATCCAAGACGCGCGCGTTGCACAAAGGCAACCGTCCGCGTTACTCCTTCCAAAATACTGGTCGAAGGAATCCAGTCGAGCCATTGTTTCAAGCGTTCGATGGAGACTGCCGAATGTTCCATCTCGTCAGTGCGTTTCGGCAACATATCGAATCCTAATCTGTCTTCGGAGATTTCAAGAACCTGATTGGCGATGCGGATGAACTCGCGCACTAACGTCAACTTGCCGGTAGCCAGATTCACGACCGAGCTGGTTTTTGCCGGCGCAAGCCCAAGCCGCAACAGACCTTGCGCGATATCTTCAACGTATGTAAAATCCCGCGCCTGATTTCCATCGGTCAATGGCAAGTGATTGCCCGTGCTTGCCGTTTCAATCAGCGAGGGCAACAATCTGCCCGTGTGCTCGCCCGGTCCGTAGATCGTAAATAACCGCGTGGTCACGCCCTTGAGTCCGCGTTGCCGGCAACACGCGCTCAGCAAATTTGTGCCGGCGAGTTTAGTCTTGCCATACAGCGTCGTCGGGTGCGGGATTGAATCTTCTGCCAGGTTGCCGCGAATCGCTCCGTACTCTTGCGCCGAACCGACGTGCACAATATCCTGTCCCGACCAACCTGGATCGCGTGAATTCGCAACGGCAAGGCAAAGCGGATCCAGCAAGCGCGTGTTGATTTGATCGGCGATGGCTTCATCACGTTCAGATGGATCAACCCCGTAACCGGCAAGGTTGAACGTGATCGAAGGTCGGATGCGTTGAACGAGTTCTCCCAGTACATCGCTATTTGCGAGATCGGTTTCGATGATCTCACCGCGCGCATTGTATTGCGAAAATATCTTTTCGGCGCTAGCGCGATCACGAACGACGAGGAATGTTTTGGCATCTTGCGCGCTCAGCGCGTGGGCAACCCATCTACCGATAAAACCGGACGCGCCCAGCACAATCGCACGCACTCCCGAATAGCGTTGGTCATCCATCTGGATTATCGCGGCGATTCAAGTTCTTGCGCGGAGAAGGGTCCGCCAACGACCTGGTACCCGGTATGGGTATACGATGGCGCGTCCACCAGCCAGACGCGGCGATCGGGGAACGCCTTGAGCAACTGCGTTCGCACGGTTGGATTACGATCCCAGGCATACACCGGCGCATCGTCATTCCAATCCAAGGGATTGTAAATTGCCGCCGATGCAAAATCGGGATGCGACTCGGCGGCGCGAATGAGCACGAGACTCTTGCCGAATTGGGAAAATAGTTGATGAGCGCGATCAGCATGAGCGACAAAACGGCGACCAGGACGCGCGTGCCATTGCCGGGCGAACTCGTCGCGCCCGCCGCAAGTTTTTCCTGAAGCCAGAAAATTCCGCGCGCGCTCAGCGCAACGAGCGGCACCAGCATCAGAAACCAATAGCGCGCGCCAAAATCGGGACCGCCGCTAAAGTAGTAGAAAAAGTACGGCACGAAAATCGCACTGCACACGGCAAGCATCAGATAATCGCTTTTGTGCAGTGTTTTGGAAACAAGGATCAGCGCGACGAATAGGAGCGAGCCAATGCCCCAGCCAAATAATTCGATGTTGATTGAAAAGATGTTGAGATTCGCGTTAACCACTCCGCCCAACGGGCTATGCCCGGGAAACGGTTGGATGGGCCAACCATAACCGCGATTCGGACCAAATCCTAAATCGTTTTTGCCCGGACCGAAACGCGCATCCATATACGCATTGATCGGAAAAATCGTTGGCGTGCCCGCGAGGATTTGATTGAACGGCAGGACGATGCTCGCGATCAAAATCGTGCCGAGCGCAAACGTAACGAGGGAAGCAAACTTGACGCGGCGTCCGCCGATCCCGATCGCCCACAGCCCGATCAGTCCGCCCACAATCAGTCCTTCGAGCGGTCGGATCAAACTCGCGAGACCAATCCCCGCGCCCGCGAGCAGACTCCACGCGGCGTTGTTCGTCTTGCGCGCGTGAATGATTCCAACTGCCGCCACCAACGCACACGTCAGCGTGAGCATATGCGTCATGAAATTCATCGCCATAAAAACATACCAGGGCGACACCGCCAGAAGAAGCGCCGATAAACGCGCGATCCGCCGATCATAGAGTTCCTGGAGCAGATGAAAAACCAGGAGCACATTCAAACCGCCCAAGATGGGATTGACGAGTCCCGGAATTCCGAGCGCGACACCAAGCGCGAGCACGGCGGGCCAACCGGGTGGAGTTACCGGAAACCAGGTTGCGCCTTTGAATTGCATCAAGTAAATCTCAAATGCTTCAGGCACTGGCGGCGCGGGCAAAGCCACTGCGCCTGCCGCCAAAAAGCGGGCTTGATAAAGATAGACGACCTCATCGGTAATATGTGGATGCCACGCGTAGGACAGAAAACTCAAACTCGCCGCGAGAATGACAACCCAGCTTGCCGCCACCAGCGCCAAGCGATCAATGCGCTGTCCATGCCGCGCCGTCGGTTCAAAAACCTTTTCAAATTTTTGATGGAATAAAGTCAACACATTTTCCGGCAGCGCCCACACCATCAGCGCGATATTTGCCAGGTTGATCGTTTGCACAAAAATTGCCAAGACCAGGTCGGTAAAGTAATAAAGGATCTCGCGCTGAACCGCCGCGCTAGACAATGTGAAAATCAATCCGATTCCCACAACCTGCCACACGCGCAGGTGCGCGGCGACCCAGGCGCGCACAGGCGCGAGCCGATTCTTGAATCCCGCGAAAACCAGGATCGTTTGCGCGACGAGCAAAAGCACAAGCGCCGGCGACGTTTCTGTTAAAAGGCGCAGAGGCGGCTTGTAATGTTGATAACGCAATAGATTCCCGGCATCAATCATTTGCAGAGCCGCCGCTTGTCCAACTAATGCCAACGCAAACCAAAAACCAAAATGCCGGATCGAACTGCCGTGCGTAATTGCCAAGATCAGCAATGCGCCACTGACTGACACTGGAAAGCAAAACGCGCCGGTGAAAAATCCCTCGCTAGAGCGAAAACGCGGATCAAGGATCGCCCAAACGAAAATGCCGAGCGCAATCGCCGCGAGGATAAATTGGGCGACTCGTCCAAAAGCCAACTTTGAGTATCGCATCTTCTCCACCAGTTTGACCTGCCACAATCCCCAGATGAACGCGCCGCTCAACACGAGCACGCCCGCGCTCCACAGTATTCCGTTTTGAATGTACCCC
>JACRPR010000004.1:17944-19937 GCA_016223105.1 Chloroflexota bacterium | reverse complement strand
TTTCTGATACTCTTGAACGCGCGGCGGATTCAATGCAATGATGTGCCGAATCGTTTCAATCGCCGCGTCGCGATTGCCCACGCCCAATTGTTGTTCGCCCAACGCGTCGAGCATCGCGACCGCTTTATCGCGCGCGCCGGTGGTCGCGTAACCTTGCATCAGCCGTTGCGTCAAACCTAATTCGTTCGGATACGCTTGCGCCAAGGCTTCCAACACGCCGACCACTTTGGGCGACTCGCCGCGCGATTGATACCGCGCGAGCAACGCGTCGAGATCGCGCAACGCCGCGTCGGTTTGTCCGAGCCGCATCTGTAAATCAATCGCGTAAAAATGCGCGCGCTCGTCGTCGGGCGATTGTTGGCGAATGTCGAGGTATGTGCTGAGCGCGCCTTTGAGATCGCCCTGGCGCACGCGCGTTTCCGCGAACCGATGCCGCAAATTCATCACGAGCGGACCGGCGACGCTCCCGCGGCCGGCAAAGCGAATGCCTTCGCCAAAGCGTTCGATGGCTTTGGCGAATTGTCCGCTTCGCACGTACACATCCCCAAGCGCGAGGTACTGCTCCAGCGCGTCGTTTGTTTTATTTTGCTGAACGAGCAGATCAACCAGGCGCGAACGATTGCTCACATTGCCTTGATCGATGTTCAACGCGCCGCGATAAAATTGTTCCGCGCGCTCGCGCTCGCCGCGCACGACCGATAACTCGGCAAGCATTTCGTACTTGGCGCGCGCCGCGTCCAAACGATTTTGCTTGACCAGGATTTCCGCGAGCCGCACATGCGCGGGCAAATAATTCGGCGCAAGTTGAATCGCGCGAAAACATTCTTCGGTCGCCGCGAGCAATTTGCCGCGCCGCATATATTCTTGCGACACCGCCAACGCTTCGAGAATGCGTTCCGAATCGGAAACCTGGGGCACATCCGCGAGATTGACTTGCCCATCGTCCATCCGAATCGCATCGAGATGGGCGCGCGCTTCGCTGAGTTTATCTTCCCAGCCCTTACTGCCCAAAAATTCTTCGAGCGCGGACGCGAACGATTCCATATGTTCGCGGTCGCCTTTTGCCGCGTAACTTTCCGCGAGACTTTCGTACACCGCGATCAATTCGTCGGCTTGATCGCGACGCACATTGCCCAGGTCAACGATTTTGAGCACTTGGAGATAATGCTCGACGGCTTGATCCATTTTGCCTTGGGCGCGAAAACATTGCCCCAGCGCGAAATGACTCGCAAGTTGATAGTTCGATTCGTGCGCGCTTGCGTCGAGCAGTTCGACCGCTTCATCGTACCGCATCGTTTCGAGATACAACAAACCGAGATTGAATCTCACTTCGGCGCGCACAACCCCGGCGACGATCAATTTGCGGTATGCTTCAATCGCTTCGCTGACGCGATGGCGCGTTTGCGCGTCCACCGCGCGCGCGATCAACGCGTCAATTTCGGATTGATCCAGCGCGGGGCGTTGTTCAT
The DNA here is from genome assembly GCA_016223105.1 of Chloroflexota bacterium. Taxonomy (GTDB): domain Bacteria; phylum Chloroflexota; class Anaerolineae; order UBA4142; family UBA4142; genus JACRPR01. The sequence goes on along the minus strand of JACRPR010000004.1, from coordinate 18,468 downwards.
CATGCCGTTCATCCTGGCTCAGTTCGCGCGGCGCGGCGCGTTCGCCGAGCAACGTCTCCGCCAACCGCGTGAGCGCGGCTTTTTCCGCTTCACCAACCTGGCTCGGCACACTGACGTTTACCGGGGCTTCACCCACCTGCATTTCTTTGATAAAAGCCGCGGCTTCTTGATTGCGCGGATCCACGGCGACGGCGCGTTCCGCGAAGCTGATCGCTTTCGCGCGATCACCGCGCCGACGTTGGACGTACGCGAGCGCGAGATATTCTTTCGCGGCGAGCGCGCGCTTGCCTTCGCGTTCGTACACCTCGACCAGCCGCTGATGCACATCCGAGCGATCCGGTTCGAGCGCGGCGGCTTTTTGCCACGCTTCGACGGCTTGGCGCGGCGATTTGTGCATCAAGTACAAATCCGCCACCGCGACCCAGACGCCCGCGGCTTCGGGGGCGCGTTTCAATTTTTCCAGAACGAGCGCGACATTCGTGAGCGCCGCCGGATCCTGGGGCTGTTTCTGCGCGACCGCTTGG
>JACRPR010000004.1:0-17910 GCA_016223105.1 Chloroflexota bacterium | reverse complement strand
CAACGCGTGCGCCAAACTCGCGCGCACGATCACATCGTCGGGAAATTGCGCGAGCGCGCGCGCATATTCGGCAACGGCTTTTTGCCATTGCCCATCCCACGCGGCATTGTGCCCTTTTTTAATTGCGTCTTCGAAAATCGTCTTGTCGCCCGGCATTGTGGATTTCAGATTTCAGATTTCGGATTTCGGATTTCAAATTCACGCATCGCGAATTGTGAATTACGAATTACGATTTACTTTTCGCGCGCCAGCCATCAACAACGCCAGCACCGCTTTTTGCGCGTGCATCCTGTTTTCGGCTTGATCGAACACGACCGAGTGCGCGCCGTCCATCACCGCGTCGGTGATTTCCGCGCCGCGATGCGCGGGCAAACAGTGCATCACGATTGCTTTCGGTTTCGCAAGCGCGACGAGCGCGGCATTGATTTGAAACGGCGGAAAAATTTTCGCGCGTGCGTCCGCTTCTTTTTCCTGCCCCATACTTGCCCAGACATCGGTGTACAACACATCCGCATCGCGCGCCGCAAGTTGTGGATCGTCGGTTACGCTCACTGTGCCGCCGAGCGCGCGCGCTGTTTCGAGCGACGCCTCATCGAGCGCATAGCCGCGCGGCGCGGCGCATACAAATTGCGCGCCGCTCAACGCGCACGCGAACATCAACGAGCGCGCGACGTTGTTGCCATCGCCAAAGAACGCGACTTTTAATCCTTTCAACTTGCCGAGATGTTCGCTGATCGTAAACACATCCGCCAATGCTTGACACGGATGCTCCCAATCGCTCAAGCCGTTAATCACCGGCACGCTTGACCATTGCGCGAGTTCGGTAACGTGCGCGTGCGCGAACACGCGCGCCATAATGCCGTCCACATAACGCGATAAAACGCGCGACACATCGGCGATACTTTCGCGTTGTCCCAATCCGATTTCATTCGGCGAAAGGTACAACGCTTGTCCGCCGAGATGCAACATGCCCATATCGAACGAGACACGCGTGCGAAGCGACGGTTTTTGAAAAACCATTCCGAGCGTTTTGTTTTTCAGAATCGGTTTGTTGCCGCGTTTGCGCCATTCGGCTTTTAATTTTTTCGCGGTCGTGAGGTACTGTTTCAATTCCGCCGATGTGAGATCGGCAATCGCGAGAAAGTGTTTCATCGAAAACTCCGGGAGAATAATGTGGATCGAAAACCTGTCAGGTCTTCAGGAACGCAAGCGCGCGTTTTTTAATCGCGCGTCGAGCCAGATGGCATCGTCGTCGGAAACCGGCGGCGCGGGCGGTTGCGAATAATCTACCGCGCGCAAGTACGGTCCCTCGCGATGCGCGCGTTGCACGCAGATTTGCAAATCGAGCGGCACATCCGGGTCTTGCCCGGCGAGCGGCACCGGAATGCACGGCAACGCGTCGCGCAGTTTGACCGGATACAACGTATAGCCCATCGAATTGCTTTCGCGTGTCGCGCTTCGGTTCACGGTAACGAGATAATCGCATTTCAATTCGGCGACGACGATTTCAACTTCGCGCGGAATCAAACGCATACCGCTTCGCAGTAAATCCAATTCGATTAGATTCGCGTCGCTCTCTAGCACTTCACGTTGTTTCGTTTCGTACGAACGGCGATCCGGTCCGGGGCGTTTGTTCGTCGGGCTAACGATTTCGATCAGCGTAATCAATTTGTGTCCGCGCGCGGCGTCGCGAATTTCGATAAAGGGATGCCGAATCGGATCGTGATGCACTTGAAGATCAATCCCCGGCGAAACGCGCGTGCGCGGACGCTCCAACACCGCGACGCCGCCTTCGGTTGGCGGAGGTGTTGCGGTGGGATAACGCGCGATCAAAATGTCCGGGATGATCGTGTGCGAAATCCCAGATTCAAGCACGACGCCCAACTCGGAGCGCATTTGTAATCGCGCGTAATATGGTTCAGGCAAATCATCATTGAGGATCGCGCTAACCGCCGCGGCGAGCCGATCATGAAAATCGGGCCAAATGTCCGGCGCTTCGAGATATGGATCCATTCCGGGAAAAGGATATTGGGTTTCCATCACATCAACCGATGACCGTTAATCACCAGCGCGAATTGGCAATCGAGAAATTGAGCGGCGCGCCGGCACATCAACATTCGACTCAGAAAAATTTCAAAGTATTCCGAGACGGTGGAAAGGGTCGGATCAATTTCCAGATCGAGCGTGATCATTTTCGCGTCGCTGTCCACGTTGACGAATGAACGACGCACCGCAAAGTTCACGCGGTCGTGAATGTCGAACGATTTAGGATCCGCATTTTGCACGCGGCTCGAATGAACGTCGGCTTTGTCCGCGATGATCACCGCCGCCGCGATTTTGTTGACCGCGACGCCAATCGGTTCTTCGTGATTGCCGACCGCGCCCATCACGAGCGCGATTTCGTCGAACGGCATTTTGAGTCGAATCAAAATTTCGCGCGTGAGCAACGCACCCGAAAGCGTGTGATTATCGCGATGGATCAAATTGCCGGTGTCGTGCATAAAGCCGGCAATCGCCGCAAGTTCCGCCTCGCGTTGCGTATAGCCCAGGCGCGTTAAAATATTGAACGCGATCTTGGCGACGAGGTTGGCATGGCGTTCGCCATGCTCGGTGAAGCCAAGCGCGTTCATCATCGCATTCGCGGAACGCAGATACGCGACAACTTCCGGGTCGCGCTCGAGGTCCCGCACGGTTACGCGCGCATCATCCATCACAATCTAATATCCAATGTGGCGCGGACTTTTAGGCCGCAATGTGCGGCTTGAAAAGCCGCGCCACAATCACAGCGAAATAATTCGCCCTTTGATCGCGTATGCGCTGATTTCCAACATCCCAACCGTGCCGCGACTGTTGGGCTCGGAGGGGCGCGCGACGGAACCAGGATTGAACAGCAAAACGCCGCCGTGCATTTTGATGTACGGTTGATGACTGTGCCCGAACACAATCGCATCCACGCTCACGTCCGCGAACTCGCGCAGAACTTTGCCGTACAAATCATCCATCTGCCGCGCGCGATTGACGCGATACAACATTCGTTTGAACACGCCGGTCGTCTCCAACGCGCGATGACCATGCACCAAGCCGACCGCGCGATTCGCAAACTCGAGTCGCGATTTTTCTTCGACGTACCGTTTCACTTCGGGCGAGTCTTGATCGCCAAAGACCGCGAACGTTTGCGCGATCGGTTCGAGCTGTTGCAAGATCGCGAGATCGGTAATGTCGCCCGCGTGCAAAATAATATCCACCCCGGCGAATACGTCAAAGACGCGCTCCGGCAGAGCGGGCAAAACATCGGGAACGTGCGTGTCAGCCAAAACGCCGATTTTCATTGTTGGTGTCAACTTAGAACCACAGGGAAAACGCCGCGATCAACATCGCGACCAGGATGTAGAATTGAACGCGCTGAGCGTACCCTCTGCCATTGCGATCCAAGCGAAAATGAATCTGCCACAACAATTGCGCGATCAATCCCAGGGCGACGATTGCCGCGCCGATGATCGCGTTACTCACGATCAACATTCCAATCGCGAGCAGAGATAACAAGTTGATCCATTTGAGCCATTGCCCTTGTCCTTGCGCGATGCCCAATAGCCCGCGATAGATCAAGGTGAAGACGAGCGCGAACGCGAACGACCAGAATGTAAAGTAACCGAACGCGCTCGATGCGATCATCCAGGGAATCGTGATCTCAACGATTGCGCGCAAGCCCGCGCCGCGTGTCGTGCCGATGCGTCCTTCGATCAGCGCAAACACCATCGCGAGAATTGTCAACGCGACCGCGATCGGTCCCAGCACGGCGGCGAGCGCGAGTCCCAGGATGCCCGCGAAAAACATTCCCAGGATTTCGGAATCAATCAGGGGCCAAATCACGCGGCGCACAAACGCGATGCGGCGGCGAATTTGCGAACGCAGTCGCGCGAGTCGCGAGGTCGCGTAATCGTCGAAATCGCTCCACGCGGAGGTGCGAAGCGACGCGCGTTCGAGCGCGGCGCGCAATTCGGAACCGAACCACAGCGCGCGCCACGCGCCCAATAGCGCATCGCACAACAACAAAGCCAGGATGACAAAGAGCAGAGATTGTCCGCGCCAGTTCAACCCGCCGGACGCGATCACGCCGCACAATGCCGCGAGCGCCGGTCCCAAAAATGTAACCGGGCGCGTCGGTCGAAAATCAAGCGCGATCCAGCGCCCGGCAATCGGACGCGTTGAAAACGATTCTTCCATCGCGGGCAGATAATACCACAACGATTAGAAAAATACAAACGAGATGCAAAAATTGCGGCGCAAGGTTTGACCTGTATCGCGACATTAGATACAATGCGCGGCATGCGCTCGAATTTTTTCGCGTTGATAGTTTTGATGCTCGTCGCCGCCTGCACTGCGCCGACCGCATCGCCATCGCCGACCGCGCCGCCAAGCGCGAGCGCGACACCAGCATCGACGACGGTTGCGGTTGAGCCGTTCACAACACGCCAACAATTTCGCTTGCGCGATTTGCCCGGCGCGGGACGCTATCCCATCGCGCTCGCGATGTTGGATGATAAACTTTACGCGCTCAACAGTGTCAGCCAAAATCTCGCGGTGATTCAAAATGATCGTGTGATCAAATTCATCGCGCTGAACGCGCGACCGCACGCTCTCGTCGCAGACCCGAATGAAAAACGTTTGTACGTCGCGAGCGAAGACAAGACGATCACGCTTATCGCCGACGATCAAATCCAACTTACGGAAAACATTGGCGAAGCGTCGCGCGCACTGCTCTTTTTCGAGAATCAACTTTACGTCGGTTTGGATTCGCGCAACGGGATTCGCGTGCTCGATCCCGCGACATTGGCGACGCGCGCGTCCATCGCGATTCCGAATAGTTTTACGATCATCAGTTTGGCGGGTGATGAAGTGCATCATCGCGTTTACGCGAACGCGTACGAAAAAATCGCAGTGATTGATTCGCTGACGCGGCGCGTGGTGACGACGTTCGACACGAAAGGCAGTTATCAAACTCTGCTCGCGAATCCGCGCGGCGAGAATGTGTTGGTCGGCATTTACGATTCGCAAACGCAGACGCAACACTTGACCGCGTTCGATCCGCTCGCCGGCAAACCGGGCGCGCGCGTGCAACTCGGCGGCGATCCGCGCGCCGCTCTGATCAGCGCGGACGGCGCGCGCGCGTACATCGCGAACTCGTACACGAACGATGTCAGCGTGATTGACCCGCGCACGATGACAACCGTCGCGACAATTCCGGTTGGAATGAAACCTTGGTGGCTCTCGCTCGCTGAATCCGCGCGACGATTGTATGTCGCGAATTACGAGAGCGATAATGTGATCGCGATCAACACGGACACGCACCAGGTCGTCGCGACGATTCCGCTCGCGATGTTACCGACCGCGCTCGCCGCGAACGAACGCGCGGGACGCGTGTACATCGCGAATGGCTCGACCGATTCGGTTTTTGTCGTCGAAGGCGCGCGCGTCGTCAAAGAAATTCCGGTCGGGCGGCACCCGATTGATCTCGTGTACGACGCGCCCGCGAATCGCGTGCTCGTCGCGCATCAAGCCGATCGTACGCTCGCGATCATTGACGACGCGACGTTCGCGGTGCGCGCGACGCAACCGATCACGCGCTTTGTAACGACGGTTGAAACCGACCCGGCAAAATCGCGCGTGTTCGTCAACGATGTAATTCTCGACGCCAACTCGCTCGCGCCCATCGGTGCGCTGACGATGCGCGGCATCACCATCGGTTCGCTGATCGCGCCGACATTTATTCGCGTCCATCCGCATACAAATCGCGTTTACGCGAACGGCGGCAACGGCGTGCCGGGATCGAATGGTCGGCACGTTACGTATAGCATTGACGGCGACACGTTGGGTCAACGCACGATGCTTGGATATGCCGGCAACACATCCGCGTTCACGATAGATCCGCAAACGAATCGCGTTTTTCTCGCGGGCACACATCCGCTCGCGTACTCGAATGAACTCACCGTGTTCGACGCGAACGATCAAAAAATTTTCGCGCTGGTGTTGCCCGCGCGCACGCGCGGAATGATCTTCAATCCACAAACGCGTCACCTTTTTCTCGCGCACGCGGATTCGATGGTGTCGGGTGGATTGCGTCCCGCGCCCGCGGACAACACCATTCAAATTCTCGATACGGATTCGTTCGGTCAAGTCGCGTCCATTTCGATCAACGCGCCCAGCAAAATGGCGCGACTCGGCAACACGATTTACATCGCGGCAAGCGATGGAACGATCAGTGTGATCCAGGACGCGCCCGCGCCGCGCCCCCCCGCGCCAACGCCAACGTTCACGCCGACGGCTTATCCAACTTTGCAACCACTCACACCGCGTCCAACTATTACACCGCGTCCGATCAGCGCGGCGGCGCTTCAAGGATTTCAGCGCGGCACGATGTTCGCGAATGAAAAAAATCAGCCCATCTTGATTTTTGGCGATGGAACCTGGGAATAAGGAATTGGAAAATTTATTCTCTGAATGTCACCCTGAGCAAAGCGAAGGGTCTCGCGCGACGGGCGGGAGATTCCTCACTTTGTTCGGAATGACAATTCTTGTAATGGAGACAATTGAATGGCGATTCGAGCAGTAATTTTTGATTTGGGCGGCGTGATCGTCCGTACGGAAAACCAGGACGGGCGACGCAAATTGGAAACGCAATTCGGTTTGCCGCCGGGCGGAATCGCGCGCGCGGTGTTTGCTTGCGAAGCGTCGGCACGCGCGAGCATCGGGCTGGCGGACGACGCAGATGTGTGGCAATCCGTCGCGACGCGTTTCGGATTGAACGCGAGCCAACTGCGCGAGTTTCAACACGATTTTTGGTCGGGCGACAGTGTGGACGCGACGCTCGTGCAATTCATTCGCGATTTGCGTCCCCGATTCAAAACCGCGATCCTCAGCAATGCATGGCCCCAGGCGCGCAAAATTTTTACCAATAAATTTGGTTTGGGCGACAGCGTGGACGCGATGATTATTTCCGCCGAAGAAAGGAGGTGACCGCGCACTTGAACGGACGCGCATGAAGCGTGTCTCGGTCATCGGCACAACCGGTTCCGGCAAAACGACGTTTGCGCGCGAACTCGCGCGGCGAATGAACGCGCGGCACATCGAACTCGACGCACTGCACTGGGAGCCGAACTGGATTGAAGCGCCGCGCGAAATTTTTCGCGCGCGCGTCGAACTCGCGACGCGCGGCGCGGCGTGGACGGTGGATGGCAACTATAGCCAGGCGCGCGACATTGTTTGGGCGCGCGCGGATACAATCGTGTGGCTCGACTATCCATTCCCGGTTGTGCTGTGGCGATTGAGCACGCGCACATTCAAACGCGTGTTCACGCGCGAAGAGTTGTGGAATCACAATCGCGAAAATTTTGCGACACAATTCTTTACCCGCGATTCGCTCTTCCTCTGGTTGATCCAAACGTATTGGCGCAGGCGCAGAGAATATCCCGAACTGTTCGCGCGTCCCGAAAATCAACACCTTGCGATTGTGCAATTGAACTCGCCGCGCCGCGCGCAAACCTGGTTGGAGCATATCACTGTTGAAACGTAATTTTTCTTCGTTCTCGATTTTCGTCGCGCGACTCTATTTTATTTTTCTTTTCGGCTGGGCGATTTTGCGCGCGCTGTTTGGCGACCGTTGGGCGTTTTTGTTTTTGCTCAACGCGTTCGCGCCGTACCTCTTCGCGCCACTGCCAATCGTGTCCGCCATCGCGCTCGGCGCGCGTCGGCGCGACATGTGGCTCGGCTCGGCATTGAGCGCGATGCTTGCCATTTTTTTGTACGGCGAATTGTTCGTGCCGAAATCGAAAACCTCCAACGAACCCGCGCTGACGGTGATGACGTACAATATACTGGGACTGAACGAAGATACCAGCGCTATTGTCAGCGCGATTCGCGCGGCGAACGCGGATGTGATCGCGATCCAGGAATTGAATCCAACTGCCGCGCGCGCGTTCGCCGAAACTTTGCGCGACGAATATCCATATCAAATTCTTAATCCGCAACCTGGTTTTGCCGGAATGGGTCTGCTCAGTCGCTACCCACTGCGCGCGATGAACGCGACATTGCCGGGAAAATGGACGGGCGCGCCGATCATCGCAACGCTCGAATGGCGCGGCGCGACCATCGCGCTCGTCAACGTGCATCCCGCGCCAACAATTTTTCGCGCGTCCGCGTATCTCGCAGAGTCTGCGCGCGTCGAGCAAACGATTCGCGAACGCGAACGCGCGATGGAAACGCTCGCGCAGTTTTGCGCGGCGCAAACGACGCCGGTGATTTTGCTCGGTGATTTCAACACGGCGGAGCAAAGCGCGGCGTATCAAATTCTCGCGCGCGAGCTCACCGACGCGTGGCGCGCCGCGGGCTGGGGCTTGGGGCACACCTTTCCCTTGCCGGATCACGCGGGCGACACGCGTTGGCATTTTGCCGGCATCACTTTGCCGACGCGAATGATGCGGATTGATTTCATTTTTCACTCGCGCGATTGGCAAACGGTGTCCGCGCGGATCGGTCCGCTCGACGGCAAGTCCGATCATCACTCGGTTGTCGCGCGCTTGATTTTGACCCGCAAATAGATTCATAGTAAAATGCAGACCGATGCGACATCACACGAAAGATAAAGGCGACATTGGACTCGGTTTCGTGATCGCCGATTTATTTTCGCACGGCATCCAGGTCGCGTTGCCGATGAGCGAGCATCTGCCGTTCGATCTGATCGCGATTTCGGAAGGGGACAAACTCGTTCGATTATCTATCAAATATCGCGCGGCGAAGGACAATCGAATTTCACTGAATCTCAAAAGTTCGTGGTCGGATTCACACGGACTACATACCAGACCGTTTGTTAAACACAGTTTCGATGCCATTGCGATTTATTGTCCCGACACGAAAAAATGTTACTATATCCGAAACAATGAAATTGATGTTACCTCGGCAATTTCTTTGCGCTTGAAAAAAACTCAAAATAATCAAATTAAACGCGTGCGTTCCGCATCAAAATTTTGCAATCCCGAGCGTCTATTTGCCCCCGTAGCTCAATAGGACAGAGCACCTGCCTTCTAAGCAGTACGCTGCGCGTTCGAGTCGCGCCGGGGGCGCACACATAAACCTTCCAGGTCTTGCCGACCTGGAAGGTTTTGCACATTTTGGAGTGAACGATGGACACAATTTTTCTCGACGGCGAAAATCTCACAATCGAAAATATCATCGCGATTGCGCGGCGCGATGCGCGCGTCGTGCTCGCGGATGCGGCGCGACCTGGGATTGATGCGAGTCGCGCGTGGGTGGATGAATTGATCGCGCGCGGCGCGCCGACGGTGTACGGCATCAACACCGGCTTTGGCGTTTTTGCGAACGTGCCGATTCGCGCGGATCAATCCGCGCGCTTGATGCGAAATTTGATTTTGAGTCACAGCGCGGGCGTCGGTGATCCGCTCGCCGAAGACGTTGTCCGCGCGACGATGGCGATTCGCGCGAACACGCTCGCGAAAGGTTTTTCCGGCGTGCGCGCGCGGATCATTGAAACGCTGATCGAAATGTTGAATCGCGGCGTGCATCCGATCATCCCGGCGAAAGGCTCGGTCGGCGCGAGCGGCGATCTCGCGCCGCTCGCGCATCTCGCCCTGGTAATGACGCGCGATGCCGAAGATCGCGATGACGAATCCGGCGAAGCGATTTATCGCGGCGAAAAAATGTCCGGCAAACGCGCGATGGAACTTGCCGGGATTGCGCGCCTCGAATTGCAGGCGAAGGAAGGACTCGCGCTCAACAACGGTGCGACCGTTTCGGCGGCGATTGCTGCGCTCGCAATTGCGGACGCGGAAAATCTCGCACGGCACGCGGACATTGCGGTTGCGCTCGCGCTCGAAGCGATTGTCGGTCGCTCATCGCCGTTTGATGCGCGGATTCAGCGCGCCGCCGGACACGCGGGGCAAAGCGCGACCGCGCAAAACATTCGCGCGTTGATTGAATCAAGTCAATTGCTCGACTCAACGCGCAAGGTGCAAGACGCGTACTCGTTTCGTTGCGCGCCTCAAGTGATCGGCGCGGCGCGCGATGCGATTGCATACGCGCACAAAATCGTGAGCGAAGAGATCAACGCCGCGACCGACAACCCACTTATTTTTCTCGATATCGCGGACGAAAACAAATCGCGTTCGGGCGGCAACTTTCACGGACAAGGCGTCGCGTTCGCGATGGATTTGCTCAAGAATGCGGTCGCGGAAATCGGAAGCATTTCGGAACGGCGCGTGTTTCGTTTGACGAGCGCGCATCTCAGCGACGGCTTGCCAATGATGTTGGTCGAGGGCGGCGGCGCAAATTCCGGTTTGATGATGGCGCAAGTTACGGCGGCGTCGCTTGTGTCGGATAACAAAACGCTCGCGCATCCCGACAGCGTGGACTCGATCCCGACGAGCGCGGATCAAGAAGATCACGTTTCAATGTCCACGAACGCGGCGCGGCACGCGCGCGAAATTATTTGGAACACGACGCGCATCCTCGCGATTGAATTGATCGCGGCGGCGCAAGGCATTGATCTGCGTTTGAAAAACCTGGGACGCGGAATCGAAATGCTGGGACACGGCACGCGCCACGCGCACGCAAAAATTCGCACAGCGATTCCATTTTTGGAACGCGACCGCGTGCTGGCGCGGGACATTGAACGCGCGGTGGAGTTGGTGCAGAGTGGGGAATTGGTAATTGGAGATGAGAGATTGAGAGATTTGGAGATTGGCGCGTTACTCGATTTTCTTTCCAACGAAGAATTTGATCAACGCGAGTGGAATGGTTGGCGCATCACGCGCATCACCGGCGGAATGAACAATCGGCTCTATCGCGCGACGAATGGCGCGCGCGACCTCGCGATCAAGTTCACAATTCGCGACGCGCGTGATCGCGCGGGGCGCGAGTATGCCGCGCTCGTCGCTTTGCAACACGCGGGACTCGACATCGCGCCGGTCGCGATTTTGTTGGAGCGCGAACGGTACGCGTTGCCGGTCGTCGTGCAAACCTGGCTTGTTGGTGATGTGAGTAACGCGCCGCCAACGAACAACGACGAGTGGACGCGCTTGCTCGAACACTATGCCGCGATCCATTCATTGACACCCGACCGCGCGCCGATTGAACTGCCGCCCGCCGTCATCACCGCGCACAGTGCGGACGAAGCCAAAGCGCGCGTGCGCGAACAACTCGCGCAAATTCCGGTTGAGGCGCGTCCAACATCACTCGTCGAATTGATCGCGCGTTTGGAACAAATCGAATTTCCAACGTGGGACACGCCACAAATTACTTTTTGTCGCGTGGATCCAAACATCCCGAATTTTGTGCGCGGCGATGCATGGTGGCAATCGGTGGATTGGGAAAACGCGGGCTGGGGCGATCCCGCGTATGAAATCGCGGATCTGATCGCGCACCCGGCGTATGCGGCTGTGCCGCCCGCGCGGTGGGAGTGGGTAATCGAAAAAATCAGAGCGCTCGAACGCGACGCGCAGATCGCGGAACGCGTGCGCGTGTACTCGCGCACCATTCTCGTCTGGTGGGTCGCACGATTCGCGCGCTATCTCTACGAGATTCCGCGCGGCGGCGATCAACGCTTGGTCAAACCGGCACACGATTGGCAGATCGAAATGCAAATCAAGTCCAAGCGCTATTTGAATTTAGCATCGCGCGCAATGTCGTGATATACTGAAATTGGATGTTGGATGTTGGACATTGGAAATTGGAATGACACCACCATTCCAACGTCAAACATCCAACATCCAATTTCCAATTCATAATCCAAAGGGGGATTCGATGTTACTCTGGGACATTTTCGTTTTATTCACGCGCGTCGCCATGTTTTCGTGGGGCGGCGGTCCCGCGTCGCTTGCGTTGATGCAACGCGAATGTGTGGACGCGGGTTGGACCGACTCGGCGGAATTTGCGGACGCGGTCGCGTTGGGCAACGCGTTGCCCGGTCCGATCGCGCCGCAAGTGTCCGCGTACGTCGGTTACAAACTCGCGGGCGTGTGGGGCGCGATTGCCGCGGCGGGCGGCACGGTTTTGCCGACGACGATTTTAATGCTCATCATGGTCGTGCTATTTTTCGGCGTCAAAGATTTGCCGCAACTCAAAGCGATGATTACCGGCGTGCGCCCGGTCGTGATCGGGTTGTTGCTGTGGACGGCGTACGATATGGCAGTGACCGTGTTCGGCGCGAAAAAACTGGGCTGGGGCGACGCGCTCATCGGCGGCTGGGACAAGGCGATCATCGGAGTCGTCGCGTTCGGTTTGTTCACGTTCACCAACATCAACCCGGTGTTTATCATTCTCGGCGCGGCGGTGTTGGGATTTGTGATCTATCGCTGAATGGAAAACAAAAAACCAGGTTTCTCCCTCCGGGGAAACCTGGTTTTTTGTTTTTACATCGCTTTGCGTAGCGCGACCGATTCGGCGATCAACGTTTGCAAGTAATCCACGTCGAACGGTTTTTGCAGAACGCGATCCACACCCATCTCGCGCGCGCGTTGTGAATCAAGCGAGATCGCCCAGCCGCTCATCAACACGACGACCGCGCTCGCATCCAAGCGTTTGATCTCGCGCGCGACATCCCAGCCCGACATTCCCGGCATTCCCAAATCGGTAAAGACCAGGTCAAAGCCGGTCTTTTTGAACACCGCGATCGCTTCCGATCCGCTCTCCGCCGATGCGACCGCGTGCCCGAACGACGCGAGCAAGCGCGTCATCATTTCGCGCACGGAGCGTTCATTATCCACAACGAGAATGTTCACCGCGTTGATCGCGACCGGCGCGCTGGCTTTGCGCTCCGCGACGCGCGGCGCAATCGCGAGTGCGAGGGTAAACGTCGCGCCGCGTCCCGGCGCGCTCTCAATCGTCCACGCGCCATTATGTTCCGCGATGATGCGCGCGGCGGTCGTGAGCCCCAGACCCACATGCGGCGCGCCCTTCGTCGTGAAGAATGGATCGAAAATGCGCGCGCGTGCCGCGTCGGTCATTCCCTCGCCATTGTCAATCACCGAAACGAGCACCTGGTTTTCTTTGCGCTCAGTGCGAAGCGTGATCACGCCGCCCTGCGGCATCGCGTCAATCGCGTTGAGCAGTAACTCGACGAGCACGCGGCGCAGTTCTGTTGGTTGCGCGCGTACGGGCGGCACCTCCGCGAAATCGCGTACGACATCCACGAACAAGCCATTCGCTTCGGATTGATCGCGCCACATAAAGCGCGTCACTTCGGCGGCATCGCGCAAAACCAGGTTGACATCCGTTTCGACAAAACGCGCTTGCGGTTCCTCGCGCGCGAAATCTTGCAAGCGGCGCAACATCAGCGCGCCGGTCGCCGCCGATTGTCCAATCGCGTTGATCTCGCCGCGCGTTTCGGATTCACGCGTGAGTTCCTGCACAAGTTGCGCGCGTCCGATGATTGCCGCCAACACATCGCTCAACGAGTGAATCGCGCCGCCGGTCAATTGTCCGATCACGCGCAGTTGCGACCCGGCGGACGCGCGTGCTTGTCCCGCTTCGATGTACGCCGCGCCGATCAAGGTCGCGATCCCGGCGAACAATTCATCGAGCGCGTCGAACGCGAGTTGTGCGTCGGGTCCGGGCGTGTACGCGCGCAATAAAATCGGCAAGAGCGCGCGTTGATATTCATTCGTCAACGTCAGCGCGTTGTCGTACACCAAAGACGATTGCGCCAATTGCCGCGCCCATTCCTCCAAGCCCGCGTACGCTTCGCGCAAATTGCCAAAGCGCAAGCCGCCGAAAAACATTCGCACGACATCGTCGGACATTGCGCCGCGCGCCGCGGTCGCGTTCGTCCCGGCGACAACGCGATGCGCGTCCACCCACGCGGCGATCAGGTCGCTCGCGTGCGGCTCGACGCGCGCGGCAAAATCCGCGAGCGCGGGCGCGTGATTGTGTGCGCGCGCGGCAACGACATCCAACACATACGGCATCATTCCGGTTGCTTCACTCATTGTGCGTCTCTCCCAATAAATCCGTGGTGCGGCTTTTCAAGCCGCAAGTGCGGGCAAGAAAGCCCGCGCCACAAATTTCAAAATTTCTCAATCCGAAAAAACCTGGGTCGCGACAATGCGCCGCGCATCGCCGCGCGCGGACAGCGCGACGCCGGTGCGCCGATAGTGCGCGCTCAAGATATTCGCGCGATGTTCTGGACTGTTCAACCAGCCCTTGACAAATTCGCGCGCGAGATCGTTCGGTGCATAGCGCGCGCCGACCGTGAGCCAGGGCGGCACCCACGCCGCGTCATTTTTGATTTCCGCGATATTTTCGCCCGCCGCGCGATAACCGTATTTGCTCGCTTGCAAATAGCGGAGCAAGGGTTGTTGCGCGGTCGCGGGATCGTAATGACTGAAATAATCGCGCGCGATCATATCCGCACTGCGGTCAGTCGCGATCTGCGCGAGCGTCGCGTCCGCGCGCAACAATGCGAGTCCGCGTTGTGCGCGCGCGGTGTTGATCTCGGAAATGATCTGCTCGGTCGCGCTGTGATAATCGGGCGCGTTCGCATTTGTGCGCGCCGCGGCGACCGCCGATTGTCCCGGCACGCGCAATTGCCAACCGATTTGCAATAGCGATGGATCGCGCGCGAGCGCGGGATACTGTTCCGTGTTCAGCGCGATCAACTGCTCGATGCTGAGAAAATGCCGCGCCGCGATGTCACTGAGCGTGTCGCCGGGTTGCACGATGTACGTGGCGAACTCATCGGCAGGCAACGTGGGCGCGAACGCGACCGCCACGCTACTGCACGCGGTCGCGCTCAACGCAATCAAGAATAAAACGAGCAAACGAATTTTGATCATTTTATTTTTCAGCCAAATGTTTTACGAGCGCAAACACGCTCAACATGATGCCGATTCCAAACGCGCCCAGCGCGAAGGGATCGGGCAAATCGGTCGCGCGCGCTTGCATCACCGCGCGCGTCGGGGTCGCGGTTGGCG
Organism: Chloroflexota bacterium; assembly: GCA_016223105.1. Classification (GTDB taxonomy): domain Bacteria; phylum Chloroflexota; class Anaerolineae; order UBA4142; family UBA4142; genus JACRPR01. The sequence continues at coordinate 2,932 of JACRPR010000004.1, read as the reverse complement.
CGCTGGTCGCTGGCGCGCTCGGCGTGATTGTCCAAGTCGGCATCGGCGTTTCGGTTAGTTCAGGTGTCGGCGATGCGGTCGCGGTTGGCGTTGGTGTAACGGATGGGCGCGGCGTTTGCGAGCGCGTCGCGGTCGCGGTGATTTCGCGCGTGCGCGTCGCTTCGACTTGCAACACCGGCGCGCGACCTGGGATCGCACTCGGCGCACCCAGCGCGATGGACGCGTTCGCAATCGCGGTGCGATTTTTTGCGTCGCGATATTTCACGTACACCGTGCGCGTCCCGTTCCCGGCTTCCAGCGTCCAATTGATTTGCGAAGAAAATGTTTGCCAGGTCGCGCCGGAAAAATCGGACGCATTTGAAATTTGAAAGTGCGTCGGTTTGCCAATCCCATTCGCGCCATCACCGGCGGACGCGATATCTTCGCTCGTCAGCGTGAGTCGCACATGCGCGTCGTTCGTTGCCGGCGCGCCGTCGTTGATAAAAACCGGTAACGCGTTCGGTTGCGCGCCGAACACCAGGACAAAAATCGTCAAGCCATTTTGCGACGGCGCGATGCCAATGCCGATTTCGCGATAGAGCGCGTGCAAAATGTTCGCGCGATGCGGCGTGCTTTCCATCCACATTCCAAGCGCGGTCGGCGCATCGAAATAGTGCGCCCAGTTTTCGCCGATGCGCCTGCCCCAACTGTACGCGCCGTACCCCGCGCGCGCCGCGCGGTCGCTCGCCAGCGAACCGTCCGCGCCGATGTGCCCATAATTGCCCGTACGCGCGATTTCGCTCGCGTGATTTTGCGCGGCAGTGGTGAGTGGCGCGTTCAACGCGAGCGGTGGCAAATTGCGCGTGATCCGTTCGCGATTGACGCGCGTCCACACATCGGCGACCGCATTCGGCGATTGCGCGTGCGCGGACGCGGACGCGATCAAAACCAGGATGAGCGCGAGTGCGAGTTGAATTGGTAAGCGGTAAATCGAGCGCATTGTACGGTTAAACAAAAAATCTTTCAATGAGAAATTTGGCGAACGTGGCGCGGACTCTTAGTCCGCAGATGCGGGCTAAAAGCCCGCGCCACTTACGGCACGCCCCACATTGGCGAGCCCTTTTCTTCAAACGCGTTTTTCTCCGCGATGAACACGCGCGAGTATTCGCCCGCTGGCGTTACGCGCCCGTCGCGATCCACGACGAAATACCAATAGCGATTGTTGATGCACCCGGCGGGACAATCACCCGAACCTTCCCAGAACACAACCCACCACTCGTTCTGGCGCGGCGCGAGCACGGTGATATTCGTCGTCGCGCCAATTGTGCCGCGCGGCGTCGCTTTGATGTGCGCGATTTCGGGAAACCTGGTTTTGATCGCGGCGATTGCCGCGTCTTGAGAATTAATCACAATCGGTGTCCTGGTTGGCGCGCGCGTTGCGGTTGCAAGCGCGATGGTTGGCGTGCGCGTCGCGAGCGGTGTCGGCGTGAGCGATGCGCCGGGCGTCGGCGTCGCGATCACGGTTTGCAAAATTTCGACGCGGCGCGCTTCGAGATGACTCGTGCCCAAGCGCACGTAATTCACGACCGCGCGCAAACGAATCACCGTCCACGCGTCCGCGCGCGATGATGGATCAAGACCGCGCGGCATCGCGCCGGTAACGTACATCGCGCCGTTCGCGTCCGCGATCACCCAATCATTGCGCGAAACCGGCGGATTGCCGCGCGCTTCGCCGTACACATTCCAGCCACGAAAATATCCGATGATGTCGAATTGGCGACCGTCAAATTCGCGCGGCGCGTTCAAAATCGTCGCGACCGAATCGGAGAGATGCGGCGCGCGCGGCAAGGTTGGCGCAAAGCGAACGCGATAGACGCGCTCGCCTTCGCGAAAAAGCACATTCGGATACGCGCTCGCGATTTGATTGGCGACGGACGCGAACGCGTTGCTGAAAATCGCGATGCCATCATCCGCGTCCGCGAGACGAATGTTGGAATTTTTCCACTCGCTTGGATTGACGCTCGCGCCCAATTCGCTCGTTGTGCCAGCCGGCGTCGCGATCAAAAATCCTTCGCTCGGCAAAAATGTTGGCGCGTCCGCGGGAATCGCTTGTTGGATTACGTCAAACGCGGCGGTAAAAATTTTCGGCGCGTCGTCCGCGTCCGGCGCGTAAACCTGAACGGTTTTCGCACGATTCAAAAAAATCGAAATGCGCGCGGTCGGCGCGTCGCTCGGCTTGGGGCGCGGTTCGTAAAAATCCTTCAGCGCAAAAAATCCGAGCCGATCCAATGCGGTCAACAAATCCTGAACCTGGGAATCAGACAAGCGCGCGACGCGCACACTCGCGTCGAGTCCGGTCGCGCGCGACGCGCTTTCACCGGCAAAGACGAGCAAGCCATCGGCGTACAATCGGAACACCGGGACGTGCGCGTCGCGCGGCATGGTCGCGAGATTCGCAACATCGGCTTCGATCAAAATCGCGCGCGGATTGCGTTCGAACGTCAACGGCATCGGCGTCAACGTCAGCGTCGGCGTGAGCGTGCGCGTGGATTCGCGCGTCGGTGTTTGTGTTGCGGTGGGTTCGCGCGCGATAAAAGTTGGTTGCGGAGATGCCGTGCGTCGCGGCGTGCTGGTGTGCGGAGGTGTCGTTGTCGGAACCGGGATTGGCGCGCACGCAGTCGCGATGAAGAGCGCGATCAAAAAAATCAAACGCATTACAAAATTTGCTCGCAAATCAACATTCCACTCTCGCGCGTAAAGCCGGCGCGTTCGAGCGCGTGATGGATTGTCGGATCGTCCGCGGCGATGGCTTCGAGATTGGGATAGCCGCGATAAGCGGCTTCGGAGCGCGCGGCGCGCGCGAGCGCGGACAGCGCATCCGCATCGCCGACGAGAGCGTAAAGTGTGAGCGTGTGCGAATTGCCATCATCGAACGCGGACAGAAACATCCAGC
>JACRPR010000003.1 GCA_016223105.1 Chloroflexota bacterium | reverse complement strand
GGGGTGAAAATTTTTTGTAACCGTTCAGGTGTCATTGCGAGGAGCGTTTTTTGCGACGAAGCAATCCCCGCGTGTCAAGTCCGGATCGCCAAGGTGGGGATTGCTTCGCAAAAACCGCTCGCAATGACAGACGGGGCTGAACGCTTACAATTTTTTTTGCGGGTATGCGGTGAATTTATTTTTCCGTGCCGCGCGATTTTCTAGCGCGTTCGGATGCGGAACAGTGTCATCACCGCGCCGATGCCGATCACGATCAGCGCGATCAACTTGGACGCGGCGTGCGGTAAAAATAACGCGAGCGCGCCAAAGATCGCGGTGATGAGATAATAGATCCACACAATCGCGCGTTGCGACAAACCCAGGTCGAGCAAGCGATGATGCAGGTGCCCGCGATCCGCTTGAAACGGCGATTTGCCCGCGCGCACGCGCGCAATGATTTGCCACGCGACATCGAGAACCGGGATGAACAACACGAGCAATGCCGTCGCGACCTTTGCGCCGCCGATGATCGAAATCACGCCGGGTGCGTACCCCAACACGAGCGCGCCCGCGGTGCCCATAAAAATTTTCGCCGGGAAAAAATTGAATTTCAAAAAACCGATCGTCGCGCCGGCGAGCGCGAGCGCGAGTAGCGCGATCGAAGCTTGTTGCTGAATGAAAAAACTGTGAATGAACATTACGCCCGCGGCAATCGCGACGACGCCGGCGGCGAGTCCATCAATGCCGTCGAGCCAATTGATCGTGTTCATCATTCCGATCAACCAAAATAGCGTGACCAAAATCGCGAACCAGGACTCAAAGGTCATTAGATCGCCGAACGGATTTTGCAATTGGCGAATCACCACGCCCGCCGCAATCGCGATGGATGCCGCGATGAATTGCGCGGCGAGTTGCGGCAGAGCTTTTAATTCGCGATGATCGTCGTACGCGCCGACGCTAAACACGATCACACCGCCGAAAAATAATCCGGCGAGGCGCGTCATTTCATCGGGATCACTGCGCGGATAAATCAGGGAAACGCCGAGCGCGATCAAAAAGGATAGGAACAAGGACAAGCCGCCGAAACGCGGCGTGGGGATGTGATGGACGCGGCGCGGCGCGGGGCGATCCATCGCGCCGGTGCGCGCGGCAAGCCGCATCGCCAGCGGGGTGAGCGCGAGCGCAGAGACCAATGCGGTAACAAAGACAAGGAGAAGAATCATCAAGGTAGATTCATTCTATTCCACACCGCGCCGCGTGTCAAAAAAAATGGGTGTACGATAAAGTAGGGGCGAAGCACGCTTCGCGTGAGCGTAGTCGAAGGATGCTTCGCCCCTACATCGCGCCCTGAGATTATTCCGCGACTGCCGGCGCGGACGCCAGCATTTCGTCTGGCGATTTTTTCCAACGCGCGAGCAAACCGTCCACAACGCTGTACGCGACCGGCACCAGGATCAAGGTGAGCAAGGTTGAGGTGATGAGACCGCCGATCACTGCGACCGCCATCGGCGCGCGGAAACTGCCGCCCGCGCCCAAGCCCAACGCGACCGGCAACATTCCCAGGATCAGCGAGAGCGTCGTCATCAAAATCGGACGCAAGCGAATCGGTCCCGCGGTCAGCAATGCTTGATCGCGCTCCATTCCTTGCGCGCGCAAACGATTCGCGAAATCCACGAGCAGGATCGAGTTCTTGGTCACCAAGCCCATCAACAAAATGATCCCGATCATCGCGGTCATATCGAACGCAAAGCGGGCGATGAGCAACGCGAGAAACGCGCCGATGATCGAAAGCGGCAACGCGAGCATCAACACGAGTGGTTGCGTGAACGAACCGAACTGTGATGCGAGCACCATATACACAAAGATCACGGACATGATCAGCGAGACGAGCATCGAACCGAACGACTCGTTCATTTGCGTCGTCTGTCCGCCAAAGTTGGTGGTAACGCCGGGCGGCAATGTAATCGTATTCAAGCGCGCTTGCACCTCGCGTTGAACGGCGGCTTGCGTGCGTCCGATGATGTTCATTCCGATCACGACCTGGGGTTGACGATTGACGCGGCGAATGGACGACGGACCAGTGCTCGACGAAAGCGACGCGACATTGCGGAGCGGAATAGATTGCCCGGTTTGTGATGGAATCGCGAGCGAGAGAATGTCGTCCAAGCGCGCGCGATCTTCCGGGCGCAAGCGTACAACAATGTCCGCTTCGCGACCTGGTTCGCGATAACGCGAAACTGTTTGCCCGTTGATCAACGTTCGCACGGTCGCCCCGACCGACGCGGTCGAAAGTCCAACGCGCGCGGCGCGTTGACGATCCACATCCACATGCGCTTCCGGTTTGCCGGGTTGATATGTGCGATCCAGGTCAACGATGCCCGGCACACTCGCGATCGCGCTCATCACATTTTTGGAAACTTGATCCAATTCTTCAAACGTGCCGGTCGTGTTCAGATTGATTTGGATCGTGCGCCCGGTTACACCCGAGCCGCCGCCCATCCCGGTATTTTGCAAACTGAACGCCAAGCCCGGAATCCCGACAAAGCGTTGACGCACTTCCGGCTCGGTACGCGCAAGCAAACCACTCACGCGCATTTTCACGGTGAACGACGCGCGCTCCGGTGTGCCTTCGCCGCCGACGTTGCTAAAGACATCGGTTACATCCGGAATTTCTTTTAACTGGGTTTCGATCTGGCGCGCGAGCGCGTCGGTTTGCGCGAGCGGCGTGCCGGGCGACATTTGCAAACTGCCGCTAAAAATATCGCTGTCTACGTTTGGCAAGAACGACATTTCGACGAACGACGCGAGACCAAAGATCGAAAGGAATACGAGCAAGCCGAGCAACGCGCTGATTTTTTTGTGATGCAATGACCAGCCCAACATTCCGCGATATTGCCGGTCGAGCCAGCCGAGTTGCGTCGCGGTCTCGTCAGCATTTTCGTGACCTGGTTTTGGTTTGCGTTGTTTGAAAAAATATGCGGAGAGCATCGGCGCAAGCGTGAACGCTTCGACGAGCGAAATCGCGACGGCGAATGCAATCGTCAAACCAAAATCGCGGAAAATTTTTCCGATCAAACCGGTCGTGAACGCGACCGGCAAAAACACGGACAACACGGTGAGCGTCATCGCGAGCACGGACAAGGACACTTCGTTCGTGCCGCGACTCGACGCTTCTTTCGGTGTTTCGCCGCGCTCCATATGGCGAAAGATATTTTCGCGCACGACAATCGCGTCATCAATCACCAAGCCGACCGCGAGCGACAACGCGAGGAGCGTGATGATGTTCAACGTCAAGCCGAGCGCGCTCATCGCCGCGAACGTGCCGATCATAATCACCGGCAAACCGGCGACCGTTACAAGCGTGTTCCGCAAATCGCGGAAGAAGACCAGCACGACAAGCGACGCGAACAAACCGCCGAGAATCAAATCCACGATGGAATCTTCGGTCGAGCGTTTGATGAATTCGGATTGATCGTTTGCAATCGTAATTCCCAGGTCGGCGTAATCGTGGCGCACGCGCTCCAATTCGGTTTTCACTTCCTCCGCGACGCGCACCGTGTTCGTGCCGGATTGTTTGCGAATGGAGACGACAATCGTATCGAGACCGTTGAGCCGGCTGTACGTCGCAACTTCTTCAAAACCGTCTTTGACCGTCGCGACATCTTTCAAATACACCGGCACGTTGCGCGGATTCGCGATAATGATCTCGCCGATCTCATTCACGGTTTGAAAATTTCCCGGCGTGCGAACGGTAATGTCGCGACCATTTTCCGTAACGCGTCCGCCCGGCAAATTCAAATTTTCAGTTTGAATCGCGCTGACGACTTGTTGTGGCGCGAGTCGGCGCGTTCGCAGATCGTCGAGATTGAGATTGACTTGAATCTGGCGCACCAAGCCGCCGGTGATCGCGACATCCGCGACGCCATCAATGCGATCGAGACGCGGTTTGATCTTGTCCACGATCAAGCGGCGCAATTCATCGGAAGGCAGTTTGCTCGTCTTGTCGACGATGCCGAACGACAAAATCGCCGCGCTCGATGGATCGAAACGTTGGATCACCGGATCGCGCGCATCGGTCGGAAACGTACCACGAATCGCGGCGACGCGTTCGCGTACATCTTCGGACGCGCGCGCGGGCGCGATTTCCAAATTAAATTCGACGAGCACGGTCGAGACATTTTCACTCGAGGACGAAGTGATATTCTTGACGCCGTTCACCGCACCCAGGGCTTGTTCGAGCCGTTCGGAAATTTCGCGCTGAACTTCGGAGGGACTCGCACCCGGATAAATCGTCGTAACGAAAACGTACGGAATCGAAATGTCCGGCATCAAATCCACCGGCATTCGCGAATAACCGAGCGCGCCGACGACGACGAGCGCGAGCATCAGCATCGTGATCAAAACCGGTTGACGAATGGATATGTTTGCAATGTTCATACGATTTCCTTTTTTGAGAAGAGGGCAGAGAGGGGATAAGAGGGCATTAGAGGGCGGAGAGGGCGAGATGGCGGAGAGGTTTAGCCATCTTTGCTTTCTTATCCCTTTTCATGCTTTCGCTCCCTTCTATGGTGTTGCTCCAAATTCAACCGTCGCGGTCAAACCAGGATAGATCACCGCGTCGGTCGCGTCAATGTCAAGCGTAACCGGGACGCTCGCGACGTTGCCGGTCGAAGTCGCGAGCAAACCGATCTTGCGAACTTTGCCGGTCAACGTCTTGTCTCCAATCGCATCCAATGTGATCGTCGCTTTTTGTCCGACGCGAATTCCCGACAAGGTAATTTCATCCACGTTGACCTGGACTTGCATTTGCGCTAAATCCGCGAGCATAATCGCCGCCGCGTTTGCGCCGAGCGATTCATTCGCGCGCGGACCGATCCAGGTGATCGTGCCGTCGAACGGCGCGAAAATTTTCGCGTTCGCCGCGTTTTGTTTCGCGAGATCGAGCGCGGCTTTGGCGAGCGCGAGTTGCGCTTCGACGGTTTGACGTTCCGCCGTTGTCGGATGATTCACGGTAAGATTGAATTGCGCGAGCGCACCCTGGTAGGTTTGCGTTGCTTGTTGCAGAGCGAGCGATTGCGGCGTCATCGAAATAAATGGATTCGTTACGCCGCCGATGCGATCGTACGCGGCTTGCGTTTGATCCACCGCGGCTTTGGCGCGTTCGAGATTTGATTTTGCAATCGCGATTTCATCCTGGGTCGGTCCCGCCATCACGCGATCATAACTCGCTTTCGCCGTATCGAAACCGGCTTGCGCCTGCGCGACCGCGAAATCGAGCACGCTCGTATCGAGTGCGATGAGCAGTGCGCCTTTTTTCACGGCGTCGCCTTCTTTCACCGCGATTTCTTTGATGCGTCCCGCGGATGGAAATGCCATCGTCGCTTGCGTTGCCGCGACCAGGTTGCCGGTCGCTTTGATGCCGGTCGGCACCGCGCGGCTCGCGAGTTTGGTCGGCGCGGGCGTGTTCGTCGGCGCAGGCGCGGGCGTTGGCGCGGTTTGCGCGATTGCCGGTTTTTCCGGCGCGCACGCGATCAGTGTGGTCGCAAACATCGCGATGAAGACGAGCGCGCAGAGCGCGATCATTTTTTTCGAGTCAAACATCAGTGTCTCCTTGTATTTTTCCCCATGGTCATTTCGAGCGAAGCGAGAAATCTCCACTTTGGCGCGCGCGATTTCTCGCTTCGCTCGAAATGACGCGATTGAAATGACACGATCAGGTCAACTTGCGATGCGTTCGAGTGAGTGAACTAATTTTTGCAAAAGTGAAATCAATTGCTCGCGTTCCTGCGCGGTAAAATCGCGGAGCAATGCTTCGGCGTGACGTTGAATGTATTCATTGATCGTGTGATAGAGTTGTTTCCCGGTTTTCGTCAACGCGACGCGGACGAGGCGGCGATCATTTGGATCGAGCACGCGTTCGATGTAGCCGGCTTCAACCATCCAATCCATCGTGCGCGTCGCGGTGCTGAGCGGCACGGCTAGCGCGGCGCTGAGATCGCTCATCGTCATCGGCGCGTCGTTGTGCGCGAGGACAACGCCGATGCGATAAAACAAATTGAAATCGGACGCGCGTTTCGCGCCGCCTTCGGGATGCAGTTTGATCAGCCGCGCTTTGACGCGCGCCAAATCGGTCGGCACAACCGAATGGAGGCGCGGCGCGAGCCGGAGCATCGCGCTCCAGATCGCGACGAGTTTTTGCGTTTGCGGGGTGAGCGAACGTTCGGTCATTGAATCATTCCGAAATAGGATATTTCCAAAGTGGAAGGATTATAGTCAGATGCGGTTCGTTCGTCAAATTGCCGGATGTGAATGTCATTCTGAGCGTAGCGAAGAATCGTAACTACTCAGGTGTCATTGCGAGGAGGCGGTTTTTGCCGACGAAGCAATCCCCGCGTTGTGAATCCGGATCGACCAGGTCGGGGATTGCTTCGCAAAAACTGCTCGCAATGACATGGGCTGAGTAGTTACGAAGAATCTCTTTTGGTAGTGCGCGAGACCCTTCGCTTCGCTCAGGGTGACGGAGCGCACGGCAGGGTGACGTAGCGCACGGCGATTTTTCTCATTCGACATTCCGCCAATTCCGGCTTATAATTCAAATCGTGATGACCAATCGCTACGACGCGCACCGTCGCGTACGGTCGCCAATGGATTATCCCGCGCCGCTGGGCAATCGGCGCTGGATTTTGCTTTTCCTCATCATCGCGCTCGTCGCGTGCGTGCTGGGCGCGGTGATTGTGCCGGCGGGACTCGGTTACATTGTCGGCTCACGCGAACTCGATGAGCAACGGCACGAAGCCGCGATTCTACATTTCAATCGCGGGCTGGGCTATCTTGCGGAAAATTATCCCGAACTCGCCGCCGCGGAATTTGATGTCGCGTTGCAGTACGACGCGGCGTTCGAATCCGCGCGCGAAAAATTGGCGGAACTCACCACGCCGCGCGGCGCAGGCACGCCCGCGCCGCAAGCGCAAGATCGCGTCGCCGCGACCTTGTTCGACGAGTCGCGCGGTTTGATCGCGCAGAAGCAATGGAGCGACGCGATTTTGCGGCTCGAACAATTACGCACGCTCAACGCGACATTTCGCGCGATCGAAGTCAAGCCGTTGTTGTATCAAGCGTACGTCGAAGGCGGCAAAGAGGCAGTCGCGGGCGGACACATCGAACTCGCGCGCGAACGATTTGATGCCGCGCTCGCGCTGAACAATGGCAACCCGGAAATTACGCGCCAACGCGATTTCGCCGCGCTCTATCTCGAAGGCAAACAGGCGGTCGGCTACAATTGGCAAATCGCGAGCCAGAAATTTGGATTGTTGTATCAACGCGATCCAAATTATCACGATGTAAAAAAACAGGTATTCGAAGCGCACACGCAGTACGGCGACCTTGCCGCGAAGACGAGTCCGTGTCTTGCGGCGCGCGAGTACGATAGCGCGCTATCGGTTACACAAGACGCGGCAGTCGCAAATAAACGCGCGCAAGCGATGGCGCAATGTCGCAACATCATCACGAATCCGCCGACGCCAACGCCAATCATTTCGCCGACGATCACCGCGACGATTACCGCGACGGTTCCGGCAACTTTGAATGGCGAAGTGTATGCGTACAAAATCACGCCGACGCTTGATAGGCAATGCGTGAGCGGCATCGGCACGTTGAGCGGCACGGTGCGCGACACTGCCGGGAAACCGATCGCGAACGCGTATGTCGGATTCGCGACCGATGGCGTGCCTATCGTCGCGACGCGCACGAACGGCATCGGTCAATATCAATTCACGCTCGGCAAAGAGAGCGCGGCGATTATGCTCGCGGTGTTAGCCGCCGATGGCAAAACGCCCTTCGCAACACTCGCGACGATTCCCTATCCGGGCGGATACAACCCAGGTTGTCATATCGTGGTGGATTGGCAACGCGTGCAGTAATTCGTAATTCGATTTGCGTTCGAGGTGTCCAATGCGAAAATTCGCGCGGCTCGCGATTATCATTTTGATTCTGTTTATAAATTTCTCTCCACTCATCGCGCGCGCGCAGACGGGCACGCACGTTGATGTGCTCACCGTTTCCGGCGTGATTGACACTTGGACCGAGGGGTATCTCAATCGCGCGATTGGCGTGGCGGAACAAGACGGCGCGCAAGCGGTTGTGATTTTGCTCAACACGCCGGGTGGTTCGCTCAGCGCGACGCAAAACATTTTGATCAAGATGTTGAACGCGCGCGTGCCGACGATTGTTTACGTTTCGCCGCAAGGCGCGTGGGCTGGCTCGGCAGGCACGTTCATTACGCTCGCCGGCAATATCGCGGCGATGGCGCCCGGCACGACGATGGGCGCGGCGCATCCGATTGAATCGTCCGGCGAAGACATTCAGGGCGACGCGCGCGACAAGGTTACGAACATTTCGGTTTCGCTGATTCAAACCATCGCGCGCGAACGCGGGCGCAACGCGGAATGGGCGGCGGACGCGGTGCGAAAGAGCATCGCCGCGACCGCGCAAGAAGCGCTCGATCTCAAAGTGATAGACCTGGTCGCGACCGACTTGACCGATTTGCTCAACAAAGTAGACGGCAAAAAAGTTAAAACGTCCGCCGGTGAAGTTACACTGCAAACCGCGCGCGCGAGCATCAATCGCGTGCAAATGAATTTCGCCGAACTTTTTTTTCACACGCTCGTTGATCCCAACATCGCGCTGATTTTGTTGAACATCGGTTTGCTCGCGATCGCGGTCGAACTCTACAATCCCGGCGCGACGATTCCTGCGGTCGTCGGCGGCATTTGCATCATCCTCGCGTTTGTCGCGCTCGGACAATTGCCGGTGAATTGGGGCGGCGTCATCTTCATCGTCCTCGCGGTTCTGCTATTTATTCTCGACATCAAAGTTACCGGGTTTGTGTTGACGCTCGGCGGTATCGTGATGTTCGTGCTTGGCGCGCTGATGTTGTTCACGCCGTTCACGCCGCCGACGGATCAAATCATCGCAAATATTTCGGTTTCGCCCTGGGTCGTCCTGGGATTGGCTGGCGCGATGGCGGCGTTCTTTGTGTTCATCCTCGGCGCGGCGGTGCGCGGGCGCAATTATCCGGTGTTGACCGGCTCGCACACGCTTATCAACGCGACCGGGATCGCGATGACCGATCTCGCGCCGGAGGGCACAGTGCAAGTGGATAGCGAATTGTGGACTGCGATCGCGCAGGATGGGCAAATCGAAAAAGGCGCGCCGATTAAAGTTTTGCGCGTCGAGGGTTTGCGACTCCAGGTTGTGAAAAAATAAAATCTGTGGCGCGGGCTTTTAGCCCGCAAAAATGTGCGGGCTGAAAAGCCCGCGCCACAAATCTCAAAAGGAGGAACGAATGGGACCGGATTTGTTGTTGATGATTTCCTGCATTGCATTTTTGTTCGTCATCTTTGCGCTGGTGATTCTTTCGATGGCGCTCAAAATTGTGCGCGAGTATCAACGGCTCGTTGTGTTTCGACTCGGCAAGTGCGTGGGGCAACGCGGACCGGGCTTGATCATGTTATGGCCCTTTATCGAAAATGCAACCAAAGTTGACTTGCGCGAACAATTTCTTGAAGTGCCGCATCAAACGACCATCACGAAAGACAACGCGAGCATCTCGGTTGATTTTCTGATTTATTGGCGCGTCGTGGATCCGGTCGCAAGCGTCATCAAAGCGCAAAACTTCGCGGCGATGTCGCAAGGTATCGCGACGACAACTTTGCGCGCGGTCATCGGCGACATTATGCTCGACGATGTGTTGGCGCAACGCGAACACATCAACACATTACTACGAACCAAACTCGACGAAGTTACGGAACGATGGGGCAACAAAGTGACCGCGGTCGAGATTCGCGAGATTGTGCCGCCGCGCGAAATTCAAGAAGCGATGACGCGCCAAATGTCCGCGGAACGCACGCGCCGCGCGGTCGTTACCGAAGCGGAAGGCAAGAAATCGGCGGCGGTTACGGTCGCGGAAGGCGACAAGCAAGCCGCGATTCTGCGTGCGGAAGGCGAAAAGCAATCGCGCATTCTCGCGGCGCAAGGGTACTCGGAAGCATTGCAACAGATTTTCAGCGCGGCAAAAGATATTGACGCCAAGACGATGAGTTTGCAATATCTCGACGCGCTCAAGGCGCTCGGCGCGAGCCCGGCGACCAAACTCGTTTTCCCGATGGAGTTTACGAATTTGCTCAAGCCGCTTCTCGCGTACACGAACGCATCCACCGAACAAAAATAATCGCGCAGACCTTCCACCTAGATTTTGCCCAAATTAAGCGACAAATCATCGCGTGGCAACCAAGCCCTGAAGCCGTTCAGGACTTTTTGAGCAAGCGGATGATTTTCGCTCAAGGTGATTTGCACTTTACCAACTGCATCAAATCGAATCTGTCCTGGGATCCGCAACACATCGCGCACCATCCGATGAATGCCATACTTGGCTAAACCAGGTGTTGCGCGGGCCAAGGCGTTCCGCGTCCAGATCACCAGGTTATGCGCCAACTGTGCGAGCAAGACCAACATCTCCTGTGCCGCAAACTTGTGTTTGTTGCGCTTTGCTAAGCCCAAGCCTTGTTTATCACTTTTGTTCTGGGTCTCCGCACCGCCACCCCGTAAATCATATGCATGGAGGATCAACCAAGCTCGTTCACGTTCCGCAAGTTTTTTCGAGACGCGCTGACCATTCAGTTGTTGCAAGATGCGATTGGACACGCTCGAGACGATCACCGCATAACTCCATTCGTCTTTGTTCTTCCGTTTGCGGATCGCGAGTTGTTGCGTCGCGCGCACATAGTCATAGGGTTGGCGGACCCAACCGACTTCGCGCTCCGGCACTTTGGGATCGCACCACCATTCCTGCACGGTTTCTGCCAATTTGCGCGCGCGTTGCCAGTTATGCACTTTCACCAGCACTTGATACTGGCGCGCCAAGAGTGCATTGATGTTCGCTTCGCTTCCGCCGCCCCCATCGATGCGTAAGAGCGTGTTTTTCCGTTTGTTTTCGTCTAATTCTAAGGTGGCGGACGTGGCATCGACCAATTCGAGCAGACTTTTTTCGAGTTGGCGTTTACCAGGGAAGAGCCGTTCAGTAATCACTTCGTCGTAGTGCGTGCCAATCACGCGTCCGAGTTGCCGTCCCCGCGCATTCTTGCGATGGGCGAAATAGCCTTTGGTCACGCCTTCGCCCAGGCGTCCCGCACACAACCCAGTCATATCAATGTCGAAGAGTTGCCACTGTTTGCTGTACGCGTGCCGGAAGGTTTGGCTGTGTTGGCGGATCAACTGGGCGAGGGCCTGTTGCATTTGTTGCACATTCTCCGGCGTACAGGCATTCAAGGTATCACTGATGGTCGATTGTTCGGCGCAAGTGGCACGCCCGAACGCGCGTTGTAAGCCAGGGTCGGCGCGCAAGCGGGTGTTGATTTCGACGAGACCGTGACCGCCTGCCAGGATATTGACAAAACAATCTTGCAACTTTTCGAGTGGGGTATGCATGCGAATTTTTTGTTTGATCTTGACGTGGTGTGAAACGACGGGCCAAATTTGCCAATGTTGGAACTGCAAACCCAGCATTGCGAGGCTTGCACTGGACGTGCTGTGATTCGATTCGGTCATCATAGAATCCTTGTCGCAAGAAGATGAAGAACAGGGCTATCTTGCCACAAGTTTCTATCGCGTGGATGCAGTTGTTAAAGAACAATGAATTGTCGCCTAATTTGGGCAAAAATTAGGTTCCAGGTTTCTGAAACCTGGAAGGTCTGGAAAGGTAAAGAAATCTTATCCTTTCATGCGGGTTTTGGGGTTGAAAAAGTATTGACATCCCCGCGCGGCTGTGTGATAATTTCGCCCGTAAGGAACGAAGGACGCGCGTTTGGTTCGAGTGGTTGCTCGCCACGGCAGGAACTTTCGCCCTGGCGATTTTATTTGCTCGAAGCATTTTTCCTTCGGCGCAATTTTCACGAAAGGGGGTGTCATGGAAATGTCCGAGCGCAAACAAGGGACGGTCAAGTGGTTCAACGCCGCGAAAGGTTACGGCTTTATCGCGCACGATGACGGCAAGGATGTCTTTGTCCACTTTTCCGCGATCACGATGGACGGCTATCGCAGTCTCAACGAAGGCGACAAGGTTGAGTTCACGATTGAAGAAAGCCCGAAAGGACCGCAAGCCGCGAGTGTGACCAAAGTGTCCTGATCTAGTTTTTTGTCTTAGGCACAAGCACACTGTAACCGCTCCGCGCGCAGAGACGCGCGGCGCGGTTCTATTTTTGGCGCGACCTTCAAGAACCAGAGTCACTATTTTTCCAACTCGGCTACTGTTTGCTTGAGTGTTTTCTTGTTGCGCGCGTGAATTCGATTGACGTACGCGACGCTATCGTGAACTTCGCGACGGGCTTTCCAAATGTCCAAGCCAAAATTATCGGGCAGGCAAATTTTTTTGTGCGCGTGCGTTTGCCCCGCGTCATATCTTATCCTTTCGGCGGCATAATAACACAGCGCGCAAATTCGCCCAACAATTTGGAGCGACGTAATTAAACTGCAAGTATGGTATAATGCGCCCAGTGCTTGAACGCTTCGTTCGGGTGTAGTGAAAGAATATGCGCGACTAATCCAAACACACGGAGGTCAGTAGTGTCAAATTCTCTATCTTCCACACCGTCAGTCAAACCATCCGCAACAGATTTGAACATTACTCTTGAACAAGTTTCTGGAGTTTATGCCGGGTGCGCTGTGCTTGATAGCGCAGACAATTTAATTGAAATTCACATTGTGGCATCCACGGCGCGCAAGCCCAAACAAATTGTCCGCGATATCGAAACGCTCTTTCGAGTCAAGCACAATGTTAAAGTGGACTATCGCAAAATCAGTCTCGTCCAAATCCCGGATGAGAAATTGCTCCACATTCCCGTCGCGCGTCCAGAAATCCAACACGTTACCGAAGATAATCTTGGAAATCAGCGGCGTATCCGGGTGGAGGTTCGCGGCGCGGGCAAGCTTGTTACCGGTGAGGCAACCGAGAAAATCGAGAACCCGATTACGTTTCAGGTATCTGCCAAGGCGACCGTTAATGCAGTTCAGAAATTAGTGGGCAAACATCTTGACGTGCGCCTTGAGGAAGCAACGACTTTACGAATTGGCACGCGTGAAATCGTTTTGGTGCTTTTGACGTGCCTGTTTGAAAATCGCGAAGAAACTTTCGTCGGCGCGAGTTTCGTTGGTTCGCGCCCCAGCGAATCCGCCGCGCGCGCGACGTTGGACGCGTTGAACCGGCGCATCCATAATTTAATTGCTCAATCGCCGCGCCTATCCGAGGAGTTTGACTCGGTGGAGATATAGTGTCGGACCGGCCGATGTATCAAATCGCGCCATCTCGCCCTCTTCATAGTGGACTCACATCACAGCCGGGCGGGGAGCGCCACACTCGCCTTATTGCAAGCAAGGAGCGGTCAGCGCCACTGCCGCTCCTTGCGTTTTTTACTGACCAGATCGGGGCGAAGCATTTTCGTTCGCACGCGAATGAAAATGCTTCGCCCCTACTTTGAAACACACGTTCAAAATTTGTTCTTGATTTACCGGATAGATTGTGGTACAATGTTGGTACCGGCGAACCTGCGCGAGCAAGAGCGAAGCGAAGAGGATAACTGATCGCTGTGGCGGCGATCAAATCCTCAACGAAAGGATGTGAGTCATTGTGAAGTGGCGCCTCGCGTACGTGTTGTTGACTTTGGCTTCGATCGCGAGTATGGTGTTGGCTATTGCGGCTGACGGAAGATGGGAATAGCGTCGAATTGACGACTCCGCAGGTTTGCCGGTAATCTTCTATATGCGCCGCTGTTGCAGGTCTATTAACCAATGGTGCTAGTTTGTGCGGGATTACGGCTGTAGCATAGCGCCTCGTGCGCGTTCAACGCCCACAAGGGGCTAAACGACATCGGAAAACACGGGCGAAAATGAACTAGCACCAATGGTTGTTAGACTGCAGACTGACCGGCTGAGTGGATAGCATAGATGAGTTCGCTTCCGTGGCAAGCGCGAATTTACATCCTCCTTCTCGCCGCGCTAATGGTAGGCGCGGTTTTGTTTTCTATCCCCGCGATTGGAACTAATGCGACTATTTGGTTCACCATTCTTGTCGCGGCATCAGTGATTGCCGTTCTTGATGCTTTTGCCATAAGTCACGTTGGAGTGCAAGTCGAAACCTCTGTCTCCAATGCCGTTAAATTTGCCGTTGTACTTCTCGCTCCTATCCCAGTAGTTATCATTAGCGTTTTTCTGGGAACCCTTGTTAGTGAAATTCGAGCCAAGCGCGTATGGTTTAAGATTTTGTTTAATACCGCGGAGTTAACGCTCACTTGGGTAGCAACCGCATTGGTCTATTTCATTTTGAACGATCCACGAGTAAATAATTTTGGTTCACTTGAAAATATTCTCGCTATGGTATCCGCCGGGGCGACTTCTTTTATCGTTAACATTGCTCTGCTTTGCTTGGTGATTAGTTTTGCCACACGCTTGCCATATCTTTACATTCTAAGGCAAAACACCCAAGTTATGTTTTGGCATGAAGCAAGTCTATTTACATTGGGTATATTTCTTGCCGTGCTGTGGCACTTTAACCCAGTAAGCGTGGTGTTGACGGGATTGCCTTTGTTTGTCGCGCGCGATGCGTACAAAACCGCGAATCATTTGCGAAATCAAACGCAAGACGCTCTGCGCGCGCTCGTGCGCGTGGTGGACGAACGCGATCATCACACGATGGATCATTCCGAACGCGTGTCCAATTATTCGCGATCCATCGCCGAGTCGCTTGATCTACCTCAAGAGGAGATCGAGGCGATCGCCTCCGCCGCGTTGCTCCACGATCTGGGCAAAGTGGGAATGGCAGATGATATTTTGTTCAACCCCAAATTGCTCAATTCAGATGAACGAAAAAACGCGGAACAGCATGCTCAAGTGGGCGCGATGTTGTTATCCAAATTTCCACTCTATGATAAAGGCGCGATCTTGGTGCGCCATCATCACGAACGCTATGATGGCAAAGGGTATCCGGATGGTTTGCGCGGCGAAACAATTCCATTGGGGTCGCGAATTATTTCCGTCGCGGATGCATATCAAGCAATGACGGAAGACCGACCCTATCGTCGCGCGCTTGCTCAAACTGATGCTGTCGCGCGATTGGTTGAAGGGAGTGGCACTCAATTTGATCCGCGCGTCGTGGAAGCGTTTGTAAAGAGTTTAGATATTTCTGCAAACCATCCAAGTTAGCCGTTATGCCAAAAACGATTGCCCCGGTTAATCTTGCGCCGGTTTGAAATCGCTATGTTTATTCTATTCATTCTAATTGTTTCGATTGTCGTCGGATTGCTCCGGCGTGGCAAACTCGCGCGATTTATCGACATTAATCTACGCTGGCGCGGAGTACTCATTTTCGGTTTCCTGCTCCAGGTTTTGATTTTTTCCGAATGGTGGCAAACCAATCCCGCGACCAAGCCCATAACCCCCTATGGGTATATCGCTTCGATGATCGTACTGTTTGTCGCCGTAACCAAAAATTTTCACATTCCTGGAATACGCTTGATTACGCTGGGATGTCGATTGTGATGGGACTGGACACACAACTATTTTTCCTCTGCGATATTTTTGCCATCCCCAAAGGATTTATTTTTCCGAATGTGTTTAGCATCGGCGATATTCTCCTCACCATCGGCGCGGTCTACTTGACGCAGAAAACAATGGTTGTTGCCGAGTCCCCGAAAAACACAACCCTGTGAAAATTTGCTTTCACAGGGTTGTGTTTTGCTACTCGCGCGAGTCGGCGATTACACTGTCGACGCGCAAAACGCGCACTTGGTTGCTTTGAGCGGAATTTTGGACAAGCAGTACGGACAATCTTTTTCCGTCGGCGCGGCGGGCGCGGGCGCGGGCTTTGTCGTTACCTTGTTCGCGGATTTGATGATCAGAAAAATCACGAACGCGATGATGAGAAAATCAAAAATGGTTTGGATGAATGAGCCGTATTTGATTTCGGCTTTTCCCACCATCACCGCGAGTCCGCTAAAATCAATTCCGCCCAAAATCAAACCGATGAGCGGCATCAGCATGTCTTCCACGAGCGACGCGACAATTTTTCCGAACGCGCCGCCGATGATCACGCCGACTGCGAGATCAAGCACGTTGCCGCGCATCACAAACTTTTTAAATTCCGCGAGCATTTTTCCCCCTTGAAAATTTATTTTTGCGCGCCATTGCGCGCCAACCATCTCTGCCATTGCCGCGCGACCACCAAGCCACATAGCGCGCCCGCCGAATCAATCAGCCAATCGCCGAACAACATTTCGCGCCCCGGCACGAACGATTGATGCCACTCGTCGCTCGCGCCGTACAGCGTCGTCAGCGCGAACGCGAGCCACACGCCGCGTCGCTGATCGCGCAAGGGACGATAGATCAGCCACGCGAGGATCGCGTACTCGGTGAAATGACCGAGTTTGCGAAACGCGTACGCAAACGCCATTTCGCCCGGCGGAAGGAACGGCGGATGCGATTCCGCGGAGAGCGCAAAGATTAATCCCATCCATACACACGCGGGTCCCCACGCGCGCAAAATCGCGCCCAATGATTTTTGCGACTGTGTCATCATTCAACCGGCTGGAATATAACATACCCGGCGCGCGGCGTCAACAGAATTTTCGCGCGTACTGGATTCGACACTTTAGCGGGTTGCGTGTCTGAGCCGCGAAGCGAACCGCGTAAACGCTCGACTCCTGATCGGTACACAAAACTCTATTCAAAAATCTGTGGCAAGCAATTTGACACCCAGCGCGCTCTCTGTTACAAAATCAAACGATGAAAACCATTTTCAAATTTGCTCTCGCGATTTTGTTGTGCGCCTTGACCGCGTGCGCGAATCAATCGTCCGACGCGGCGCGCGTGCGCGTCGGTTACTTTCCGAACATCACGCACGCGCAGGCGTTGATCGGTTTTGCGGATGGCACATTCGCGCGCGCGCTGGGCGACGACGCCAAACTCGACGCGAAAATTTTCAATGCCGGTCCCGCGGCGATTGAAGCAATGTTTGCCGGGCAACTCGACCTGGCGTACATCGGACCGAATCCCGCGATCAACGGGTACGTCAAATCGAAAGGCGCGGCTCTGCGAATTATCGCCGGCGCGACAAGCGGCGGCGCGGTGCTGGTCGTGCGCGCGGACGCGGGCATCGCGAGCGCGCAAGATTTGCGCGGCAAGAAAATCGCGACGCCGCAGATCGGCAACACGCAAGACGTTGCCGCGCGCGCGTGGTTGATCAAACAAGGTTTCAAACTCAAAGAGCAGGGCGGCGACACGCAAGTCGTCCCGACCGCGAATCCGGATATTCTTACGCTTTTTCGCAAAAAAGAAATTGACGCCGCATGGGTGCCCGAACCCTGGGGTGCGCGTTTGGTGCACGAGGCGAACGGAAAAATTTTTCTCGATGAGCGCGAGCTGTGGACGGATGGAAAATTTGTTACCGCGCACATCATCGTCAGCGCGAAATTTTTGCGCGAGCATCCCGCGCGCGTCGAAAAATTTCTGTCCGCGCACGTCGAGTTGACGCAACGCATCAACGCCGATCCCGCATCGGCAAAGCAAAAGTTGAACGCGGAGATCGAGCGTCTCACCGGCAAGCCACTGCCGACCCAGGTTCTCGATGACGCGTGGGCGCGGCAAGCGATCACGTACGATCCGATTCGCGCGTCGCTGATCGGCTCGGCGGATGCGGCGTTTCAACTCGGCTTTCTCGGCGACGCGCCGCCGAACCTCGACGGCATTTACGATTTGACTCTGCTCAATCGCGTTTTGCAAGCGAAAAATTTACCGGCAATAAAGTAAAGTGGCGCGGGCTTTCGAGCCCGCATTGAGCGGCTTGAAAAGCCGCGCCACAGGGATTGAAAATGAAATTAGAAATTCGCGGCGTCAGCAAAACATTTCAAAGCAAGCGCGGCAGCTTGACCGCGTTCGATCCGATTGACCTGGATATTCGCGAAGGCGAATTTGTTTGCTTGCTCGGTCCGTCGGGATGCGGCAAATCTACTTTGCTCAACATCATCGCGGGGCTCGACAAGCCGACGCGCGGCGAGGTGCGCGTGGATGGGCGCGTCGTCACGCGCGCGGGCACGGAGCGCGTGATGATTTTTCAAAACGCCGCGCTCTTTCCCTGGCTCAACGTTTTCGACAATGTGAAATTTGGATTGAATATGATCGGCGTCGCGAAACCGGAACGCCAAATCGTCGCGCGGCGCTATTTGCAAATGGTGCATCTCGCCGAGTTCGAGCGCGCGTTCGTCCACGAATTATCCGGCGGGATGAAACAGCGCGTCGCGATTGCGCGCGCGCTCGCGCTCAACCCGGATATTTTGTTGATGGACGAACCGTTCGGCGCGCTCGACGCGCAAACGCGCGATGTTCTGCACGATGAATTGCAAGCGATCTGGTCGAACACGCGCAAGACGATTGTGTTCGTAACGCACAATGTGCGCGAAGCCGTCGTGCTGGGTGATCGCGTGATCGTCTTGTCCGCGCGTCCCGCGCGCATCAAACAAGAATTTGTGATTGATCTGCCGCGCCTGCGCCAAATCGAAAGCTACGCGGTCGTGG
Organism: Chloroflexota bacterium; assembly: GCA_016223105.1. GTDB lineage: Bacteria > Chloroflexota > Anaerolineae > UBA4142 > UBA4142 > JACRPR01. Next base: position 28,858 of record JACRPR010000003.1, on the reverse strand, counting down.
ATCGCGCGCGCGCAATTTCCGCTCTGCTCAAAGAAGATACGCACGCGAGCCAGCGCGATGTCGCCGCGAATGTTCTGCACGAACTCGAAGCGCAAATGGTTGGGGACGATGTGTTGTGAATTAGTAGTCGGTGAACAGTGAACAGTCAACAGTAAACAGTGAACAGTCAACAGTCAACAGTCAACAGTTTACCGTTCACTGCTCACTGCTCACTGTTCACTAAACGGAACCGGTTATGCTGGATCAAAAAAACATCGCGCGTAAAATTATTTTTTTTGTCGCGCTGATCGCCGCGTGGCAATTGCTCGCGGCGAGCGGCATCGCGCCGGAATATATTTTTCCATCGCCGGTCGGCGTCGCGCAAACGCTCGCGCGCGGCTTTGCGAACGGCACATTTCTGATCGGCGTCGCGACTTCACTGCAACGGTTGCTCGTCGGCTTTGCAATTTCCGCGGGCGCGGGCGTATTGCTCGGGCTCGCATTGGGGCGGATCAAATTGCTCGATGAAACGGTCGGCGCGCTCGTGCTAGGTTTGCAAGCGTTGCCTTCGATCTGTTGGTTGCCGCTCGCGGTGTTGTGGTTCGGCTTGAGCGAAAGCGCGATTTTATTCGTCGTGGTGATGGGCGCGCTACTTTCGATCACGCTGGCGACCGAAGCCGGTATAAAAAATACGCCGCCGCTGTATTTGCGCGCCGCGCGCAATCTCGGCGCGCGTGGGTGGAAGTTGTACGCGCTGGTGATCTTGCCTGCCGCGCTTCCCGCGATCATTACCGGGATGAAACTTGGTTGGTCGTTCGCGTGGCGGTCGTTGATGGCGGCGGAATTACTTTCCGCATCATTGAGTTGGGGCTTGGGGCATTTGTTATCGTTCGGACGCGATCTGAATGACATGAACCAGGTCGTCGCGGTGATGCTTCTCATCATCGCGATCGGTCTCGTCGTAGATCGCGCGCTGTTTGCGCCGCTCGAAGCGCGCGTGCGCGAACGCTGGGGCTTGGGCGCGCAATGAATCACCGCGAATTTGAAAACGCCGTCGCGCATGTGCTGGATGAATTGCCGCCGGAAATTGCGCGGCGCATCGCGAATGTCGCGATTGTGGTCGAAGCGGTCGCCGATGCGGAAACGCTCGATTGGGTGGAGATAGATGATCCGTACGACCTGCTCGGTTTTTATCACGGCATTCCGTTGACGGAACGCACCGAAGCGTACGGCTTGATTCCGCCGGACAAGATTAGCATTTATCGCGAGCCGATTTTAGCGATGTGCGAAAATGATGATCAAGTGCGCGAATGTATTCGCGAAACCTTGCATCACGAACTCGCGCATTATTTTGGAATTGATGACGCGCGGCTGGACGAGTTGGGGGCGTACTAATGTAGAGACGTTGTGTAGAGACGTTGCATGCAACGGCTCGCGGTCGGCGGCGGAATTTGTTTGCCGTGCGCGTCGCGAATTTCTGTTGCGGTAAGCGTGGCGCGAATGCGGGTGGCAACGACGCGCGCGCGCGCGAGGTCTGCGCCCGGCAACGCGATCCCAAATTCTTCGCCGCCCCAGCGTCCGACCAGGTCGGTGTGATGGATGTGCGCGCGAATCGCTTGCACCGTAACGCCCAACACCTGGTCGCCGATGACATGCCCGTACGCATCGTTGTACTGTTTGTAATTATCCAGGTCGAGCATAATCAACGCGAACGGTTGCGCGGGGTGTGTGTGCCCATTGCCCAGCGCGTGCAGTTCCGCGATGAACGCGCCGTGATTGAGCGCGCCGGTCAAACTATCGCGACGCGCTTGCTCGTGCAACGCGGCGCGCAGTTGCGTGTTTGCAATCGTGATCGCGGCGTGATTGGCGAACGCGAGCAACAGATCGCTGTGGTCGCGCGTGAACGCGTGCGGCGTCGCGCTGAATAAACTGATCTGCCCGAGCATTTCGCCGCGCGCGATCAACGGCGCGCCGAGCCAGGCGCGGCTCGATTCCGTCCGCCGCTCGGGCACCCAATCCGGATCGTTGGGCAGATCGTTAATGATGCGCGGCGCGCGGTCGCGTTCCATGCGTTGAAAAATCGCATTGTGCGAAATGTCGAGCTCGAAATCGCGCAACAGGTCGGCGTGTGTGCCGCGCGTGGCGACGCTCCGCAAACGCGCGCCCTCCAACAGCAACACCAGCGCATTATCGTACGGCACGATGCGCGCGACAAGCACGAGCATCGTTTCCAGCATCGGTGTCAGATCGAGCATCGAGCTGAGCGTGTGATCAATTTCGCGCAGGGTCGCGAGTTGCGTCGCGCGGCGTTCGCGCGATTCGAACAACTGCGCGTTTTTGATCGCGATCGCGGCGGCATTACCAATCGCGTTCAGCCAGCGCAACTCGTTTTCGCCATAGCGATCGCGTTGCGTGTTGGCGACCCCCAGCACGCCCACCAGGTGTTCGTCCACGAGCATCGGCGCGCCCGCGACCGACCGCAAACCGTCGGCGAGCCATTGCGCGCGATTGGTCAGCTCCGCATCTTCCACGTTCACCGCGCGCGCTTGCCGGTCGCGCGCGACGAGTCCGCTCATGCCTTCGCCCAAATTCAACACGGGGGTTCGCGCGCCGAGATTCCGCGCGCCTTGCCACGCCTGTAAAACCAATGCCTGCTGTTTAGAATCGAAAATCCGCACCCACGCTTCCTGGGCTTGGAGCGTGGTCTGCAACTCGCTGACCACCGTATCCAGAATCGCGTTCAAGTCGAGCGATTGCGTAATCGTCTGTGTGATGTGATTGAGCGCGGCGAGTTCCACCGTGCGTTCGGTGACGCGTTGCTCCAACGTTTCGAATACGCGCGCGTGATCAATCGCGACTGCGACGCTCGCGCCAATCGCGCGCACGAGCGCGATGTCGTCGGCATTGAGCGCGCGCGGCGTGGCGGCGATCAAACTCATCACGCCGACGACGCGGTCGCGCGCGATCAACGGCGCGCTGACCTGGGAATGGACGACGTCGAACGCGCGCATTTGCGCGCGGACGCGTACGTCGCGGTGCACATCGGAAACGAAAATAACGCGCCGTTCGTGCGCGGCTGTCCCGGTGATGCCTTCACCGAAACGATATGGGTGGAGAAGCGCGCGAACCTCCGGCGTGAGGTTGCGCCACGCGGCAAGCGTGAGCGTGGTCTGCGCGTCATCCGCGAGAAAAATCGCGCCGCCGTCCAAATGCAACACGGCGGACGATTGCGCCGCGTTGGTGCGCGTTGATCGCCTCTTCCAACGCGTGGGTGTGCCGTTGCGCGGTGTGCGCCAGCACGCTCGTCAAAATCGCGACAAAGAACAGTACGCCGATGAGCACACTCAAATCCAAAAGTGGAAAGGGAATTTTTTCCAACGCATCCAATCCGACGAGCGCGAGCGCGGACAAAAGCGCCGACCACAACGCGGCGCGCCAACTGTTTCGCATCGCGACCGATGCGACCGCGACCAGATAAATGGTGACGATCATTGGGACGAGTTCGCCGAGCAAGAAACACGCCGCGCTGATGAGAAGCGTGTTGCCAATCGGAATGACGACGCGCCACACGCGCGCGCGATGAAACAGGCGTTGCGCGATCAACGCGTTGTACAGCATGCCCACGCCGCCCAATCCCAGGAGCGCGCGCTGGGTCTCGTCGGGAAGCGGCGCGCGCCACACCACGATCAAACCCGCGACAATGATCGTAGTGAGCGTCAGAAACACGATGCGATTTGCCGAGATCAACGGCGAGGAAGATTTCATAGATGCGCCTTGGGCACGTCGGACGAGTGTTCGAACAAACGCAGGAAAATTTCCATCAAGCGCGGATCGAATTGTGCGCCGGTATGTTTTTTCAGTTCCACGATCGCGAGTTTGTGCGAGCGCGGTTTTTTGTACACGCGGCGATCCACGATCGCGCTGTACGAATCTACAATCGTGAGGATGCGCGCGCCGAGCGGAATGTCCTCGCCGCGCAAGCCGTCGGGATACCCCTTGCCGTCGAAGCGTTCGTGGTGATGGCGCACGATGCGCGCCGCGCCGGCGAGACGCGGCACCGGCGCGAGAATTTGCTCGCCGGTGACGGGATGCTTACGCATCAACGTCCATTCCTCGCGCGTCAATTTGTTCGGCTTTTGCAAGATCGCATCCGGCACGCCGATTTTGCCGATGTCGTGCAAGGTCGCGCCGTAGCGTAAATCTTCCAATTCGCGCGCGCTCAAGCCCAAGGCGGATCCAATCGCGCGCGACATTTCGGCGAGCCGTTGCGCGTGATTTGCGGTGTACGTGTCTTTGGCGTCGGTCGCTTGCGCGAGCGCGAGCACGGTTTCCAAGTACGCGGTTTCGATCTGCGCGAACAAATCCGCGCGATGCAACGCGCTCGCGGTTTGATCGCCGATGCTACTCGCGAGCCGGACTTTTTCATCCGTGAACGGCTCGCGGCGTTCGTCGCGCACTTCGCCCAGCATCACAAAACCCAGCATGCGTTCGCCGAGCCGGAGCGGCACGAAACACATCACTTTGGTTACGCCGAGGAAAAAGGTCTCGCGTTCCATTTCGCCGATGCGCGCATCGTTGGCGTCGAGCAACAGCGGCGCGGTCGCGGCGAGAATCTGCGCCGCGAACGGATATGCCGCGAGCGGTTCGCGTTGCCCGATGCGTAAATCGCGACCCAGGATCCGCGCGGGATGCCCGGCGCGCACGGCGAAATGCGCGCCCTCGATCAGCGCGATGCGCGCAAAGGTGATGCGTAACGTGTTGACCGCGCGTTGCGCGACCAGGTTGAGAATCGCGTCGCTCTCGTTCAATTCCGCCAACGCGCGCGCGAGATCGTACAGCGCGGCGAGTTCTTCGCGCCGCGTCTGCTCCGACTCGAACAAGTGCATATTCTCAATCGCGATCGCAACCGCGTCCGCGATTTGATGAAGCGGCGCCAAGAGGGCGGGGCTAAAGTTGTGCGCCTGACGGCTGACCAGGTTCAACGCACCGATCACCCATTCGCCAACGACGAGCGGGATATTGATGCGCGAACGAAAACCGGCTTGGACGAGCGCGTGTTCCGCCGGAAAGTGTTGCTCGGTCAATAAATCGGACGTGAGGTGCGTTTTCCCGGCAAGGATGTCCGCCGCCGCCGCGCTCGCGCTGATCGGCAAACGCGTGCCCTGACTCAATTCGGCGCGCGGCGAATCGAGCGCGGCGATCACAAAGTATTCGTTCGTTTCGTCGAGCAATGCCATACTGACGCGCTCACACCCGGTCAGTTCTTGCATCGCTTTGGCAATCGCGGGGAATGCCTGGCGCGCGTCGAGCGACGCGTTGAGCGCGCGAATCACTTCGCTGACGAGGGTTTGTTCGCGCCCGCGCTGTTGCGCTTGCTCGAACAAGCGCGCGTTTTCGAGCGCGATGCCGGCTTGGTTCGCCAGCGCGTGCAAGAGCGCGAGATTGGCTTTGTGGAATGCGCCGACCTGCGGACTTTGCAAATCAATGTTGCCCAGCACCTGGTCGCTTCGCACAATCGGCACGATCAATTCTGCGCGCGTCGCCGGCACAAATTCCACATACTCTGGCGATGCGGTGACGTCGTCAATTGAAACGATTTGCTGGGTTTGATACGCGCGCCCGTTGTGTCCGTGATCCAAAGCCAATTGTGAGGCGTGCGCGCGCGCGACAAGTTCGGGCGTAAAGCCGCGGAGCGCGCGATACCAATAGCGATTGGCTTGCGCGTCCGCGATGCAAAGACACCCGTGCGTCGCGCCGGTGACGCGCATCGCTTCGGCGGTGACGTTTTCGAGAATTGTTTCGGTGTCGAGCGTGCTGTTGAGCGTTTGTCCGACTTGATACAAGGTTTCGAGTTGATGCGCGCGTTGTTGCGTTTCTTGAAACAGGCGCGCGTTTTCAATCGCGATCGCGGCTTGATCCGCCAGCGTGCTCAAGAGTTGTAATTCTTCGTCGCCGTACACATTCGGACGGTACGCCTGCACCGAAATCGCGCCGACGATGCGCGCGCCGATTTGCAGTGGCGCGCCTAACCATGAATCCGCCATTTGCATCGTGCCAAACGCGCGCGCAGGCGGCAGGCGATCTTTTTCGTTTGCCCAATCGCGAATCAGCAGTGGCTTTTGCTCGGTGATGATGTACGAGGTGAGCGTGTTGCCGAGCGCGCGGCGCACCGGCGGTTCGCGCACGCCGTTGTCTATGTGGATGCGAAAATCGAGTTCTTGATTCGGCGCGTCGTACAGCGCGATGAAAAACACATCGGCGGGCAAGACCTGGGTCGTCTCGTGGAAAATGATTTCGAGCGTTTCATCCAAATTCAACGATGCGCTCACACTGCGCGCGACGCGATTGATCGCGATCAGATGTTCGGCGCGGCGTTTGGTTTGCGCGAAGAGTTGCGCGTTCCGCACCGCGCTCGCGGCTTGCGCGGCGAACAAGGTGAGGAGCCGCGCATCGGCTTCGGAAAAGCGGCGCGTCGAATTGCCGATTTCGTGAACGACAAGCACGCCGATCAATTCACCGGCGTACAGCATCGGCACTTCGATCACCGCGCGAATCGGAATCGCATCGAATTGGTCGGCGCGATTTTGCCAGCTATGATAATCGTCCAGGATCATCGGCTCGCGCGTTTGCGCGACCTTACCCGCCATCCCCGTGCCCAGCTTGATCCGCGCGCCAAGCAGATGCGTGAAGGGTTGACTGGTATAGACCAGTTCGAGATCAGCGCGCGCGGGATCGTGCAAATAGATCGAAGTGACCGGCACATCGAGCAAGGTCGCGGCGCGTTCGGCAATCGCGCGCAATGCCGCGGGCAGATCGCGTGCCTCCACCAATTCGCGCGTGGCGTCGTACAGCGCGCTAAATTCGCGCGCGCGGCGTTGTGTCTCTTCAAACAAGCGTGCGTTCCGCACCGCGCTCGCGGCTTGGGTCGCAAAGAGCGTCAGGAGGCGCGTGTCGGCGGGTGTGAATTGGCGCGTGGATGCGCCGTGTTCGTGCACGCCTAGCACGCCGATCAAATCGCCGCCGTACTCTAGCGGCAGTTGGATCATCGCGGTGATTCCCAGCGCGGCAATCTCGGGCAACCGGTGTTCCCAGGTTTGATAATCGTTGACGACGATCGGCTCGCGCGTTTGCGCGACGCGACCGATCAGCCCTTCGCCGACTTGGATGCGCGCGCACGCAAGCGCGCCCGCCTCGGGAATGACCGCGCTGGCGAGTTCCAGGTCGTCGCGCGCGGCGTCGTACAAATAGATGCCGCCGCCGGAGGTTTCCAGCAACGTCGCCGCGCGCGCGACAACCGTTTGCAATAGTTTGGGCAAATCGCGTTCGGTCGCCAGATCGCGCGTGATGTCGTACAACACGGCAAACTCGCGCGCGTGTTGCTGGGTCTCTTCCAACAAGCGCGCGTTCGTGATCGCGATCGCGGCTTGATCGGCGAACGGAATCAAGAGTTGCACGTCGGCGGGCGTAAAGCGCCGATTCGCGTTGTCATCCAAAACGTGAATGACGCCGATGAGCGCGCCTTGCCAAAACATCGGCACACTGACGACGGCGGAAAATGGTCGGTCGCCTTCGTAGGTTACCGCGCGGCTGTCCCAGGTGCGATAGTCGTCAATGATCAGCGGTTGGCGCGTCGCGGCGACGGTGCCTGCCGCGCCTTCGCCGTACTGAAGAATGGTCCCGGCGTAATCACGCGCGGTGTTGTAACTGACGACACAACGTACCTGGCGCTGTTCCTCGTCGCAAATGTACATCCCCCCGCCGCGCGCGTTGAGCAGACGCGCCGCGCGGTCGATAATCGTTTGCAAGCGCGTTTTCAATCGCGATGGCGGCTTGCCCGGCGAGCATCATCAAAAAATCTATTTCTTCGTCCGTGAATTCGCGCGGTGCACGGGTTGAAACATCCAGCACGCCGATCACTTGCGCGTCGACGAGCAAGGGCGCACCGAGATACGACACGACGCCTTCGGTGGAGGACGCTTCAATTTCCAACCAGCGCGGATCGTGATGCACCTCGGCGAGCGCGAGCGGTTCGCCGGTCTGCGCGATCCACCCCGCCGCGCCTGTGCCGATGGGAAAACTCACTTGCCCCGCAAGCGCAGGATTTTGCGCGCCGCGTTGCGCGACGACCGTGAGTTGATCACCGTGCGATAAAAATACATTCGCAACATCGCCGCGCATTTGCTCCAGGGTGTGGGTGAGCAACAAAGCTAAACGCGCATCCAGCTCGAGCGTCGAAGTGATCGCCAGGTCAATCGCGTGGAGCGCGCTCAATCGCGCGGCGTGTTCTTGGACTTGGACGAATAGTTTGGATTTCGCGAGCGCGAGCGCGACCTGCGCGACGGCTTGCTCGCCGCGCGCGATGTCTTCTGCGCCAAAGTGATGCGGTTGATCGTACAACAAAATGACCGCGCCGATTTTTTCCTCATCGGCGATCAACGGGAGCGCCATTGCCGACTGCGCGGTAATTTGCGCGAGGAGGTGATGACTGAGGTACGGCGTGGTGTGAATCTCTTCCACCGCGAGCGCGCGCCCGGCGCGCAGAACCGCTTCGGTCAACGTCGGTTCGCCCGGCGCGAATGTGAGCGTATCAATTTTATCGCGCCAGTCGCCGGACGCGGCGACGATGTGAATTTGGCGCGTCGTGTCGTTCCATAAACTGATGTGGCAACCGTCGGTGTTGAACAATTCGCCTAAGCGGTCGGCGAGCGTTTGCAAAAGCTCGGGCAGATTGATCGCGCTGAGCGCGGCGCGCCTAATTTCGTTGAGTTGCGCGAGGTATTGCGCGCGCTGGGTTTCGGCGGCGAACAAGCGCGCGCGTTCGAGCGCTTCGGCGGTGTCGTTCGCGATCAGCGCGAGCACGCGCGCGTGATCGGGCGTGAACTGATGCGCGCGCGGTGAGTTGATCGCGATCGCGCCAATCGCACATTCGCCGGCGAGCATCGGTACGGCAATGCCCGATTGGATCCCGTGCGCGATGGCGAGCGCGGGAATTACAAAACGTTGTTCCGTCGCGATGTCATCCATGATCACGATTTGCCGGTTGCGAATCGCCCACGCGCCTCCGCCGATGGCAGGATCGTCAAGTGGAATGGTCAAAGTGCCGATGTGCCCCGCTTGCCAACCGGTGCCAGCCGAGAGGATGATGTGTTCGCCGGTGTCATCCACGAGCCAAATGTGCGTCAGATTGGTTTCAAACATTTCGTTCACGCACTGCAACACGCGATCCATAATTTTTTGCGTGTCGGTGAGCGTGAGCAAATCTTGCGACAATTGTAACAGCGCGGTTTGTTCGTTCAACCGCGTGTCCGCCAGGGTTTGGGCGCGCGCGCGCGCAATCACCGCGCTGAGCGTGTTGGCGATGGTGTGTAACGCGTCAATTTCAACTTCAGTCCAGACGCGCTCGGTAACACATTCGTCAAAGCCAATAAAGCCCCACCATTGATTTGCGACAAAAATCGGAACGCACAGGATGGATTTGATATCTTCGGCGGCAAGCATGGCTTGTTCAGCGGCAGGCATTTCGCGAACGTGTCCAAAGACTGGTTTGCCGCCGGACATTAGTTCGTGCCAGCGCGCGAATCCGACGGCGGTAAAATCAAATCCTTGGAGTTCTGGGTTGTCAATTTGCGGGGTGATGCCGGGCGCGACCCATTCAAAGCGTTGATTGCTCAACAAGTTGCCGCGCGGATCCAGATAGTTTTCAAAAATGTACACGCGACTGAGGGCGGTGGCTTGCCCCAGCCGCGCGAGAATCGCGGGAATGGCGGCTTGCCAATTGGGCGTCGTCAAAAATTGTTCGGCGGCGAAGGTGAAGGATTCGAGGATCGCATCGCGGCGGCGTAAGGTGGCTTCGGCGTGTTTCTGCGCGGTTACATCGCGCGCGATGCCCTGAATGCCGGCAATGTTGCCAGCGTCCCAAATAAAACGCGTGCGAACCTGGGCTGTGAGGCGCGCGCCGTCTTTGCCAACAATTTCATAATCCCAGGGTTGGAGTTCTTTCAAATTCGATTGCGTGGTGATCGCGCGTTCAAGCATCTCTACGGCGTGCGCGAGACTCGCGGGCGTCAACACATCGCCGATATTTTTCGCGCGAATTTCTTCGGGCGTGTAGCCCAGCAGGGCGGTGGTCGCGCGATTGCTGGAAACGAAATTGCCGGCGAGGTCGAGCGTGAAAATCGCGTCGGTCGCGTTTTCGTACAACTCTTGATATTGCGCGCGCGATTTTTCGAGCTGTTGCTGATCCTGGCGCGCGCGCGCGACATTGCGTTGCCGTTCGCGTTCGACGGCGTACAAGCCGATGGCGATGATCAACAAACTGCTCATTTGCAACAGGTTTGGGAACGTGGTGTCCCACAGTTCGGGGGTTTGGGTGAACTCGTCGAGGAGATTGATCAAGATCGCGGTGGAAAATAAAATCCAGCCCACGGTCAAGGCGCGAATCCGCAGACTCGTGATAAAAGTAAAACCAAAGATCGCGGCGAGGACTGCGGCGCTTTCAAAAATAACGTCATTGGGATTTACGACGAGCGCGAGCGGAAAAATCGAAAACCAAACCAGGATGATCGCAAGCGCAAAGGTCGAAAAAAGCGCGACTGACCAAACATCAAATTTATTCATCGGATTATTTCTCGCCGTCGTGATTCTACCATATCTTGGCGCGAGCGTCTATGTGAAGAATGGTCTATGCGCGAGACCCTTCGCTTAAGGAAGGTCGCGTCATTCTGCGCGAAGCGAAGAATCTCTGCGTTGAGCCAACCATTCGCGTTGTGAATTTTTTGCCAACTTGGTCTATTCGGGGTAGAATATAACCAACACATTCTCGGAGGGACAAAAAAATGCCAACCCCGGATCGGAATCTTGCTTTGGAACTCGCGCGCGTCACCGAAGCCGCCGCGCTCGCCGCGGCGCGCTGGATGGGTCGCGGCGACAAGAATCGCGCGGATCAAGCCGCGGTGGATGCGATGCGCTTGATGCTCGACTCGATTGAGATTGATGGTGTGATCGCGATTGGCGAAGGCGAAAAAGACGATGCGCCGATGTTGTACAATGGCGAGCGCATTGGCGCGGTCGTCGGTGGCAGTGATCGCGGCATTGCGTTGCGCGGCGCGGCGCACGGCGAAGTGCCGCTCGTGGACATTGCGGTTGATCCGATTGATGGCACGCGTTTGCTTTCGCTCGGTTTGCCGAACGCGTTGTCCGTGGTCGCGATGGCGGAACGCGACACCATGTTCACGCCGGGACATTTGGTGTATATGGATAAACTCGCGGTCGGTCCCGCGGCGCGCGGCAAAATTGATATCAACGCGTCGGTCAAAGACAATCTGCACGCGGTCGCGCAAGCCAAAGGCAAACCGGTCAGCGATCTCACTGCGGTCATTTTGGATCGCCCGCGCAACAAAATGTACGTGGACGAAGTGCGCGCGAATGGCGCGCGGTTGAAACTGATCAGCGATGGCGATGTCGCCGCCGCGCTGTCCGCCGCGTTGGAAGGCACTGGCGTAGATGTGTTGTTTGGCATTGGCGGTTCGCCCGAAGCGGTCATCGTCGCGTGCGCGATGAAATGTCTCGGCGGTGAGATTCAATGCAAACTGTGGCCCCGCGATGATTCGGAACGCGAGTACGCGCGGCAAATGAATTATTCGCTGGAGACGCCTCTACTCAACAACGACCTGGTGCGGGGCGACAACGTGTTCTTTTCCGTGACCGGCATCACCGACGGCGAACTCGTGCGCGGCGTGCATTACACGAGCGGCGGCGTGCAAACCGAATCGCTCGTGATGCGCTCGGAATCCGGCACCGTGCGCCGCGTGCAAGCAACGCATCGCTTGGAAAAGTTAAAACAATTTTCGGGGATTGAGTACTAGCCGCCTGTCGGAGAAGATGTGGCGCGGACCGCTCCGCGCAGTCCGCAAATCAGCGGGCAAGAAAGCCCGCTCCACAGGGCTCTCCGACAAACTGCTCGACCTGTTGCAAAAAGCGCAAGGCGAAGAAGGCGTCCCTTCGTATATTTTTGGATTACAATGGGGTACAGTTAATTCAAACCTCCGAAATCTCCGAGATTTCGTAAGTTTGAAGAGGTTAAAAATGGAACAACAACTCAGTCTCCGCTTGTCCGAAACGCTCACCAAACAACTCGATGCGGCGGCGCGCCGCTTACACCGAAATCGTTCCGATGTGGTACGACTTGCGCTCGAACAGTTTCTCGCCGTGCAAATCGAAACCCGTCCGATTGATCGCGTGCGCGATTTGATCGGACGGGTCGAGAGTGGGGTGCCGGATTTGGGGCAACAGCATCGCGCGTATTTGAAGAAACGGATTCGCAATGCCCGCTGAATTGATTCTCGATACGGGCGCATTCGTCGCGCTGATTGATCGAAGCGAAAAGAGACACGCCGATTGTGTCGCGGCTTTGGAGCAGTGGTCGGGCACGCTGGTTACCACAGAAGCCGTGTTGACCGAAACGCTCTACCTGGTTGGACCCGCGTGGGAAGCGCAACGCGTTTGTCTTGATTTTATATTACGGGGCGCGGTTGTATTGGTTCCTGCATCGCGCCAGAGTTTGGAACGCGTCAGCGCGCTAATGTCCAAGTATCGCGACGTTCCAATGGATTTCGCCGATGCGACGCTCGTCGCGTTGGGCGAAGAACTAGAGACCGACCAGGTCTTTACATTGGATCAGCGCGGTTTTCTCGCGTATCGTTTGAACGGAAAAAAGCCCTTTCGGATCGTCCCCTGACCTGCAAATGTTTTTCATCTCCACAGTTTGAGCGCGCGCAAATTACCCCATTATTTTTAGGTAAGCGTTCAGCCCCATCCGTCATTGCGAGCGGTTTTTGCGAAGCAATCCCCGACTTGGTCGATCCGGACTTGCAACGCGGAGATTGCTTCGTCGCAAAAACCGCTCCTCGCAATGACACCTGAACGGTTACATTTTTAGTTTACAACACGCTCACCGGATCCACGTCCACGCGCCAACCGAACGGCAGTGCAATGTCCGCGACAAGCGCGTGCGGATCGCGCCCGCGCAAAATAATTTGATAGCGAAACTGTCCGCGCTCTTTGTGGAAAAATGCCGGCGCAGGTCCGATCAGATCGAGCGCGGGCAAGCCGCGTTGCGCGAGGCGCGTCGTCAAAGCGTGATGCACGCGCGCGGTTTCGGCTTGCGCTTTTTTTTCGTTCGGATGCGTGTACAACAAACGAATCAACCGATTGAACGGCGGGTATCCTTGCTCGCGCCGAAACGCGATCTCGCGATCATAGAACGCGCGATAATCGTGCTGGGACGCGGCTTGGATCGCGTAATGGTCCGGGCTGTACGTTTGCGCGATCACTTTGCCGCCGAGAATACTGCGCCCCGCGCGCCCCGCGACCTGCGCGAGCAATTGAAACGCGCGTTCCGCCGCGCGAAAATCCGGCAGGTTGAGCGACGTGTCCGCGCTGATCACGCCGACGAGCGTAACGAACGGCAAGTCCAACCCCTTCGCGATCATTTGTGTCCCGATCAAAATATCCGCGCGGCGATGAATAAAATTTTCGAGAATCCCTTCGTGCGCGTCTTTGCCTTGCGTTACATCCCAGTCCCAGCGTTGCGTGCGCGCGTGCGGAAACAACGTTTGGATTTCGGCTTGCACTTTTTCCGTGCCGATGCCGAAAAAGCGAATGCGCGCGCCGCCGCACTGCGGACATTTCGTCGGCACGCGATCGCGGCGATTGCAATGATGACAGACAAGTTGATCGCCGGTGCCGTGATACGTCATCGGATTATCACAGCGGCGACATTTGAACACGTTGCCGCAATCGCGACACAAGATAAATGTCGCGGTGCCGCGCCGATTGAGAAATAAAATCGCTTGCTCTTTTGCGGCGAGCACGCGCGCGAGTTCGCGTTGAAGCGCGCGCGAAAACATCGAACGATTGCCGGCTTTCAACTCCGCGCGCAAATCCACGATTTCGATGGGCGGCAGATCGAGATAGCGCGCGTCGGCGTCGAGTTTGTGGACGCGTAATTTGCGCGCGGGCACTTGAAACTCCGCGATTTCGTTCGCGATCACTTGCGCGTGTCCCATCACGCGCTTGGGCATTTCGAGCAGAGTAAATTCGCCGCGCGTCGCGCGATAGTACGTTTCGAGATCGGGCGTCGCGCTTCCCAGGATCACCAGCGCGCCGACGCGCCGCGCGAGTTCAAGCGCGGTCTCGCGCGCATGATAGTGCGGCACCGTTTCCTGCTTGAATGCCGGGTCGTGTTCCTCGTCCAACACGATCAAGCCGAGACGCGGGAGCGGCGCGAACAACGCCGAGCGCGCGCCGATCACAATGTCCACCTTGCCGTCGCGACAACGGCGCCAGGTGTCAAAGCGTTCGCCTTCCGAAAGTTTCGAGTGTACAACCGCGATGCGATTTGGAAAACGCGCGCCGAACCGACGAATCGTTTGCGGCGTCAGCGAAATTTCCGGCACCAGGACAATGCCTTGCTTGCCCTGCTTCAAAATTTCATCGAGCGCGCGCAAATAAATTTCGGTTTTGCCGGAGCCGGTTACGCCATGTAAAAGAAAGGTAAGTGGTAATTGGTAATTGGTTATTGGAGATTCTGAATTCTGAATTCTGAATTCTGAATTCCGAATTCTCGATTTGATCGCGTCCCACGCGGCTTGTTGTTCCGACGTGAGTTGCGGCGGCGCGACGACATCGAACGTTTTGCCCGCAAGCGAATCGCGCAGTAACTCGTCTTCTTCGAGCGCGATTGCGCCGAGTGTTTCGAGTTTGCGTAAATGCGCGAGCGTGCAATCCGTCGCCGCGTACAGCGCGCTGACCCAGACCGCGCCGTCTTCGTTCGCGAGAAAATCAAGAATCGCTTTGTAGCGTTCCATCCCGCGCAAATCGTGCGGCTTGAGCAGATCGAGCGCGTCGGCATTGACGAGGCGCGCGAATTTTACGCGGCGCGGTTTCGCGCGCGGCGGCGGAACGACAGTGCGCTTGATGATGATCGCGCGCCGCGCAAGCGCGTCAATCGCGCCGCGCAGATCGCGCGGAATATCGCCGAGTTCGATTTCCGATTTGTCCGCGAACAGCGCGACGAGCGCGGCTTGCTTGTCGGTCAATTGATCGCGCGGCGCGTTCGCATCGAGCGCGAGAAAAATTTTTGGCGTCTGCTCGACGCCAATCGGCACCATCAATTGAATCGCGTCGTTGAGCGAACAGAGGTACGTGCGCGCGAGCCAGCGCGCGAGGTCGAGATGAATTGCGGAGAGGAGCGGACGCGGGTCAACGATCTCGTCAACATTTTTTGTTTCCGCAACCGGCGATGTTTTACTCAAACCGATCACGACGCCTTGCAAGCGCCGCGTACCGAATGGCACCCACACGAGTTGTCCGACCGCGAGTGTGTCGGCGAGATGATCGGGGATCGAGTACGTGAACGCGCGCTCGCGCAATGATTCCGCGAGCGGCACGCCTTCCTCGCGCGCCTGGGTTACGCCGAGCGGCGTGTTGACGACAATTTGCGCGTATCGCATTTTGAAAAATTATTTTGTAGGGGCAAGCACGCTTCGCGTGAGCGTAGTCGAAGGATGCTTCGCCCCTACAATTTGTTATCCGTCAAAATCTGTTTTGATTATGCCGCGATCAAACAGGAATTGTTGTAACTTTTCGATGTACCGTTCGCCATCGTAATAAAGTTGCCTGAGTTCGTCATCGCCCAAAATTTTTTCACCGGCGATGCGTTTTTGCGGACGATAGTCCACGTTCAAGCGACCTTCCATCAAGCGTTTGTAAATATCGCGATATTCCGGTTCGAGCAAATCAGGTTTAACCAGGAATTGATTGATCGCATCGAACACGCCTTTGTGTTTGCCGCGCACGATGTTGACCGTATAGAGCGCGGCGGTCGTGATGTAAAACGCGGCGTAATACAAATGCGAAATCGCGCCACGCCAATGCGCGACATTCGCCAACGTGGATGCTTCGTCGCGTTGCTCGCGCAAATTGCTGAGATAGATACGAATCGTTTCGATAGTTTCCAACGTCAACATGCGGGGTTCTCCTTCGATGAAATCAAGCGGCGTTTGGTGTTCTTCAATCGCGCGGGCTTGTTGATCCCACAATTCGATTCCTTCGCGACGCACAGTAACATAGAACGGTAGTTTTAATCGCTGATCGTTTTGATACTCTTGCTCCGAAATTACAATTTCCGAAACCCAGGGTGAATGATTTTGCTGACACCACTGATTGACGCGCCGCGCGTTTTCCAAATCGCCGCGCGCGACGACGAGCAAATCCACATCCGATTCGGGATCCGCGTCACCGCGCGTTTGCGAGCCAAATAAAATGACGCGCCAAACATCGTCGCCGTATTCCGCTTCGAGGCGCGCGAGGAAATTCGTCAACGCCGCGCGTTTGTCGCCGATCAAATAAGGCGCGTTCACTTCGCGCAAGGTTCGTTTGCTTCGACCTGACTCCATCACACACCGGCCGATTTCGATTTATACACCGCCGCCGCGAGATAGCCGACAACATAATCGGCGCGCGCACGTTCGCCGGTTGCATCGGCTGAGTTGGTGCGCTGTAAAACGCGCACGCGATCCGCGCCGAGCGCGCGCGCCGCGAGCAACGCGGTGATGATCGGCGCGTCGCCGCACGCGCGACATTCGCCGGTCTGCCACATATAATTCGCGAGTGCGGGAAGATCAAACGCCGCGAGCAATTCCTCGAATCGCGCGTCAAATTTTTTGACCGCGCTGTAATCGAGGAGATGCGAGAGATCGGAGCTCGCGACGAACAGCACGCGCGCGTCGCGCGTGATTTCCGCGAGCGCGGTGGCGAGCGATTCGCACGTTTCGAGCGCGCGCGCGCCGACGATGTAAAACGGTACGGACAGCATCAACGGCACGAGTTTGAAATTGCCGAGCGCGCGTTGCAAAAAGGGGAGTTGAATTTCGAGCGAGTGTTCGCGATCGCGTTCGACCGGCGTCAACGCGATTTTGTGCGCGAGGCGCGCGATTAAATCCTGGTCGAGTTCAAGCGCGCCGAGCGGCGTCGCGTAAAATTTTTTCGCGCTGATCGCGACCGCGCCAAAATCGTCGTAATGGCTGGGTCCCATCAAAACGACCGTGTCGAATTTTTGATTTGTCAGTTGACGATACGCGTGCGCGGCAGTCGCGCCCGAATAAGGATAACCGGCATGCGGAGAAATTAAAGCGATGAGTTCATCTTCCGTCGGAAAAAATTCTGCGCGCGCCAGATAATCGTCAACCGTCGTTTGTAATTCGTCGGCAGAACCGGGATACCAGCGTCCCGCAATCGGCGACTTGCGAATCAAACGCGAATCAATCGGTGAACCGTTCATCGCGAAACCTCACACCAGGACGCGTCTCTGATAATTTTTGAAAATCAAAATCAAAAATGAACTGTTCGCAATGTCTGGACTCGACGCTTCAGCGGGATGTTTGTCCGAGCAAGCCACCGCGTAAACGCTCGACTCCAGAAGATAGCCGAATTTGAAAATCAAAATCATTGGAGACGGTTCACGAACGTCTCTACTTTTTGAAACGATACGTGATGCGCCCGCGCGTCAAATCGTACGGCGACAACTCGACGGTTACGCGATCGCCGAGCAGGATGCGAATGTAATACATCCGCATTTTGCCGGAGATGTGCGCGAGCACGTTGTGCCCGCTTTCGAGTTGCACGCGAAACATCGCGTTGGGGAGCGCTTCGGTAATCGTCCCCTCCGCTTCGATCACATCTTTTTTTTGTTTTTTCTCGTCTTGCATTTGTCTAGGTCGAGCCATACATCCTCCGATCCTTTTTTTGTGGCGTCATTGAGAGGAGGGGTTTTGCGCCGACGAAGCAATCGCCACCAAACTTTTCGTACGATCAATGTTGGGGATTGCTTCGCACAAACTGCTCGCAATGCCACAGTCGTTATTTTTTCTTTTTGGGCGTTTCTTCGGTTTCAAAATTTTTTACATCGCCGTCGTGAATCAACACCGCGCGCGGTTTGCCGCCGCCTTCTTCCGGTCCGACGATGCCGCGCTCTTCGAGTTGATCCATCAAGCGCGCGGCGCGCGGATAACCGATGCCGAGTTTGCGTTGTAAAAAAGAAATCGAAGTGCGATCAAACTCGCGCGCGATTTCGACGGCTTGCGCGATCAATGCTTCGTCGCCATTTTCTTTGACAGCGCCGAGCGATTTCCACGGCGGCTCGAGCGCGATCTCGCGCAGATCGGTGATCGCTTTTTCGCGCCAGAAATGCACCATCCGCGCGAGTTCGTCATCCGAAACAAAACATCCTTGCAAGCGCGACAACTTTGACGAATCGCTCGCCATATACAACATATCGCCTTTGCCGAGCAATTTTTCCGCGCCGACCGCGTCGAGCACGACGCGCGAATCCACACTGCTCGTTACCGCGAACGAAATGCGCGATGGAAAATTCGCTTTGATCAACCCGGTCACGACATCCACCGACGGACGTTGCGTCGCGATGACGATGTGAATGCCGGTCGCGCGCGCCATTTGCGCGAGCCGCGTCAAATGTTTTTCGGTTTCGTCCGGCGCGGCGAGCATCAGGTCCGCGAGTTCGTCAATCAACACGACGAGGTACGGCATTTTGTGTTCGCCGTTTTCCTTGTCCATTTTTTCGTTGAACGCGTCAATGTTGCGGACGCGTTCTTTCGCGAACAAGGAAAAACGTTGGTCCATTTCGCGCACGACCCAACGCAGAGCCGAAACAACTTCTTCAACATTCGTAACGACGGGACCGATCAAATGCGGAATTCCGTTGAACGGCGTCAGCTCGACGCGTTTCGGATCCACCATCACAAAGCGTAAATCGTCCGGCGAATTGTTGATCAGCATACACGCGATGATCGTGTTGACGCACACCGATGTGCCAGAGCCGGTCGCGCCCGCGATGAGCAAATGCGGCATCGCGCCGAGATCCGCGATGACGCCGATGCCGGACACATCGCGCCCCAGCGCGATCTTGAGCGGCAATTTTTTCTTTTTGTACGCTTCACTTTCGAGCACGCCGCGCAAGGACACGAGCGACACGAATTCATTCGGAACCTCGATGCCGACAATCGCGCGACCTGGGACGGGCGCTTCGATGCGAATCGGCGCGGCGGAGAGCGCGAGCTCGAGATCGTGTTGATACGTCGAGATGCGGTTGACGGAAATTTTGCGTTGACGAATTTGTCCGTCGGTGCCGCGCCGTTCGACAAAACCAGGTTCGAGTCCGAATTGTGTGATCGTCGGTCCCGCGTTGATCTCGACGACTTTGACCGGCACGCCAAAATTCGCGAGCGTCTCTTCGATCACGCGCGCTTTGCGATTCGCGTCGGTCTCGCCGTACTTGGCTTCGTTCGAGGTGTCGAGCAAATCCACCGGCGGCAATGCGTTGCCGCGGCGGCGCGGACGATTGCGCGGCGTTAAAATAATTTGATGCCCCGCCGGTTTCAGTGGCAAGCGCGGTTGCATGACCACTTGCGGCGGTTTGTTGCCAAACACCGGGCGCGCGTCGGAGGCGGACGCGGGCGCGCCGGCTTCCGGTTTTGCCGGTGCTTTGATCGGCGCGGGGCGCGGCAGGGGCGGAGTCGGTCGCGGCGATTGATCCGCGCGCGCGCGTTGCGCGAGTGAATCGCTCCACGCGCGCAAGCGCGTCGCGTTCATTCCGAAAACGCCCGGCAACATCGCGACCGCAAGCGCGATCAACAAAATGCGCGTGCCGGTCGCGCCCATTGCCGCTTGCAAATTGCCGCTGATCGCCCAACCGACAAATCCGCCGTACTCGCCTTTTTCCGCGAGCACGCCCGCGTCCAACGCGGGCGTGGTAAGATGGACGAGCGCGAGAATTACGGCAAACAAAATTTCAATTGCGAGAAGGCGACCCCACGCGATTTCAACGTGCTGATTCGCGCCGCGGCGCACGAGCAACGCGCTCGCGATAAACGCGAGGACCGGCAACGCGTACGCGCCCCAGCCAAAAAGCGTAAACAAAATTTTCGCCCACGCCTCGCCGACCGCGCCGAACGCGAGATGTAAAATGCTGGGCAAGGTGAACACGCCAAAGAGAAGCAACGCGATCCCGGCAAGTTCGCGTTGCACCTTCGGCGTAATTTTTTCAGCCAGACGTGACCAAAAAGATTTTTTTTCTTCTTTGGATTTTTTCGCGGGCATTTACATTCCCGATTCCGCGAGACTCTTCCAATAACCGGCATCCGGCGGCGGCGGCATCAGATCGGCGCCCGCTTTGCCGCGCGCGCCGGCATTATTTTGCTCGCGCAAACTGAGTTTGACGCGTCTCTGTGCGGAATCAATTTCCAGCACGCGCGCGCGCACGGCTTGACCTTCTTGCACGACATCGCGCGGATGCAAAAAATGACCTTCGGCTAACTCGGACGAATGAACCAAGCCCTCAACGCCGTTCGCGATGCGAACGAACGCGCCGAATGGCACGACGCTGGTAACGACGCCGTTAACCCAATCGCCCGGGCGCAGGTGCGCCGCGAGATCCGTCCACGGATTGGGCGTGAGTCGTTTGAGCGAACACGCGACGCGTTTTTGTTCGCGATTGACTTCGACGACGTACACTTGCACTTGTTGGCCGGGCGTCAACAAATCGCGCGGATGTTTGACGTACTCCCACGCGAGTTCGGAAACGTGAATCAATCCTTCGACGCCGCCGAGATCAATGAACGCGCCGAAATGGGTTACGTTACGAACGATCCCAGGACGCGTTTGTTGCGGTTGAATCGCCGCGAGCAATTGCTCCATCCGCGAGACCGGCGGATTGACGATGCGTTCGGAAAGAATCAACCGATTGCGCGCGCGTTCAAACTCGATCACTTTGAGCCGGAGCATCGTGTTCACATAGCGCGCGAGTTCTTGCGTGCGCGCGTCTTCGCTAATGTTGCGTGGAAACGCGGCGAGTTGCGATGCCGGGACAAAGCCATGCAAACCGCCCAGGTCAACGAGCAAGCCGCCGCGATTATGACTGACGACGCGCAATTCCAACGTGTCGCCTTGCGTGTAACTTTTTTCGGCGAGCGCCCAACCGGTTTCCGGTGTGCTGATGCCGGTCGCGAGCGGGTCGGGCGCGGGTGCGCCATCGGCAGATGGTTTCGCGCTTGTGTCGCCTAACAACGCGCGCCAGTATCCTTCATCCGGCGATTGTTCCCACGGATTTTGCCCAGCCATTTCAACTTTCCTCCATTAACTTGATCCCAGTGTAATCCGATGCAAAAAAAAATCGTTTGTTCGCGCGCGCGCCGCATCATCGCAAGCCCGGTGCAATCGCGCGCGCTGGGACAACCGATCTCTCCGCTTCACGACCTGCCGACCCGATCTAATGCGATTCCCAACGATTCCGAACGGCATTATAAGCAATATGGCGCGCATCTGTCAAGGCGCGCATTTTGGATTTGTAAGGGCGAAGCAATTTGTTCCCGCGCGCGGGACGCAAAATGCTTCACCCCTACGCGTATGCTTGACGCACCGCGCCTTTGATGTTACACTCGCGCCGAAATTATTTTTGGAGGTCGCGATGGCGAAACCCAGAGTGTTTGTTACGCGCATCATTCCCGATGAAGGACTTGCAATGTTGCGCGACCAGGTCGAAATGCAAGTGTGGCAAGATGAACTGCCGCCGCCGCGCGCGGTGATGTTGCGCGAGGCGCGCGCGAATGATGGCTTGGTCACCTTGCTCACCGATAAAATTGACGCCGAGTTGATGGACGCGAATCCGCGCTTGCTTGTCGTTTCGAATCACGCGGTCGGGTTCGACAACATTGATATTCCGGCGGCGACCGCGCGCGGTTTGCCCATCGGCAACACGCCCGGCGTTTTGACGGACACGACTGCCGATTTCGCGTTTACGTTGTTGATGTCTTCCGCGCGCCGGATTTCCGAAGCGGTGGATTATGTGCGCGCCGGGAAATGGAAAACCTGGGGACCGAAATTGTTGACCGGTCCCGATGTGCACGGCGCGACGTTGGGCTTGATTGGCTTTGGGCGCATCGGGCAAGGGATGGCAAAACGCGCGAGTGGATTCGGGATGCGCGTGTTGTACTATGATGTCTATCGCCGCGAAGATTTGGAAAAATCAATGGGCGTAACGTACGCTGATCTCGATTCGCTTTATCGCGAATCCGATTTCATTTCGATTCACACCGATCTCAACGATTCGACGCGCCGAATGATCAACGCGCGCGCGTTCGCGCAAATGAAACGCACCGCGATTGTGATCAACACCGCGCGCGGTCCGATCGTCGATCCGAACGCGTTATACGACGCGCTCCAGTCCGGCACCATCGGCGGCGCGGCGTTGGATGTTACTGATCCCGAACCGCTTCCACTTTCGAGTCCGTTGTACTCACTGCCGAACTGTCTCATCGTGCCGCACATCGCAATCGCGTCGGTCGCGACGCGCGCGAAAATGTCCGAGATGGCGGCGGCGAATTTGCTTGCTGGTTTGCGCGGCGAAAAATTGCCGACGTGTGTGAACCCGGAAGTGTACGAGCGCGGGGTGAGGAAATAGAAATCGGATATTAGAAGTTGGATGTTGGATTTCACTTTCCAATTTCCAATTTCTAACTTCCAACATCCAACTACCCATGAAACATCTCTGGACTCCCTGGCGTATGCCGTACCTCAAAGCGCCGAAAGAAACAACAATGACCGGCTGTATTTTTTGCGACAAGTTTCGCGCGAACGGTGAACAGGATCGCGACAACCTGGTATTGTGGCGCGGACAACGCGCCGGAATCGTGATGAATTTGTATCCGTACACGAACGGACATTTGATGGTCGCGCCCTACGCGCACACCGGCGAACTCGAAACGCTCGATGCCGTGACTCTGCAAGAAATGATGTTGCTCGTCGCGCAATCTATTCGCGCGTTGCGCGCGTACGCGAATCCGCACGGCTTCAACGTCGGCGCGAACCTGGGCAAGTGCGCGGGCGCGGGCGTGGAAGATCATGTGCATCTGCACATTGTGCCGCGCTGGAACGGCGACACGAACTTTATGCCGGTGCTGGCGGAAACGCGTATGATCCCGGAAATGTTACCCGATACGTACGACAAAATTTTCTCCGTGTTGCAAGCGGATGCAGAAAAGGCGGGCTAGTCCCCGCTTTTTTTGTAGGACAAATTTCCAATTTGTCCAACGATAGGAATCAAACTTTGGATCTGGGAACTGAAATCAAAACGCGCGCGCGTGATTTGATCAAGCCGCGCGCGACGACGCAAGAACAAAATATCATTCATCTGTACGGCGACATTGCTTGGTACGGCATTCTCTTTGGAATGATCCAGGCGTTTCTGTCGGTGTATGTGCTTCGCTTGGATGGAAGCGACACGCACGTCGGTATGCTTACCGCGCTTCCCGCGTTGGTGATGATGCTCTGTTCCATTCCCGGCGCGCAGATGGTCGAGCGCGCGCGCAATCCGCTAGCGGTTCTGGTGATTTCGGCGACTCTGCAACGCGCGGGCTATTTGCTGATCGCGCTCGTGCCGTTTTTTTTCACGGTGCATCGCGCGGAGGTCGTCGTTGTTCTCGTCGGCATGTTGACGATTCCGCTTGCCGTCGCCGCCGTCGCGTTTACCGCGATCTTTGCGCGCGCGGTCAGTCCCGATCACCGCGCGCGCGTCATCAGTATTCGCAACGTGTGGTTGGGCATTGCCTCGACCGTTGTTGCCGTCGGCGGCGGAAAATTTCTTGATCTTGTTCCGCTTCCGCTCAACTTTCAAATTTTATTCGCGCTCGGTTTTGGCGCGGCAATGCTGAGCAGTTGGCATCTCACGCGTTTGCAGTTACCTCAAGTCGCGCAACCGACCAAGCCGCGCGCGCGCATTTCGCTTCGCGCATTGATCGCACAACGTTCCTTCGCGCGGTTTACCCTCGCCGCGTTTGTAATTCACTGGGGCTTGTTTTTTGCCGTGCCCTTGTTTTCGATTTACTGGGTGCGCGCTCTCGGCGCGAGCGATGGTTGGATCGGCGTGTTCAATATGGTCATCAACGCGACGACGATTGTGTTTTATCCGATTTGGGGGCACATCGCCGCGCGGCGCGGCAATCGTTTTGTGCTGATCGTTACAACGCTCGCGCTCGCGCTTCCGCCCGCGCTCACCGCGCTCGCGCCGTCGGTCGAATGGATTTTACTGCCGTCGCTTGCCGCCGGGATCATCGCGCCCGGTTTTACCATCGTCTTGTTCAACGGTTTGCTCGAAGTGTGTCCCGAAGAAAATCGCGCGACCTATATCGGCGTGTTCAACGCGCTCATTCACGTCGCGGTGTTTCTCGCGCCGATTCTTTCGACTCTGCTCACCGCGACGTTCAGTGTCGCCGCGTTGCTCATCGTGAGTGCGGCTCTGCGCGTGATCGGCGGAATTTTGGTGTGGCAAACCGGCACACTCAAAAAACGCGCGGCGCATTGATATTTTTCAAACGGCGTGTTTTTTGGTAAAATGGATGTCAAGATTAGACGTTGGAAGTTGGAAATTGGAAGTTGGACGCGAATTTCCAATCTCCATTTTCTAACCTCTAATTTCCAACCTCCAATTTCCAATTTCCAATTTCCACATCTGAAGGAGTGAGTATGTCCACACAACGACGTGAGGTTTTGATTGTCGGCGGCGCGCGTACGCCGATTGGAAAATTTCAAGGGACGCTTGCGAACTTGCCCGCGCCCGAACTGGGCGCGATTGCTGTTTGCGAAGCAGTCAAGCGCGCGGGCATTGCGCCGGAATTGATCGAAGAAGTGTTGATGGGCAACGTGATCGGCGCGGGGTTGGGTCAAGCGCCGGCGCGTCAAGCCGCGCTCAAAGCCGGGTTGAAAGACACGGTGAGTGCGACGCAAATCGGAAAGGTGTGCGGGTCTGGATTGAAAGGCGCGATGTTCGCGAGTTCGATGATTCGCGCGGGCGATGCGGATGTGCTGGTCGCGGGCGGAATGGAAAATATGAATCGCGGTCCGTACATTTTACCGGGCGCGCGCTTTGGTTATCGCATGGGCAACGGCGAAATGCTCGACGCGACCGTTCACGATGGTTTATGGTGCGCGATTGAAAATTGGCATATGGGGCGCGCCGCGGAATTTATCGCGCGCGAGTGCGGCATCACGCGCGAAATGCAAGATGAATTTTCGTACCACAGTCATCGCAAAGCATTAGCCGCGATGCAAGCCGGCAAATTCAAAGACGAAATCGCGGCGGTGCCGATCACAACAAAAAAAGGCACGGAATTTTTCGCGGTGGATGAAACGCCGCGCGCGGACACTTCGATTGAAGCGCTGGCGAAATTGAAACCGGCATTCGAAGCGGGCGGATCGGTAACTGCCGGCAACGCGCCGCCGTTGAGCGATGGCGCGGCGGCGGTCGTCCTGGTCGGCGAAGAAATTGTCGCGCGCGAAAATCTCAAACCGCTCGCACGCGTCGTGAGCATCGCGCAAGCCGGGACGGATGCGAAACATATTTTTTGGGCGCCGATTTACGCGGTTCGCAAAGCGCTCGACAAAGCAAATTGGAAATTGAGCGATGTGGATTTGTTCGAGGTGAACGAAGCGTTCGCCGCGCAGGTTCTCGCGGACGGCAAAGAGCTCGGCGTAGATTTCGCGCGCGTGAATGTGAACGGCGGCGCGGTCGCGCTCGGTCATCCGATTGACGCGAGCGGCGCGCGCGTCCTGGTCAAGTTGTTGTACGCGCTCAAAGATCGCGGATTGAAACGTGGCGTCGCGTCGTTGTGCCTCGGCGGCGGCGAAGCGGTCGCGATGGCGGTGGAAGTGGTGTGAGGCGAAGGATATTTGCTTCGTAGTGGAAAGGCGTTCTGTGAACGAAAGTGTAAAACGCAAGCAGATGCTTGAGCAAGAATTAAAGCGTTATCTTGCTCTGTTAGCCGCGCGCGCCGATGTGGAGCGAGTGGTGGTTTTCGGTTCGTTAGTGTCTGGACAAGTTCACGCGTGGTCTGACCTCGATTTGCTGATTGTCCAACACACCACCTTGCCATTCTTGCGGCGTTTGCATGCGATGCGCGATTTACTCCATCCGATCATCGGCACCGATCTATTGGTTTATACGCCAAGCGAGTTTGAGCATTTGACGCGCGAGCGCGCGTTTGTGCGCGATGAGATAATTCATCGCGGAAAGGTGGTCTATGACCGAAGCAGAACGCTGGCTAACGTTCGCGCGTGAAATTTCGCATTGTTGAAGGAATTAGTGAAACGGGTGGACAGATGCGGAGTCGAGCGTTTACACGGTTTCTCGTTTGACAATCAACCCGCTGAAGCGTCGAGTCCAACTACTTCATTTGCAATATTTCCACTTTCCCGGACCAAATAAACCTTGATTCAACGGAGAATCCAAAATGAATTTCGAACTAACCGAAGAGCAACGCGCGATTCGCGATCTCGCGCGGGATTTCGCGCAAAAAGAAATCGCGCCCATCGCCGCGCAGATTGACGAGACCGGCGAATTTCCACTCAAGACGATTCGACAAATGGGCGAACTCGGCTTGATGGGCATTGAAATTTCGGAAGAGTACGGCGGCGCGGGACTCGATTGCGTGAGTTACGTGCTGGCGGTCGAACAAATTTCGCAAGTGTGCGCGTCGCACGGAACGATTATGAGCGTGAACAATTCGCTCTATTGTTACGGCATTAAAAAATTTGGAACCGACGAACAGAAACACAAATTTCTCGAACCGATCGCGTCCGGCAAAAAGATCGGCGCGTTTTCATTGACCGAGCCGCAATCGGGAAGCGATGCCGGGAATATGAAAGTGCGCGCGGTGCGCGATGGCGACGCGTACATCATCAACGGGCGCAAATCCTGGGTTACGAGTGGACCCGTCGCGGATTTCATCGTGCTGTTCGCGACGACGAATCCCGAATTGAAACATCGCGGCACGGCGTGTTTTCTCGTGGACACGCATCAACCTGGTTTTGCCGCCGGGAAAAAAGAACCGAAACTCGGCATCCGCGCGAGCGCGACGTGCGAAATCACGTACGACAATTATCGCGCGCCCGCGTCCACGATGTTGGGCAAAGACGGCGACGGATTCAAAATCGCGATGAGCGTGCTCGACGCGGGACGCATCGGGATCGCGGCGCAAGCGTTGGGCATCGCGCAAGCCGCGTACGAAGCGAGCGTCGCGTACTCGAAAGAGCGTGAAGCGTTCGGATCGAAAATCGGCGAGTTTCAAGCGATTCAATGGATGATCGCGGATATGGCGACGCGCATCGCGGCGTCGCGTTTGTTGATTTACAACGCCGCCGTGAAAAAAGATCGCGGCGAAAAATTTTCGACCGAAGCGTCAATGGCGAAATTGTTCGCGAGCGAAACCGCGATGTGGGTTACGACGAAAGCGATCCAAGTTCACGGCGGCGCGGGTTATAGCAAAGAGTTGCCGGTCGAACGTTATTTCCGCGACGCAAAAATTACCGAGATCTATGAAGGCACGAGTGAGATTCAACGACTCGTGATCGCGCCGAGAGTGCGCGGCGATTTCGATGCCGAGTCGGATATTGATTTGTTCGTGATCATCAAGAATGAGGATGCGGCGCGCCAGCGCGCGTTGACCCAACTCGGTGTGGATGTAGATTTGAAATACAATGTGCTGTTGGGCGATTTTGTCGTTCCGCGAGCGCGGTTTGAGCGGATGGCACAGATTCGAGAACCTTTGTATCAAACCCTGGTTTCGGAGGGAATCGAATTGTGGACACGCAGACCAAAGACATTATCAGCGTTCGTCTCGAAAAAGCGAAGGACGATATCAAGTGGGCGCGCTCGAACCTTGAGCAAGGCGGCTATCGCCAGTCGATCAACCGCGCGTACTATGCGGTCTTTGCGATCGCGACTGCCGCGCTCCTGACTCTGAACGTCACGCGGAAAAAACATTCCGGCGTTGAATCGGCGTTTCATCAATTCTTGGTCAAGCCCGGTCTCATCGAGCCCGAGTATGCGACGATCTATCGCGCGTCGTTCAAGGAACGCGAAGACGCCGATTACGCGGACACCACGAATTTTACGCAAGCCCAAGCGCACCAGGTGCTTGCCGATGCGGAAAAATTTGTCGAACGCGTAGAAAAATATCTGCGCCAAGTTGGCGCGCTGGAGCATAAATGAAACGCGGCAGTTTGAAATATCTGACTCGACGCGAGCGGCGCGCGCTCGCGGAATATCTCGCGCGTCTGCGCGAGCAATTCGGCGACCAGGTGCAACGCGTGATTTTGTACGGCTCGAAAGTGCGCGGCGATTTCGACGCCGAGTCGGATATTGATCTGTTTGTGGTGTTCAAAGAATTGGATCAGACGCGTGAGGATGTTTTGAGCCGACTCGTGCTTGATGTTGATCTCAAGTACGATGTGCTAGTCAGTGATTTTCTCGTCAACCAAGCGCGCTTTGAGCGAATGGCGAAAATCCACGAGCCACTATACCAGGACGTGATGGGCGAAGGAGTTGATCTATGGACGCGGACACCAAAATTATTGTGGGCATCCGTCTCGAAAAAGCCAAGGACGATGTCGCGCGCGCGGGCGAGTTCATCGCGATCGGCGCGTATCGCCAAGCGATCAGTCGCGCGTACTATGCGGTCTTTGCCATAGCCAGCGCGGTATTGCTAACCATCGGTCAAAAACGCAAGAAACATTCGGGGATCGAATCGGCGTTCAATTATTTTTTGGTCAAGCCAGGTTTGATCGAACCCGAGTATGGCGCGATTTACATCAAAGCATATCGCGCGCGTCAAGACGCCGATTACGCGGACACGACGGATTTTACTAAAGCCAAAGCGCGCCAGGCATTTACCGACGCGGAAAAATTTGTCGAACGAGTAGAAAAATATCTGCGCGAAGTTGGCGCGATCTCATGACCCGGGAGAAACAACAT
>JACRPR010000047.1 GCA_016223105.1 Chloroflexota bacterium | reverse complement strand
GGATGTAACCGCGCCGGCGACACCCCAGGGATGCCCGATTGCCATCACCCATTGTCCTGGTTTCAGCAAGCGCGAATCGCCGAGCGTGATCGTCGGCAGATCGCGCGCTTCAATCGCGAGCGCGGCGAGATCGCGTTGCGGATCGGTCGCGAGGATGCGCGGCGTAAACTCGCGCTTGTCCGGCAAGATCACGCGCAAGTGATGCTTGCCCGCGATGACGTGCGCGTTCGTTACGATCAATCCATCCGCGCGCCACACGATTCCCGATCCCGCGCCGCGTCCGTTGCGAATCTCGACCATTGCGCGCCGCGCGCCCGCAATCGCGCCGGATATTTCTGCATTTAACTGTTGCACGAAATTCGTCATACAATCTCCTCAATAAATTGGACGCGGAGTACCGCGGACAAACGCGGATTTTTTATTGTCCGCGTTCGTCCGCGTTTGTCCGCGTCCAATTTTTATCCCCGCTCTCCAACGACGACCGATTTTTCCTGCATCGCGCCGCCGCGCACAATTTTCGCCGGTACACTCGCGCCGACGCGATCGGACGATAGCGCGCCGAGTAGATCATCGAGATGGCGAACCGGTTCACCCGCGACAGAAACGATCACATCGCCCAACATCAACCCGGCTTTATCCGCGGGACCATTCGGCTCGACGGAAACGATCAGCAAACCGGTTTCCTGGCTCAACTGTTTCGCGAGCGCGTCTGGCAAGCGCACCGGTTGCGCGCCGATGCCGAGATAGCCGCGACTGATGCGCCCTTTCGTCAACAAGGTCTCGACAATTTTTTTCAACGTCGCCCCAGGAACTGTGATGCTCACACCGCGCAATAACGCGGAAGTATTCAAGCCAATGAGTTGACCGTTCGCATCAATCAGCGCGCCGCCGGAAAAACCAGGATACATCACGACATCGGTTTGCACATACGCGTCGAGTTTGCCGCCCGCGGGCGTGCGCCACGCATCGCCGAGCGCGCTGGCGACGCCGAACGTCGCCATCACCGTTTCGCCGGGACGACCAAGCGCGAGCACGAAATGTCCCACTTTGAGCGACCCAGGATCCGCCCAGGTTCGTGTCGTCAACCCGGTTGCGTTCGCGCGCAGAACCGCGAGGTCGGTCGTTGGATCGCGCCCGATCAATTTCGCGGTTGCGGTTTTGCCATCGGGCAAACCGATCGTGATGCGCTCCGCGTCGTCTTGCTCGACAACGTGATGCGCGGTAACGATCACGCCATCGCTCGACCACACGATGCCGCTCGCCGGCAAGCGCGGGCGCGCCTCGACGCGCACAACACTCGCGCCGGCAAATTCAACTGCCGCGGCGAGCGCGTTGGATAATTCGGAAAGGATTTGCATTTTCTACTCCTGTAATTTGGTAATTGGTAATTGGAATATAACGCCGAGCGCGGAGAATCGCATCCAACCTTTGACGAGGACGCGACCCGGAAAAAAGATTAGGGGCAAAGCATCCTGAGCGGAGTCGAAGGATGCGGTTCGCGGAATGTACCGCATCCTTCGACTCCACTCCGCTTCGCTCCGTTCCGCTCAGGATGTTTTGTCCGTACCACCGAATTTGTTTTTGCTTGACTTGCACAAACAGCTATGCTAGAATCGCGGCAACCCTTCGATCTGTCATTGCGAGCGCAGTTTGCGACCCTGGCACTTGCGTTCCCGCCAGGGCAAGTGAGCAATCCCCAACTAATGTGGAGATTGCTTCGGGCAAAAATCGCCCTCGCAATGACATTCGCAACAGGAGCAACAATGACCCAACCGAACACACTCTATTTTGGCGACAACCTCGATATTTTACGCGAACACATTGACGCCGCGACGATTGATTTGATTTATCTCGATCCGCCGTTCAACAGTAAACGCGATTACAATTTACTTTTCAAAACGCCGAAAGGTCACGAGAGTGACGCGCAGATTACCGCGTTTGAAGATTCTTGGTCGTGGGGCGAGCAAGCCGAGCGCGAGTATGCGGAATTGATTCACGGCAAGAACACCGAGGTCGCCGCGTTGATGAAAGCACTGCGCGATTTTTTGAAACCGAGCGATATGCTGGCGTACCTTGTGATGATGGCGAATCGTTTGCTAGAATTGCATCGTGTTTTGAAACCAACCGGTTCATTGTATTTGCACTGCGACCCGACCGCGAGTCATTACTTGAAAATTGTTCTCGACGCGATTTTCGGCGCGGAAAATTTTAGAAATGAAATTGTTTGGAAACGCACGAGCGCGCACAACGATCCGAAACGCTACGGCGCAAACATTGATACGCTTTTGTTTTATTCCAAAAGCGACGATTGGATTTGGAATCAACTTTACACGCCGCACTCGGAAGAACACCTCGCGCGATTTCGTCACAAAGACCCCGATGGGCGATTATGGACAGATGATAATTTAACCGCAAAGGGTTTGTCGGGCGGAGGGTACGAATACGAATATAAAGGTGCGCGTTCTTTGTGGCGCGTTCCGCTCACGACGATGGAACGGATGGATGCCGAGGGACGTTTGCATTTCACCAACAAAGGCGGTATTCGGCAGAAACGTTATTTGGATGAAACGCAAGGCGTTGGTCTTCAAGCATTGTGGGACGACATTCCGCCAATCAATTCGCAATCCGCCGAACGTCTCGGCTATCCAACACAAAAACCGCTCGCGCTGTTGGAACGCATCATCGCCGCGTCGTCCAATCCCGGCGACCTGGTTCTCGATCCGTTTTGCGGATGCGGCACGGCGGTTCACGCCGCGCAAAACCTGGGTCGCGCGTGGATCGGCATTGACATTACCTCGCTCGCGATCAACGAAATCGAAAATCGAATGAAAAAAGCGTTTCCCGATCTCGCGTTCAAAACCGAAGGCACGCCGAAAGATTTGGACGGCGCGCGCGAACTCGCGGAACACGACAAGTATCAATTTCAATTCTGGGCGTGCGCGCTCGTCGGCGCGCAACCGTATCGCGGCGGCAAAAAAGGCGCGGACACTGGAATTGACGGCATCATTTATTTTCAAGACGACAAGACCACGTCCAAAAAAATTATCGTCTCCGTCAAGGGCGGCGCAAGCGTCGGCGTGGCGATGCTCAAGGATTTGATCGCGACAGTCGCGCGCGAAAATGCGGCGATGGGATTTTTCGTCACGCTCGCGCCGCCAACCAACGCGATGCTGACCGAAGCCGCCAGCGCGGGTTTGTACGCGTCGCCCAAGCACGGCGCGTTTCCCAAAATTCAAATCCTCACACTCGAAGGATTGATGAACGGCGCGGAATCGCCGCGCTATGTGGATTTATCGCGCGGCGCGATCAGTTTCAAACAAGCCAAAGCGGAAAAGAAAAAAGGCAAGCAAGCCAAGTTGTTGTGATGCAACAAAACCCGAAGGGTCTTGCGCGACCCTTCGGGTTTTTAAATCGTGCGCGTTGCGCTAACATTGCGCTGTACAATCTCTTGACGCACGCGGTTCGCTATGCTAAAATCGCGCTTGAGGAAAACGCGAATGCCAACCACACAATTCACAGTGCCTTTGCAAGGGAGTCCGACGGATCGGTACAGACATTATCATGTTTTTGAAAAAGGCGCGATCACTACATTCACAATGCAGTACGAAGCGGAGATTGACGAACAATGGCGCGCGATTGTGCGATACGATACCGCGCACGGCAGACCGCATAAGGATTTGCTCCATCCCGATAGCGCGGCAACGAAAGAAGAATTTCCGCACTATACCAATGCCGAGGTTTTGACGATTGGGCAAGACGATATTCGCAAGAATTGGAAAAAATATCGCGCGCAGTACGAAAAGGAAATGAGGCGTCTAAAATGAACACGCGGTTCGCGAATAAATATGATGAATTGTTTACCGAGTTTACCCGGTATGTCGTCGAGCGTCCCGAATTTGCCAAACAAATTCCACCCGATGCGCTGGTGGTGCTTCTGGACAAAAATGATCCAGAGTTCAATCGTGAAAATTTACGCCGGGTCAAAAAATATCTCAAGCACGATGACGAACCGGCGCGCCCGGTGGTTTACATTCAAGTGGGCTGGCTCGCGCCGATTAAATCGCGTTTGCGTCATCCGCGCGTGATGACCCATTTGCCAGAATATGCCGCGTAACGAAAAACCCGAAGGGTCTGCGAGACCCTTCGGGTTTTGGTTTTCGTTTACAACATCACCAACCCCAACCGCGTCGCGAGCACCACCGCTTCGGTACGGCTCTGCGCGTTCAGTTTGCCGAGGATGGCATTGACGTGGAATTTGACCGTGTGTTCGCTGATGTCAAGTTCGCGCGCGATGGTTTTATTCGATTTGCCTTGCGCGAGTAATTGCAAAACCTGGGTCTCGCGCGGCGTCAGTTCTTCGACGAGCGGCGCGCGCGCGGGCGCGATGTTCAACACGAACGCCGGATCGAACACCGCGAGACCTTGCGCGATCGCGCCAATCGTCGCCGTGATTTTTTCGGCGGACGCGTTGCGCGATAAAACACCGCGCGCGCCGGATGACCACGCATCGCGCGCGGCGTTTTCATCCGGCACGAGCGCGATCACCGGCGCGCCCCACTCGCGCAAATCATCATCGCGCTCGAACGCGCCCACGATCACATCCGGGCGAAATGTTTCGACCGCGTGCGCGATTTCATCCCGCGCGATTTGCCCCACGACCGCGCACGCGCGCTGATTGGCGAGCAATGCCGCGAGTCCCGCGCGCGCGAGTGGATCAACCGCGATAATTAAAACTCGATTCATACGAAAAACCCGAAGGGTCTCCAAGACCCTTCGGGTTTGATTATACCCTCATCCTCCAATTTCCGCCATCGCACCGGCGACGATTTGAAACTCATCGCCGAGCGGATGACATTCCGGTTTCGAGTTGACGACCTCCGTGAGAAGCCGTTGCAATTTCGTGTCGTCGCCGTTGATCGCCGCGCGCACATCGAATCCATCATTGCCGAACAAACACGATCGCGCTTCGCCGCGCGCGGTGATGCGAATGCGATTGCACATCGCGCAAAAATGGTCACTCGCCGCGGTGATGAAGCCAATCGTGCCGCGCGCGTTCGGCAATCGAAAAATTTTCGCGGGACCATTTCCACGCTCCGCGTGCGACGTCACCGGTTCGAGCGCGGGCAAGCGCGCTTGAATCTCGCGCGCCGAAACGAAATGCCGCGCGAAAAATTCGCGCGCCGCATCAGTTACGCCGACCGGCATCAACTCGATAAAGCGCACGCTCCACGCGCGATCAACCGAGAGGCGCGCGAACGCGTTCACCTCGTCGTCGTTCACGTCGCGTAAAATCACCGCGTTGATTTTGAGCGGCGCAAAGCCAACGCGCTCCGCGGTTTCAATCCCGCGCCAAACCAGGTCGAACGCGTCCACGCCGACAATCTTCGCGAAACGTTCGCGTTGCAAACTATCGAGCGAAATGTTGGCGCGCGCCAGTCCGGCATCTTTCAACGCCTGCGCGAGTTCTGCCAAGCGAAACGCGTTCGTCGTCAGCGCGACATCGCGCACGCCGGGAATCGCGACGAGCGCGCACACAATCTCAACGATATCGCGGCGCAGTAACGGTTCGCCGCCGGTCAAGCGAATGTTGACGATGCCAAGCGCGACCGCCGCGCGGACGACGCGCGTAATTTCATCAAGCGAAAGCGGCGACGCGTCGATGCGCGTGCGTCCTTCCGGCGCGCAATAGTTACAATTAAAATTACACGCTTCGGTAACGGACAAGCGCAAATAATTGATCGAGCGACCGAATGTGTCTTGCATCGAATCTCCCATTAGAAGTTGGAAGTTGGATGTTGGAAGTTGGAATGTGCCATCCAACTTCCAACGTCCAACCTCCAACATCCAATTTATTTCTGCAACGTCCGCACGTACGCGACAATGTCCGCCAAATCCTGGTCGGTCAACGCTGAATCGCCGCCACGCGCCGGCATTTCCGACTTGAATGTATTGAGCGGATCATTCACGCCGCGCCCGCGCGTGAGAAACAAAACCAGGTCGGCGTCGGACAAACCCTTGATAAACGCGCTCGTTGCCAAATCCTTGCCCGCGCCCGGACTGACCCGCCCCGACATGCCGTGACACGACACGCACGTTTCAGCGTACTTGTTCTTGCCGATTTCGCGATTGCCTTTCAGCGCGACAAACTTTTGCGCGTCCGCCGAAACCGGCGCGGGTGTAATCGCCGGCGCGCTCTCACACGCGACCAGCACAAGCAACAGCAACATCAAGAACCCAGGTTTCATTTTACCCTCGTTCACAATGAACTGATAACTGATAACTGTTGACTGTTGAGTGTTGAGTGACGACTGCATAGTACGCGCCCTGCGCGCACGCGCGACACAACACATCGCCATCCACGCGCACCTCGCGCGCGTTGATAATGTCTTCGCCGCATCGGTCGCACACAACGCGCAAACCGTGCTTGCTGATGATCGCCGCGAGCGACACGGTGAGCGTCACGCGTTGCGCGAGCAAGAGTTCGTTCGCCGGCATCACTTGGTACGCCGCAAGTTGCGCGTGCCAGCGGTCCGGCGCATCGGGCGCGTACTCACGCGCGCGCGCGCGCGATTGTGGATGCGCCCACACACGAATCGCGCGTTCGGTTTCCGTGTCCACGAACGTCGCCGCGCTTTTGCCGTAATCAATGACGTGCATCGTGCGATGTCCGACCGCGCACCCGGTTGCGACGACGATACCGTCAATCAAACAGCCGTCGGTTTCGACAAACGCGAACAAACGTTTGTCGCTCTGCGGCAAAACCAGGTCGAGCAATTCGCCGGCGTACGTTCCCATTCGCACGCCCAGCACCTGGCGCGGGCACAAGTGATGGTAATGACAATTCGCAGATTGTTCGAGCAAAGTTTTTAGATCGGTCATTGTAATTTCCTCGCGGAAGCAAATTGGAAATTTGCTTTACAAATAAAAATGCCAGTCGCGAAAGGAGACTGGCAACTCAGACCCAAAGGGTTTCTTAAAACCCTTCGGGTCTTGCTCTCCTTTCCAAATTACGCGGAGGCGCGCGTGTTTCCTTGCGCGCCCACGATTTCCTAGACCCTGTGGGTCGCTTGCGCGAAACCCACCGGGTCTGCGAAATCCCTCTCATCAAGGTTCGGCAACGCGATCCTGGGGCATCGCCCGGTAGATCGCGTTACTCGGAGATTCGTTCGATTCGTTTTTTGAAAAGATCATTCGCCAACGTTTTGGCGTTCGCTTCCGCCGCGCGACACATTGGGCAGAACGATTCGCCCGGCTCGGCCGCGAACGGCGTAAAACATTTGACGCAAATCGTGAGCGAGCCGGCGCGCAAAACTTTTTGGTCGTGCGCCATCACCGCCTCGCGCGTCGCGCCGGGTTGAAGCGTGATTGCATTTGCCGGGCAAATCAGTTTGCACAACGCACACTCGACGCCGATACATTTCGGCGGCTCGAATCCCAGCACGAAATATCCTTCTTTGCTCCGAAACTCGATTGCTTTCGATGGACAAATTTTCGCGCACAAGCCACACGCCGTACAGTACGCCGCGACTTCCAGCGTCGCGAATCGCGCGCTCGCGACGTACTCGCTCGTCGGCGCGCCGAGTCGTGCGCGCGCGCGTTCCATCGTGTTGACCGGCGTTGCCGCGTTCGGTTTGGTCGCGTCGCCTAACGATACCGCGACGACTAGTCCCGCGGCGCGCCCCAGGTTGCTTTTGAAAAACGAAAACATTTCGCGGCGCGAAATTTCCGCATCGCGCGCGCGGGTGAGTGCGCGCGTTTCGATCAACTCGGATTCGGATTCGGTGTAGCGTTTGATCGCGTCGCCGCGATTCCACCCGGCGAGCAAACGCGTTGCCGCGTCCGCCATCGCGATAATTTGCGGATGCGTGCGCGCGCCAATCGGACACTCGGCGCACGGCGCATCGTTGAGCCACACGCGCGCGTGTTCCGCGCCGAGCGCCGGTGAGCAAATCGGATGACAAGCGCGCGAGGCACGCGAGCGTCATCACGCCGGCGACATTCGGCGCGCGTGTGCCACTCGCGCGTTTGCACGCGAATTCGATCTGCGTGGATTCGCCGAACGCGTCCAAAATCGCGTCGTCGGATTGTTGCGTTGTAAACGCGTTTGTCGGACACACGGCGGCGCACAAACCGCACTCGACGCATTTGCTTGCATCGAATTCGACGCGCGTGCCGGTGATCGTGATCGCGTCCGTCGGGCACGCGACGCATTTCGCGCACGCGCGTTCCTTGTGCCGCAAGTTGATGCACAACGCGGCGTTCAGACGAACCGGCGCATCATCCGAACCAAATAATTTTTCAAGCGCGTCGAGGTTTAGCACGATTTTATTCTAGCCCGCGTCCGTCGTGATTTGGTGAAAATCGCGTCAAAAAATC
Organism: Chloroflexota bacterium; assembly: GCA_016223105.1. GTDB lineage: Bacteria > Chloroflexota > Anaerolineae > UBA4142 > UBA4142 > JACRPR01. Next base: position 18,309 of record JACRPR010000047.1, on the reverse strand, counting down.
GCGATGCTTTGTCCTTGCGAGCGTAGTTCGCGAAGCAATCCCCAACCGGTCAATCGGGGATTGCTTCGCTCCGCTCGCAAAGACAAACCGCGCGCCGCGTTGACTTTTCGCGCATCCAGCATATACTCGTGGCGCAATGTTCGACATCGCCCAGCATTTAACGAATTTTATTTTTGCCGGCGAGCGCACACGCGTCGAAACGGTTACGCTTGACGGCGCGCGTTATCCGCGTTTTGTGAATGAGTTTTGGACGGCGCGCCAACGCCAAGCCGCGTCGCTTCACGAGGTCGCGTATCGCGCGTGTTTCAAACCGCAACTGCCGCGCTTTTTCATCGAGTTACTCACCACGCCGAATGACATTGTGTACGATCCGTTCAGCGGGCGCGGCACCACCGCGCTCGAAGCCGGCCTGCTCGGTCGCAATGTAATCGCGAATGACATCAATCCGTTGAGCGCGATGCTCACGCGTCCGCGATTTTTTGTGCCCGATTTGGATCAACTCGCGGATCGTTTGGCAACGATTCCGATCAACCCGCGCGCGCGCGCCGAGGTTGACTTGACGATGTTTTATCATCCCCGAACGTTGGCGGAAATTATTTCGCTCCGCAAGTACTTGCGCGCGCGCCGCGATCATCTCGCGACCTGGATTCGGATGATCGCGACGAACCGGTTGACCGGGCACTCGCCCGGTTTTTTCTCCGTGTACACGCTTCCGCCGAATCAAGCCGTCTCGCCAGTCCGTCAAATCAGAATCAATTCGAAACGCCAACAAATCCCGGTTTATCGCGATACGCGCGCGCTCATTCTCAAAAAATCGCGCCAACTCATCGCCGGGTTGAGCGCAGACCAAATCGAAACGCTCGCGCGCGTCGGTCGCCGCGCGCGCTTGCTCACGCGCGATGCGCGCGCGACGCGCGCAATCGCGAATGAAACAATTCAACTCACCGTTACCTCGCCGCCGTTTCTCGACATCGTGCAGTACGCGCAGGACAATTGGTTGCGCGGTTGGTTCAACGGCATTGACGCGCACCAGGTCGCGCAAAAAATTACGACGCCGCGCACAGTCGCGGAATGGGCGGCGGTGATGCAACAAGTCTTCGTCGAATTGTTTCGGATCACGCGCGCGGGCGGCTGGGTCGCGTTCGAAGTTGGCGAAGTGCGCGGCGGACAAATCAAACTCGATGAGATCGTCGCGCCGCTCGGCGTTCGCGCGGGATTCGCGTGTCGCGGAATTTTGGTGAATCAACAAACGTTCACCAAAACGGCGAATATCTGGGGCGTTAAAAATAATGCGCGCGGCACGAACACCAACCGCGTTGTGCTGTTTGCCAAGCGTTGACACGCGTTTTACCGCGTGATATACTCTGCCGCGAAAGTGAGGCGAGATGAGTTATCCGTTTCCCGGAATGGATCCGTGGTTGGAACACCCCGCGCTCTGGCGCGATGTGCATCACAGTTTACTCAGCGCGTTGCGCGATGATTTATCCCCGCGTATTCGTCCGCGTTATTTTCTCGCGGTCGAAACGCACACCTACGTGACCGTTCCGCCAAATTTGCCACCGACATCGCGTTACCCCGATGCAATGATCATTCATCGCGGCGGAACGCCGGTCGCGACACTCGCGCCCGCGCTAATCGCGCCGTTCGTTACGGTTGAATTGCCGCGCCACGATCCGCTCATCGAAGGATACCTCGAAGTGCGACTCGTGCCGACCGGCGAAGTCGTTACCGTGATCGAATTGCTTTCGCACACGAACAAATCGCTCGGACACGAACGCGATAATTATATCGAAAAGCGTCAAAGCATTTTGGATTCGCACGTTCACTTTGTCGAGATTGATTTGTTGCGCGCGAATCCGCCGATGCCGTACGCGAACACGCACACGAGCGACTATCGCGTGTTTATGCGCCGCCGCGAAAAACCATTTCAAGCGCGCGTTTATCCGTTCAACATGCGCGATGCGATCCCGGCATTTCCGCTTCCACTTTTGCCGGACGATGAAGAACCGATGGTAGAACTCGGCGCGCTGATCGCGCGCGTGTACGAACGCGCGAGTTATGATTTGGTGATTGACTATACGCGTCCGCCTGATCCACCTTTGCGCCAAGCCGACGCGGAGTGGGCGCACGCGCAATTGGAAAAGCAACCCTGATCGAACGCGTCAACAAATTTTTCTGGCTCGCTTGAGATGCGACCCGAAGCTAATCCTTCGGGTCTTGCTTTTTTTTCTAATGTTATTTCATCGCGTCGAAAAATCGCGTTTGGTGTTATAATAGGCGACGTTCAAGGAGGCGAGAAATGCAGAACGGCACGCGCGTCGTCGTAACCGGTTTGGGTGCGATCACGCCGGTGGGCAATGACGTAACAACAACCTGGCAAAATTTGATCGCCGGCAAATCCGGCGTCGCGCCGATCACGCTTTTCGATGCGACGAATCTCGCGACGCAAATCGCCGGTGAAGTAAAACATTTCGATCCGCGCCAACATTTCGATGTGAAAGAAGCGCGGCGGTTGGAACGCTTTGTGCAATTCGCGAGCGTCGCCGCGCGCGAAGCGATCGCGGACGCGCACCTCGACATTACGGATCACAATCGCGAACGGATCGCGATTGTGATCGGCAGTGGCGTCGGCGGCGCGCTGTCGGTCGCCGAGCAAGCGAAAATTCTTGAAACGAAAGGGCCCCGCCGCGTCAGTCCTTTTTTTATTCCGATGATTTTATCCGACACCGCGCCGGGACAAATCGCGATTGAATTTGGAATTACGGGACCGAATATGGCGATTGTCTCCGCGTGCGCGACCGGCGCGAACGCGTTGGGCGAAGCCGCCGAGATGATCAAACGCGGCGACGTAGATATCGCGATCTGCGGCGGCGTCGAGGCGTGCTTGCATCCGTTGATGTTTGCCGGGTTTAACACGATGGGCGTGCTGTCCACGCGCAACGCGGAACCGGCAACCGCGTGTCGTCCGTTCGACGCGACGCGCGATGGCTTTGTGATGAGCGAAGGCGCGGGCGTCCTGGTTTTGGAAAACGCGGAGCGCGCGCGCGCGCGCGGCGCAAAAGTGTACGGCGCGGTGATCGGTTACGGCACCAGCGCGGACGCGAGTCACGTCGCCACGCCCGCGCCCGAAGGCGAAGGCATCGGGCGCGCGATGAAGTGGGCATTGCAACGCGCGCACATCGAACCGCGCGCGGTCTCGTACATCAACGCGCACGGCACTGGCACGAAACTCAACGATCCAACGGAAACGACCGCGATCAAACAAGTGTTCGGCGAAGACGCGTACGCGATCCCGGTCAGCTCGACAAAATCCATGATCGGACATTTGCTCGGTGGCGCGGGCGCAATCGAATCGATCATTTGTTTGAAAGCATTGCAAGACCAAATTTTACCGCCGACGATCAATTACGCGACGCCCGATCCCGAATGTGATCTCGATTACATTCCGAACACCGCGCGCCCGAAAAAAATTCGCGTCGCCATGTCCAACTCGATTGGTTTGGGCGGACACAACGCGTCTGTGATATTTCAGATTTCAGATTTATAATTTCAAATTTGAAATCTGAAATCTGAAATGGAGCAACTATGCCTCGTTACGCGCACATCATTGGCTGGGGCAAGTACGTCCCGCCGAATATTTTGACGAACGCCGACCTCGCGAAAAAAGTGGACACGACGGACGAATGGATTCGCGAGCGCACGGGAATTCACCAACGCCACATCGCGTCGGCGAAAGAAACGACCGCGCTCCTCGCGTTGCACGCCGCGCGCGAGGCGGTTGAAGTCGCGGATGTGAATCCGCAAGACATTGATCTTGTGATCGTCGCGACCGCGACGCCGGAATATCTCTTCCCCGCGACCGCGTGCCTCGTGCAAAACGCGCTCGGCGCGGAGCGCGCCGGCGCGTTCGATCTCGAAGCCGGCTGTTCCGGGTTTGTGTACGCGCTCGCGACCGCGACCGCGTTGATTCGCAGTGAAATGTACAACACCGTGCTCGTCGTCGGCGCGGAAACCTTGTCGCGCATTCTCGATTGGAGTGATCGCGCGACGTGCGTGTTGTTCGGCGATGGCGCGGGCGCGGTGATGGTGCGCGGTAGCGATCAACCCGGCGGCATCTTGTCAACGATCCTGGGATCGGATGGATCGGGCGGCGAATTGCTGATGGTGCCCGGCGGCGGCTCGAAACATCCGGCGGGACCGGACACGGTTTTATCGAAACAACATTTTGTAAAAATGAACGGGCGCGAAGTCTATCGGTTCGCGACGCGCGTGATGGCGCAAGCCGCGCGCCAAGCGGTGGACAAAGCCGGTTGGCAACTGGATCAAATTGATTTGTTTCTGCCGCATCAAGCGAACGTGCGAATTATTGACAGCGCGGCAAAATCGCTCAAGATTCCGCCGGAAAAAGTTTTTGTCAATCTCGAACGCTATGGCAACACTTCGGCGGCATCCATTCCCATCGCGTTGTGCGAGGCGCTTGACACGGGCAAAATCAAACCCGGCAGTAATTTGGTGATGGTCGGTTTTGGTGCGGGACTCACTTGGGCATCGTGCGCGATCAAATGGACTGCGCCGCAACCGGGCACGCCCGCGCCGCAACGCGCGGCGGTCAGTCGTTTGCGGTACATCTGGTCGGGCATCAAGTCATTCGGATTTCAACTCTCGCGGCACATTGACGCCGCGGTGAGTAAAACGATTGATGGGATTGAACGCAAACCATCCGAAGAATAATGTAGGGGCGGGATAATCCCGCCCCTACATTTTTATTTCACGATCAACGCGCTGACCATTGCAATCGCGCCGCGTTCGATTTTGTCCGGCGCGCAATCCATCGCCCACATTCCCGGTTCGGGCGCGATGATGAGCGCGTCAACGCACTGCCCCGGCGCGATGGATAACGTATCGAGCATTTGAGGATTCGCCAACGCGAAACCATCTTGCGCGAGGATCTGCATCGCGCCGCCGTGAAAATTAAGCGCGCGCGATTGCCCGCCCGCGTTCATCCAGCGCACGCGCACGCGTTCACCCGGTTTCGCGGTGATCGGCGCGGTGAGCGGAAACACTTTGCCATTGATCGTCAATCCCACCGGTGAATCCGCGATCAGCATCACGTACTCGCTGTCGAACGCGGGTTCACTTTTTTTATCTTGCGGTTCGATGACGAGCGCGCCGGCAAGCCCGCGCGCGATTTGCTCGGCGGCGTTGTGTTGCGAATGATAGAGATGACTGCCCGCCGGGCGCGCGACAAATTCGTACACAAAAGTTTGTCCCGGTTTGATCGGCGGTTGCGCGATGAACGGCGCGCCGGTCATAATGTTCGCGGCGCGAATGCCGCGCCAATGGATCGCGGTACTTTCCTTCAAACTATTTCGCACGATCACGCGCACCTTGTCGCCTTCGGTCACGCGAATTTCCGGCGCGGGGAGCGCGCCGTTAAAACTGAGCACCGGGATTTTTTCGTCCGGCTTGATCTCGACCAAAATTTCCTGACACGTCAATTCAAAAATTTTGGTAGCGCCTTCCAATTTGAATGGCAAGCGGCGCGGAAAAAATGTTGGCGATCCCTGCTCGATACTCGCGATAAATTTTTTGATCGCTTTTTCGCTCGCGGCGTCCACTTCGTCCGCGCTCATTGTCACGGGCGCGGTCGGCGTTAGCGGCGCGGGCGTCTCGCGCGTCGAACACGCCGCCAAGCCGACGCCGATGCCGCTCGCGCCGGCGAGCGCGAGAAATTTGCGTCGTGAAATTTTGTGTGCCACAGTTTCCTCCAGAAAATAATATCGCCGCGCATTATAACGCAATTTGAGATTTTGGGTGATCTGTAGGGGCGAAGCATTTTTTCGACGGTAGTTCCGTCGAAAAAATGCTTCGCCCCTACAGACGCATACCCGTTGACAGATCACGCGTTTAGCCGATAATCCACACGGAGGCAACGATGAGCAAATTACGTTGGGGCATTTTGAGCACGGCGAAAATCGGGATGCGTTCGGTGATTCCTGCGATCCAACAATCGCGCAATGGCATCGCCGTCGCGATTGCGAGCCGCGATGGTGAGCGCGCGCGCGCCGCGGCGCGCGACCTGGGTGTGCCGCGCGCGTTCGGATCGTACGCGGATTTGCTCGAATCGGATGAGATTGACGCGGTGTATATTCCTCTGCCGAACAGTATGCATCGCGAGTGGACGATTCGCGCGGCGGAATGTGGCAAGCACATTCTTTGCGAAAAACCGTTCGCGTTGAACATTGCGGAAACGGACGAAATGATCGCGGCGGCGCGCCAGCATAACGTCGTGTTGATGGAAGCGTTTATGTACCGCTTTCATCCGCAGTACGCGCGCGTGCGCGCAATGCTCGCGCGCGGCGCGATTGGCGATCTGCAAGTGATTCGTGCCGCGTTTTGTTTTCGGCTTGATGATCTCAACAACATTCGCTTGCAAAAAAATTTGGGCGGCGGTTCGTTGATGGATGTCGGGTGTTACTGCGTGAACCAGGCGCGCTTGATCACCGGCGCGGAGCCGCGCGCGGTGCAAGCGCGCGCGGTGTTTGGAGCACAGAGTCAGGTGGATGAAATTTTTGCCGGGATTTTGCATTTCCCTGGGGATGTGATCGCGCATTTCGATGCCGGCTTTCGGCAGGCGTACCGCGAAATGTTGGAGATTGTCGGATCGCAAGGACGCATCGAACTCGCGCGTCCGATCAAACCGGGAATGACCGGTGGAGTGGGAACGATCACGCTCACACGCGCGGACGACACGCGCGAAACGATCCAAACCGAACCGGCGAATCACTATCAATTGATGTGCGAACATTTCGCGGAGGTCGTGCAAAGTCGCGCGCCGTTGTTGTATCCGCCAGAATTGGATCGCGGGAATATGCGCGTGATTGACACGTTGTATCGCGCGGCGCGGAGTGGGAGGGTGGAAGAGGTTGAGTGAGGGAGAGATTGGGGCGAACATTTTTCGGAATCGCGAAAAATGTTCGCCCAAATTTTTTTATGGTTGGATCGAATCAAGCGTCAACCGAATCGCGTCGCGATGCGGCGTTGGCGTGAATTCCGGCACGGCGCGCGCGAATTTATGCGTGTCCATCACGAACGGTTTTTCAAATTGGTACAGCATCTCCGTCGCCTCGCGCACCATCGGCGAAAAAATTCCGACGAGCGTCATCATCGTTCGCGAATAGCAACCGATCTTTGCCGGCTTGCCGGCAATCTCGAACGCGAGTTGCAAGAATTGGCGCGCGGTGAGCGGCGCGGCGGCGGGGATGTGCCACACTTGACCGAGCAGATCATCGCGCGATCCCAGGATCGCGACGCCGCGCGCAAAATCGTTGACGAAGGTGAGCGTGTGCGGCGCGTCGAGATTGCCCGCCCACATCGCTTGCTTGCCCGCGCGAATCGCGCGAAATAATTCGACGCTCGCCAGCGCATTCGCCACACCGGGTCCATAATAATCCGACCCGCGCGCAATCACAACGCGCACCTTGCCGGCGGTGTGCGCGCGCATCAGCGTGTCCGCCATTCGCCCGCGCAGTTCGCCTTTGCGCGTGTCCGCGCGATGCGGCAAATCTTCGGTCAGCGGCACAGCCACGTTGCCGTACATATACAAATTGTCCACCATAATCAATTTCGCGTTCGCAGACGCCGCGCCTTCGATCACGCCGTCGAGAATCGGCGGAAATTTTTCGAGCCATTCGGGGTACGGCACATTCGTCGCGTTATACACGACGGTCGCACCCGCGCAGGCACGGCGCGCGTCGTCGCGATTCGCAACATCCGCTTGCATTTGTTCAACTTGCGCCGGAAAATTTCCGCTTGCGCCGCGACTGACAACGCGAACGCGTTTGCCCTGCTGGATCAGTTCGCGCGCGATGGCATTACCCGCCGCGCCGCGCGCGCCCAAAACGACATGCCGATCGTTATTCATTGTTCTTACTCCTTTTGTTTGCATAGTTTAGATTTGTTTACACTGTAAACTATTTTGGATAGTTTGTCAAACCACGCGGCGCACAAAAAATCCACCGGCGCGTTCACGGAGAACACGCCGGTGGATTCGATTTACGCGCGCCAAGTTATGCGCCGTAGCCGCGCCCGACGCCGCGATAGGTAAAGCCCAACTCGCGCAGTTTGTCCGGCTCGTAAATGTTGCGCCCATCAATCACAATTTTTTGTTTCATCGAAGCGCCGACGCGCGCCCAATCCGCATACTTGAACTCGTTCCACTCGGTTACGATCACGAGCGCGTCCGCGCCTTCGGCGGCGCAGTACGCGTTTTCGCAAAACATTACCTGCTTGAGCGCGGCTTGCGCGTTCGGCATCGCGACCGGATCGTACGCGCGAATCGCCGCGCCCTCCATTTGCAAAATGTGAATGATGTCGAACGCGGGCGCATCGCGAATATCGTCGGTGTTCGGCTTGAACGCCAAGCCCCAAATCGCGACCGTCTTGCCGCGCGCGCCGCCGAGCAGTTCGCGCACCTTTGCCAACACCTGCCGGCGCATATCGCGATTGATGTCCATCACCGCGCGCAACAACTGCGGATGACAACCGTTGATTTCGCCCATCCACGCGAGCGCTTTGACATCTTTCGGAAAACAACTTCCGCCGTACCCGACACCCGCATCGAGAAACGCGCGCCCGATACGTTTGTCCATGCCCATCCCTGCGGCGACTTCTTTCACATCCGCGCCCAGTTTTTCGCAGATTGTCGCGATCTCGTTGATGAACGAAATGCGCGTCGCGAGAAACGCGTTCGACGCGTACTTGATCATTTCCGCCGTTCGCAAATCGGTGATCATAATCGAACAGCGCAGGGGCAAGTACAACTGCGCGACCTGGGCGGCGGCATCGTGATTCGTCGAACCCAGCACGACGCGGTCGGGTTGTTGAAAATTATAGACCGCCGATCCTTCTTGCAAAAATTCCGGATTCGACACGACATCGAAATCCACGCCCGATTTTTTGCCGCGCTCGATCAAAATTTGCGCGACCGAATCGCCGGTGCCGACCGGCACGGTGCTTTTGTTGATGATGATCGCGTAACTCGTCAACGCGTCCGAAATACTTTCCGCCGCCATTCGCACGTATTGCAAATCCGCCTCGCCATCCACGCCCGACGGCGTGCCGACCGCGATGAAAATAAAATCCGCGCCCGGCACCGCGTCCGCGTAATTCGATGTGAACGCCAGACGTTTCGCCGCGACGTTGCGCGCGACGACTTCTTCCAAACCTGGTTCGTAAATCGGCATTTCGCCGCGTTCGAGTCGTTCGATTTTTTCCTTCACGATATCGAGGCAAACGACCTGGTTCCCGAGATCGGAAAAGCACGCGCCGGTGACCAAGCCGACGTACCCCGTTCCGATCACACAAATTTTTCGCATTGTGTTTTCTCCTTCAAAAAATCAATGACAAAATTCCGGTATCCGCACATCAGCGTTCGCGCGCAACGATCTGCGCGCGCGCCCATTGCGCGCTCGCATCGTCGAGCGGCGGTTCGGGATCGCGATCGTAATGGATTCGCAAATCGTAGCGCGCTTCGGCGTACACTTGAATCAGCAGATCGTTTAACGCGAGCGTCGGTTCGGTTTCGCCGCGGCGCAGAGGCACCGGAATTTCGGGAAGCGCTTCCGGCAAATTGAACGGATACAATGCGCCGCGCGGACGTTCCCACTCGCGACTGACCAGAATGCGATAATGACTGCGCGGCAATTTGCCCATCGGCAGAGGCGCGCCGCCGCGCAGTAAATCTATTACAACCAGGTTGGTGAGTGTTTCAAAAACCTGTTCGCGCTTTTTCTCGTACTGTCGCCTGCCCTCACCCGGTTGTTTGTTGCTCGGCGATAAAATTTCGATCACGGTGATCAGTTCGTGATTATCGGTTGCGCGAATTTCGAGGAAGCGTTCGCGCACGCGATCAATCACCGGGAGATCGGTTAGCATAAACGTTCGTTCTTCGACCGAGACATAATAGCGCGGCGCGACCATCGGCACAAGCGCAGTTCGAATCGCGTGAATCAATCCAAAATGAACCTGGTGCCACAATAAAGGATCTTCAAGATACGGTTCCATTCCAGGAAACGGAGAACATAGTGAAATCATTTTTTCAAAATACGCCCTGCGAAGATCGCTGATCTTCGCAGGGCATTTTACTACACTCTCGATTGTCCGACAACTACTTGACCGTCAACTCCACCGGCGTTTGCACCGCGCTCACGTTTGGATTGTAGTAATCGTACGTCGTCGAGCTTGGCGTTTTCGCGCGCAGTGGAAATTTCGCTTTGAGATGATACGCGAACGACACCGGCTTGCGCGAGTCAAACTCTTCGAGATACACGATGATCTGGCGCGCGGTCAATTCGTATCGCGCGATCGCTTTCGATTTCACCGCCGCGTCCAGGTCTTCGGTTACGACAGAAAAACCGGGCGGGATGCCGAGATCAACGAGCGTCATGCGCGCTTTGCCCTCTTTCGTCAAGCGCACATTCACATTCACGCCGACCTCGTCGTTCACTGACAACGACGTGCGATCATAGCGAACCTGAATGTCCACGAGTTTGTCCTGCTCCGGCGTCGCAGGCACGAACGACCAGGGCAAATAGTATGCTGTGGAAACCTGGTATGCAAACGATCCCTTGCCTTCAACCTTGAACGCGATTTTGTTCGCGCCCGGTTTCACATCGTCGAACGTGATCATTTGCACGACGCCCGCGTTCTCGCGATTGATCACGATCGGTTTCGCTTGCGCGCCGTCGAGCGAGACGCGCACGGTCGCGTCTTGTACCGCGTCGCCGGATTCGATCACCGATTGGATCAGCGCGCGCAAAGCCAGGATTGTCGCTTGCGTCGAACCCCAAGTGCCGCGCGGATCTTTTTTCTGGACGAGGTACGTCAGCGCGCGTTGCGCGGACTCGGGATATTGCTTGGCGCGAATCATCGCATACGCCGCGAGCGCGGTCGTCTCGATACTCGCGGCATTCCCGCGCGCGCCGGTGAACGATCCGACTTGCGTGCCCCAGTACGTCGTATCGCCCTCCGCGACCTTGTTCGCTTCGAGCCGCGCGAGCGCGTCGCGCGCGGAACCATCGTTCGCATCAAACGCGACGAGCGCGTTTGCGACCATCGCGATCACGTACCCATCCGTCGCGCGCGCGGAATTTTCGCGGATGTAGTTTATCGCGCGCGTGATGCGCGCATCGTCCTTGAATCCACTTTCGAGAATCGCCCAGGTTACGTACGCGGTGAGTGGAAGCGGATCCGCGCCACCGCTCGCGGGCGAATCCCAGGACGCGCTTGCCGTCCACGTTCCATCCGGTCTTTGTTGCGCGAGCAACCAATTGCGCGTGCGCGTGATCAACGCGGGATCCACCGGATACACTTTCGCCATATCGCTAAATTCGAGCAGGGCTTTCGAACTGAGCATCACACTCGGCGGCGGTTGACCGTAGAGCGAGAAACCGTTGCCTGGCACTTCGAACGTCAACAACCGTTGATAACCGAGCGCGATGAAATTTTCCGCTTTCAACTGCACTTCGGGGGATGCCTGTTTGGTTTGTTTGAGATAATTCAACACGAGAACATTTGGGAACGTCACCGACGTCGTTTGCTCAAATCAGCCATAGGGCATCTTGAGCAAATTGTCGAGACCGTTCACCGCTTGCGCGACAATCCCCGGATAAATTTTTACTTCGATGCGCGACGCGCCGGCAATCGCGGGCGCGGGAATTTCGACAATGTGTTCCGTGTCACTCTTGAGCCAATTACTTTTCGTTACTTCGATCTGCTTGCCGTCGGGATAGACGCGAATCTCGCGCTGGATCGCGTCCGACATTTTTTCGCCGAGCGCAGTAACCTTCAATTTCTGTTGTCCGAAATTGATCGCCTTGATCCGAAAGTACACAACATCAATATCGTTCGACGCAATCGTGATTGTTTTTTCTTCCGCGTCCTGCAACGAAAACCAGGATTGCTTTTCGATTTGCAGGCGCACCTTTTGCGCTTGCGGCAGATAATTGTAGATCGCGACCGGGATCGAAATTTCGTCGTTCTGCGTCAACGCGATTGGGAGATCGAGATCAACAAAGAAATCTTGGAAGACGCGAATCCCGGCTTGCCCCGCGCCGAGTTCGCCGCGTTGCGATGACGCGGTGACCGCGAGTCGCCACGTCGTGATCGAATCCGCGAGCGCGATGTCGAGCGACGCATTGCCGCGTTCATCGGTGATCACTTGCGGATTGAAGTACAAGGTCTCCGGGAAATACTGGCGCAAGCGCGGCGCATCGGTTTGCGTCGCGCCGGTTCCCGGCACAGATTCGCGCGCGACCGGCGCGGCGGTCGGCATCGGCGCGGCAACCGGTTGCATTCCGCCGAATTGCTGACCCGGCACGATATCGCGAAACAAATTTCCGCTTTGCCCCGGCGCGCCGGTCGGCGCGGCACAGCCCATCAAATAACCGGGCGGAATGTATAAACCAGGATGTCCCATCACGCGCAACATCGGGCCGGCTTGCGGCAAAAGCGCGAGCAAAATCGTCAACGGAATGAACAACAGCGCGAGCAAGATCGCGGCAATGCCCGGTGTGACTTGTTTTTGCGCGAGCAAACCGATCCCGAACAACACCATCAAACCCAGCATCGCGAGGTACGCAAAGATCGCCGCGAGCGCGAACCACTCATTCACCGCGCTCGCTTGCCGCGACACAAACCACAACATTCCGACAAACACGAAATACGCGACCAGCAATGCGAGCGCGATTTGCAAACGCGGCTCGCGGTTGATCAGCGTATAAACAACCAGGATGCCCAAGCCGACGATCCACGCGATCGCGATCACGGCAGTTACGATGACGCCGAACTTCGCTTGCACGAGCAACGCACCCGCGACCACGAGCGCGCCGATCAACATTGGCGACGTAACGCAATAAATCATCAAGCCCGCCATCCACCACGCCATCGCTTTGCCCAGAATGTTTTGCAAATGCAAGTGGCGGAAGATCGCAACCGCGAATGCAATTGGAAGCGCGGACAACACGATCGCGATCACGTTCGTCAGATTATTTTGCCCATCGGTTTGCGCCTTTTTCGCGGCTTGTTGTTTTTCCGGTTGCGAATTAACTTGCAAACCGAAACTCGATGCGGGCGCGGCGGACCACGCGGCGCGCGCGGATTGATCTTGCGCGGCGCGCACAAGTTGATCTTTCGGCGCGTCCGGCGCGACCACTTCGGGAAGCGAAAATCCCTTGACCTGGTATTTCGGTTCGAGCAATTCTTTTTGCAAAAGGAAATACAGTTTTGCAAATCCTGGGTCTTGCTCCGCGAGCGCGAACACGGCTTCGTCCACGCCGCTCACACCGAGCGCGGATTGCACGCCCTTGCCGCTCGCATCGGTTACGCTGAAATTTATTTTCGATGTGTCGCCCGGGCGATACACCTCGCGGTCGGCTTTGATCGCGATTTTCAAATCGGTCGGCGCTTCGATCACGACGACGCGCGTATCGCGCGTGATCGTGCCATCGCGCTCGACATGGTACGCGTGCAGTTGAAGCGTGCCGATCAATTCCGCGCTGACATCAATGTTGATCGTCGCGCGTCCGCTCACCGCGTCTTCGGCGCGCGTCGAAATCGTTTGCGCTTCTTTGATGATGTCGAGGTACACCGTGCCGACGCCGCCGGACGAAAGCACGTCGAGTTTCATCGTCTCGCCGACGCGATACGTCGCGCGATCGGGGCGCAGTAAAATTTGCGTGTTCGTCGTTTCACTCGCGAGCGTCAACGCGCGCGTGGCGGAACGTCCTTTCGCATCGCGCGCGGTGATCGAAAGATTTGTGTTACCGCGTTGCGGCGTAACTTTGATTTCCGCGAGTCCGTACTTGCCGGTGCTCACATTGACGCCGAGATTCGCAATCGTGACATTGGCTTCGAGCGGCGAACCATCCGGGAGCGAAGTCAAAATGTACACAATGTTCTCGACGCCCGCGACGAGGCGTCCACTTTCGGCGACCGCGTCAACGATGATCGGATCGCGTGCAACCGGCAACGCGAGCGAAGTTTGCTCGGTGTGATTCGCTTGATCGGTTACGGAAACTTCGAGCGCGAAATCGGCGCGATTTTTGTCGAGTCCGGTGCCGGCAAAATAATTCGGCAGATTGAACGCGAACGCATACACGCCGTCCGCATCGGTCTTGCCGGTGAGATTGATCGTTTCCGCGCGCGCGATGTCATACACGATGCCCTTGATCGTAACATCGCTTTTCGAAACCGGCTTGCCGAAAAAATAATCGGAGCGGATGCGCCCGGTCACGCGTTCGCCGGGCAGGTAAAAACTTTTTTCGGTCTCGACCGCGACTTTGAATTTCGGCAGAACGTACGGCTTGACCGTTACCGTCTTTTCCGATTTCACATCGGCGATGCTCGCGGTGATTTTGTACGCGCCCGCGTTCAACGTTTCCGCGAGTTGAAAATCGAGCGAGGCGATGCCCCACGCGGAGGTCTTGATCGTCTTGCGATAAATTTTGTTCGCTTTGGGATCTTCGATCAAAAATTCCAGGTCTTGCTCTTTTGCCGGCGCGCGATCCAACGCGCCGAGCGCGAGCGCGCGCAAATGGATCAACTGTCCCGGTTGATAGAGCGGCTTGTCAGTCGTAACGAGAATTTTGTAATTGCGTTGCACGACAATCGCTTTTTCGATCCGATCGCGCCCGACGGTTGAACTCGTTTCGATGATCAGGTTCGAATCGCGCGCCGCGTTCGCGGGGACGGTGAACGCGACCGGTGCAGTGCCGCGCGCATCGGTCTTGCCGGTGTAGAGCGTTTGCGTCGCGCCGCCGGATTTTGGCGCGAGCAGAACGGACACATTCGCATTCGCGACCGGCGCGTTGTTGTTTTGATCGCGCACAACGACGCGCAACGCACCCGGATTTTCCGGCGCAAATCGCGCGGGACTGTACACAAGTGTCTGTTGCTGATCGAGAACAAAACGGGGAAGATTCGCGACATAGTACATCGCGCCGAACATTACGAGAACGAGGAGGGCAAGCAACGCGAGCGACATTGCGACGCGATGTTCCCAAAACCAACCGAGAGGTGATTTCATTTTGGCGTCTCCTTGTTGGGCAAATTTTCAATTTGTCCAACACTCTGCAAACATTTTAGCACAAAGCCGGGCGCGGGGCAATGTAGCGCGGGCGGCTCGCCCGCAATTGAACGGCGGGCGAGCCGCCCGCGCCACAAAAATTCTTGTCCTGGTGATAAGACGCCAAACGCGCGGGAAGAGTTCCACCGAAACAAAAACCCCGCAGAATTTTTTTCTGCGGGGCTGCTCATTTACGCCGGCGTGATCAATTTTTCCGCCGCGACCTGGCGCGCCGCATCGCGCGGCTCGCTCAGCCCGGCAAACTCGCGCAGTTGCTGGCGCAGTTTCGCCGCGGACGCGACGCCGTTGTTGACGTGGCGCGGTTGTCCGTGCGCGTCAATGATAAACGTTGTCGGCACACTCAGCACGCCCCAGGAATTTGCCAGGTCAATGCGTTCCGACGCGTCCACCTTGATCACTTGCAAACGATCATCAAACTGCGCGCGCAATTCTTCGATTGCCGGGGCTTGGACGGTGCGGCACGGCGCGCAATCCGGCGTCGTAAAATACAGAATCGCCGGGACGCCGATGCGAAAATCATCCAAGCCGAGATTCACGCGCGATTGATTCGCGCGGCGCAATGCCGCGAGCCGCAACCGGGAAATCGCGAGATAAAAAGCGACGCCGAAGCCGACGATCAAAATCGCGATGAAAAATCGAATGACAATTTCCATCAGCCCGCCTTTTGCGATGGGCGCATTCCCGGAAATGTATTTGCGGGTGGTTGCGCGTCAAAACCGGGCAAGCGCAACCGCGCGAGCCAGTAGTAGATGAAACAGCCCGCGCAAAAACCGGCAAACAGGTTGAGCGCGGCGAGCGCGATCACCAACCAGGTCAACGCCCAACCGATCAGCGCGCCATCGAGCAAAAATGCGATCACCGCGATTGCCAATACCGCGCCGCCCATTCCTTGCGCGAAAACGTGCGGTTGCGGATTGTCCGCGAGCACATTCGGCTTGACGATGCCGCGCGGTTTCAAAAATCCGGCGTAAATGAATTTGAAACCCGGTTGCTTCAGCGCAGTCCCGCTCACCATCACCGCGCCGACGAGCGCGACCAACGCCGGCATGTCGAAAATGAATGCGATCAGCGACAGCAAAATTATTACTGCTTGATTGACGCGCAACGCGGAATGATCAACGCGCGTGAGGGGTTCGTTCATTGTGATCTCCTTGTGAGTAGGGCAAATTGGAAATTTGCCCGGCGCAAAATAAAAACTCATCGCGGCATTGCTCGCGATGAGTTTCGCAAAATCAAATCGAATCCGAAATCATCTGCTCAATGCCAAAATGCGCGAAGCATCTTCGCGCTCGGACACAAGCAGGTCAATGGGTCACTAGACTGAATCGAATGCATCATTTTCTTCTCACACAAATTGTATCGCCGGTTGCGCGATTTGTCCATCAGGATTGCGTTAAAATTTTCGCGTCTAACGATTCCCTTACGTAATACCTTCGACAATATCTTCCCCCAGATACAAAAGAACACGAATATATAAAAAATTCCGTGATCCTTTTTGTCCGTGGAAAAAATTTCGGTCGCACCAAAAATTGGCGAAGGTATCCGGCGCGATCCAAAGCAGGGCGATCGGTTCGTCGTCGTACTGTTTGCGTAAACGCGGCAAACGTTGGCGCGTGATGCGCCCCTCCGCCCACGCGTTGCCTTCGCGATTCGCGCAATCTTCCGGCGGACAGCCGATCACGCGCACGGCGCGCGCGCCGGCTTGCCGAATCCGACCGACGAGATCGGGATAGATCATTCCGACGCACGGCAGAGCGATCACTTGGACATTCGCATCGCCGCTCAAAAATTTTTGCGCGCCGTTGACCGCGTGCCGTTCGCACGTCAACACAATCTCCGCGCGCGGCGCGTGCTTGAGTCGCGTCATCGCCGCGTTCCAAATTGTCGGCGTCGAAACATTGCCGAGCGCGATCGCGTTGCCGTCGCACGCGCCGATGCAAATGCCGCACGCGACGCACAGATCGGGATGTTCAATCGCGATGAATTTGTGCGGGCGTCCATCGGTGCGCGGTTCCATCGTGATCGCTTTGTACGGACAATCCACCGCGCAGAGCGTGCAACCGGTACATTGCGCTTTGTCAATCGCGATTTTGGGCGAAGCAGTTTTGCGAAACGATAACCAGGGCAAAAGACCGCACAGCGCGACGAACGCGATCAAACCGATCCACACCCAGGTCGAATTGAAAATCGGATCGAACGCGGCGGGCAAATAAAATAAATACAACAGATCGATCGGGAATGAACCGGGCGCGCGTTGCAAGTTCGCTTTCGCGACCATTCCGACCGGCGCGAAAATCGAAACGCCCAGCACGACGACCGTGAGACCGATCAGCCAATAATTTTCCGGCAACCATTTGGCGCGATTCAGCCGCGCGAGATGCACCCAGATCGCGACGCCGATCAACGCGGACAACAACAGATGCGCGAGCAAAACGATCATGATAAAAATCCAATCGTTGCCCTTGCCCTCCGCCGCGAGCAAATTCGGCGCGGACATTGCGCCGCGCCGCAGAATGTTGTCGAACGCGACCGTGATCGCGAGCGCGCGTTCATCCCAGATCAGTTGATAGCCGGTAACACCGGCGAGCCACACCGGGAATACCATCGCGATCCCGGACACCCACGCGAGCCAGCGCGCGCCGCGAAACCGATTTTGCGCCAGCAAACGTAACGCGTGCAAAATGCTGACGATCACGAACGCGTCGGACGCGTAGCGATGCGCCGCGCGCACAATGCGCGCGAGCGGCTGATGCTCGACGCGCGAGATAAACAGGTACGACGAATCAAAGCCGACTTGGAAGAACAAAACGAGGAAGATTCCGGTGATAGAAATAACGGCAAACAAAAAGATCGCGATCGGTCCGGTGTAGTAAAACGGATTCACTTGCGGCGCGCCGACAATCCAATTGACCGGTCGTTCGACGATGAGCATCACGCGTTCGAGGAATCGCGACGGTGCGCCGCGTTGGGGTAATGCCATGTCTGCTAACTCATTGTCGTTGACTCCAGCCGCGCTCCAGATGGCTACTTGCTCGTCAGCACCGTCCGTTTCTTCAGAAGAATCTGAGGTTGGGGGAAGACAGTCCTTGTCCGGGTCTGCGCCCGGGACAAGTTCGTGATTTTTTTGCAAAGTTATTCCTACTAAAACCCGAAGGGTCGTCAAG
>JACRPR010000046.1 GCA_016223105.1 Chloroflexota bacterium | reverse complement strand
TTTTTCACCATTTTCAATTCTTCCAGGCAGTTTTCAACAGACCTTTTTCTCACCTTTCTCCCGAATACTTTTGTAAGCGAGCTGTTGGCGCAATATCCGCAATTGAAAGGACAGCCGCGTGTTGCCTGGATGGTATTGAAGCATGATACATACATTTCTCTATCAAGAAGGTCCCTGCGTGGAATGGACATACCGGTCATTTCGATTAAATTATTCGAATGATAGATGGGTTTTAACTCTCCTTTTTCAACGTCCCGCAATATTTCATTCCATATGGATTCCGCCTCACCAATTACAACACTGTCTGAATGATTAAGAGCTTCTTCGGGCAGAGCGGAAACGTGCGGACCGCCTTGCACGATGGGCACGTCGAGCACCGATTTGATTTCGCGCGCGGCGTGCCACCCTTGTTTGACCTGGGGTGTGTTGCTCGTGATGCCAACGATGTCGGGCTGATAGTCGCGCACAAAATCGGTCAGTTTGACCTCTTCGATGTCCATATCAAATACGCGCACCTCGTCGCCGCGTTGCTCGCTCACGGCGGCGAGATACGCGATGCCGAGATGCGGGGTGGTGCGGGTATCAATCGGAAGTTGAAAGCGTGGGTTGATCAGTAAAACGCGCAAGACGTGCCTCCTATGTTTGGAGATTGGAAATTGGAAGTTGGAACGCGGATATTATAGCATTGACGATGGGAGGCGTCAATTTTTTGGCGGGCGCGGGTGTAGAATTTTTATAAAAAAATTTATATAAATTTGCGCCGCGTTTATCCGCCCGCGTTCCTATTGGAACGCTTTTTACTTGGCGAGTTGAATCTTGGCAAGCAGAAAGAGTTCGCGAATGCGCGTGAATTCAGCGGTCATGGGTCCGCCGGACGTTTGCGCGTCGGACACCGGCATATACGCGTCGCGCGCGGGATTGTCGGTGATCGTCCAAATCGCAAATTGCTGAACACGGATCGGTTCTTTGGTAAAATCCGGCAAGTTGATCAACGCGCTCAAATCGGGATTGCGCGGCACCATCTGAGCGGCATCGCTTGCGTCGCGCGGACAAGCATATCTTGAACCTCGGGATTGTCCGCGACGAGAAATGTGCCGATGAACAACATCACCTCGAGCGGTTCGGGCGTGGCGGATTGCACCGCGACGCGCACCGCAGTCAATCCGTTTCCCATAATCGCGACGCGCACCAAGCCGCGCCGTTCTGCTTCGCTCAACTCGACGCGCGTGATCGAAGGCGTGGGCGTTAGTGTTGGCGTAGATGTGGGCGTGTTTGTCGGGATTGTCGTTGCAGTGGGCGTGAATGTCGGTGTTGCGGTTGGCGGGACCAACGTTGCCGTCGGTGGAACTGCCGTAGGCAGAGGTGTTGCCGTCGGTGTTGGGGACGCGCAACCGGTAGCAATGATGGTCAGCAGAACAACAAGCATCCAACGTGTTTTCATTTTGACCTCGCTTGTGCAGATTGAATCGAGCAACACATAACCGATTGCCGGAAAAAAAATTCGCGCGCGTCCTACAGTTGAGGTGTAAGATTCAATCGCGCCGGCGTGCGCCAGCGAAAATCCGGTTCGCGGTCGCGGTAACTCACGGTTTGACGATAAGCAACGTCGGTGCTGAAACTCGAAAACGCGCGACGTTGATATTGATGCAACGGATGCCGGCGCAACGCGCGCGCGCCGCGCGCGGCAATTTCGAGCGACGCGTACGCGCGGCGACAAATCCAATCGTACCCACGCCGCAATTGCTCGACCGACATGTGCTTGGGTTGAAAGACGACATGCGCGGTGTCGTACTTGTCCCAGGATATGTTTGGCAGTAAGCGACCTTGTTCGACGTACTCGCGGCGCAATTCCGTTCCAGGATACGGTGTCATAATCGTAAAACTGACCGCGTCGAGTTCGCTCGCGCGCACAAAGTTCCAGGTGTTTTCAAAAACGTCCGGCGTGTCGCCGTCCAATCCCAGGACGAACAAACCGACGACGCCGATGCCGTGTGCGTGCACCGTGTTGATGACGCGTTTGTATTCCTCAATGCCGCCCTTGCTCTTGCCGCCCAGGTCGCGGCGATTGTCGGCGTTGATCGATTCAAACCCGATGAAAAATTTATCGAGGTGCGCGCGCCGCGCCATCGCCAACAATTCCGGGAAATTACCGACCATCATTTCGGCTTGCGCGGTCCAACCGTTCAAATTCAGTTTTGCGAGCGCGTCAAAAAGTTTGACAATGTAATCGGGAGCAGTGCGAAAATTCAAACCGAAATTATCATCGGTGAGAAAAAAGCGTTTGATGCGCCGGCGTTCAATTTCATCCACCACCTCGTCAATCGGGCGATGGCGCATAATTTTTCCGCTCACGCGAATCGCGGTGCAAAAGTGACAATCGCGCGGACAGCCGCGCGTGATCTCCATAAACGGCGTCCAGTAATCGCGATGCTCGTGCGTCATTGCGATCACGCGGTCGCTCAACGTCGCGACGCCGGCGAGATTCGCCCAACTCTCGTCCGTGTACACTTTTTGCAGACGATCATTCATCGCGTCGCGAATGATTTGGGGCCATGTGTAATAACCTTCGCCGACCGCGGTAACGTCCGCCCATTGGGTTACTTCTTCCGGGCTTAATGTCGCGTGCGTGCCGCCGATGACGACGCGCGCGCCGCGCGCCCGCGCGTCCATCGCGATTTTTTGCGCGCGTTCAATCGTCAACGTCTTGCTCGTGATGCCGACGAGCGTACGCGCGTCAACGCGATGCATCGGCAGTGCGCCCAAATCTTCGTCCCAAATCTCCACCGGAATTTCATCCGGCACGAGACTCGCGAGCCGCATCAATGTGTACGGCGACCCAGGCGCTTTGCCAAAAATGCGTCCTTCGCGTCCGGGCCAAATCAGCACGATTTTTTGTATGTCCATATTTATCCAATTCGTAATTCGTAATTCATAATTCGCAATTTTGAATTACGAATTACGATTTACGAATTTATCGTTCCGCGCGAACGTAAACGCGCGTTCCGCGATAAACGCATGCGCGCGTTCATCATATCGGCGCACGAAAACGGAAATTTGTTTTTCGTCGCGCGTGATCAGATTGTAACTGTTCGATTGTCCGTACCGCGTGCGATTGCTCGTCGCCGTGCCCGCGCGCGCGATGACGATGCCTTCGCGCGTTTGGATCGCGCCGGGAATGTGCGTGTGCCCGTTCAACACGAGTTCGACGCCGCACCGCGCGAGAAATTCGCGCGCGCGCGCTGGGTACCACATTCCCGCCGGTCGCCACTTGCCTGCCCAATCAAGTTGATGATGCGTCGCGAGCACGCGCGTCGCGCCACACGGCGCGTTCGCACATTCGCGCGCCAACCACGCGCACTGATCGCGCGACCAAAATCCGCCGGGCAGAATCGGACGATTGTCATTCAATCCCGCGACGAACCAGCCGCTGGTCGCGCGCGTCGTGTCAATAGCGTTGTGAATATATTTCGCGTAACGCCCCATCGGTCGTGTCAAGCGTTCAATCGGCGCGAACAACGGCTGATCGTGATTGCCGGGAATCGTCAACACTGGGATCGTGATGCGATCCAAAAATGCGCGCGCTTGCGCGTACTCGCTGTGCCGCGCGCGCATTGTGAAATCGCCGGAGATGACGACGATTTCCGGTTGAATGTCCGCAATCTCTTTGAGAATCAGTTCGCCAATTTGGGGAACGAACGCGTGACCAAAGTGAAGATCGGAGAGGTGAATGAGTATAGTCATTTAGTTGGTTAGTTGGTTAGTTGGATAGTTCGTTAGTTGTTTAGTTGGTTAGTTGCATTGTTGGATAGTTTTGTAGCGCCAGATTCACGTCTATAGTCAGCGATGTAGCAGATTTAACTATTCAACTATTCAACTACAAGACGGTTTTGACTAACGCATCCGTATCAATCTGCGCGCGTTGCAAGCGTCCGCTGTAATCCACGTAGATTGTCTTCCATTCGCAAAATGTGTCAAGTACGACCGCGCCGCCGCCTTCGCGATGTCCGTTGCCGGTGCCGCGCGTGCCGCCAAAGGGCAATTGCACTTCGGAGCCAATCGTGCCGGCGTTGATGTACACAATGCCGGTCGTTACATCACGCATCGCTTCGAATGCGCGATTCACGTTCGACGTGTACACCGACGTCGAGAGTCCAAAGTTGGTGCGATTATTGATCGCGATCGCGTCGTCGAGCGATTGCGCCGCGAGGATCGAGAGCGACGGTCCGAAAATTTCTTCTTGCGCGACGCGCATCGTCGGCGTTACGTTGTCGAAAATCGTCGGTTGGTAAAATGATCCGCGCGCGAGATCGCCCTCGGTCGCGATCGCGCCGCCGACCAGGATCGCCGCGCCTTCACCGCGTGCGATTTCGGTGTACTCGTGAATTTTTTGCGCGGCTCGATGGTTGATCACCGGACCGACATCCGTTGTCGCGAGCAAGCCATCGCCGAGGCGCAACGCGGCGGTGCGCGGCACAAGTTTGTCGAGCAATTGTTTTTTGATCGCGTGATGCGCGATCACGCGACTACACGCGGTACAGCGTTGACCACTCGTGCCGAACGCGCTCCACAAAATTCCTTCGACCGCGAGATCGAGATCGGCATCGTCCATCACAATGATCGCGTTCTTGCCGCCCATTTCGAGCGAGACGCGTTTCAAATTCTGCGCGGCTTTAATCGAAACAGCGCGCCCGATATCTGTTGAGCCAGTGAATGTGATCAACCGAACCTGGGGATGCGCGACGAGCGCGTCGCCGACCGTGCCGCCGCCACCAGTGACCAGGTTGACGACGCCCGGCGGAAAACCGGCTTGCTCGTAAATTTCGATCATTCGCGCGGCAAGCACCGGCGTATCGCTCGCCGGTTTCCAAATCACCGTATTGCCGCAGATCAGCGCGGGAAACATTTTCCACGCCGGGATCGCGATCGGAAAATTCCACGGCGTGATCGCGGCGACAACGCCGAGCGGATCGCGCACTGCCATCGCCCACTTGCTCGGCAGTTCGCTCGGCACGAGCATCCCGTTGAGGCGACGACCTTCGCCCGCCATATACAGCGCCATATCAATCGCTTCTTGCACATCGCCCAACGCTTCGGGCAGAACCTTACCCATTTCGCGCGTGAGCAGTTCGCCCATTTCTTGTTTACGCGCGCGCAAAATTTCCGCGACGCGATAAATCAATTCCGCGCGTTTTGGCGCGGGAACCTTGCGCCACTTTTCAAACGCGATGCTCGCCGCGTTCACCGCGTCGTCCACATCGCGCGTGTCGGACGCTTGTAGTGTGCCGATCAATTCGCCGTTCGCCGGATTGTGGCTCGCAAATGTTTTGCCGCTCCGCGATTCGATCCACTTGCCGCCGATATAGTTTTTGAATTGCATATCTGTTTGCACCGGGTGGATTGTCATTGCTAGCGAAGCGAAGCAATCTCCAACCGACAACGCGGGGATTGCTTCGCTCCGCTCGCAATGACAGTGCCGCCATTTTACCGCGTTCGGCGCGAATTGACAACGCGGCTTTTGACCTGCGTTGCCGTTCGTGTTAAAATCGCGCGCAAATAAATTTGCGGCGATTGACGCCGCCGTATATCGGTTGTATGATTTGCGCGCGGCGGAAATCGCGATTGTGGAAGGAAATAAATAAAAGGAGGCACCAATGGAAGCAATTCGTCTTCATCAAGTCATCGAAAAAGATGGCGAGATTCTCATTACCGGTTTGCCGTTCCGTAAAGGGCAACGGGTCGAAATGATCGTGTTGCCAGACGCACCCGCGCCGGGGGAGCGTCCGCCATTAACCGCGCGCGCCTTGCTCGAATCGGGCTTGATCGGAATATGGAAAGATCGCGACGACATTGGCGATAGCGCGGAATTTGCGCGCAAACTGCGTGAACAGGCGCAAAGGCGGCGATAAGTATGTTGCTCCTGGATACTGACGTGATGGTTGATCTGTTCCGCGAATATCCTCCCGCGCTGGAATGGGTGACCACGCGCAACGAACAAATCGTTCTGCCCGGCTACGTCGTGATGGAACTTGTTCAAGGATGCAAAAATAAAATCGAGCAAGAGCGTTTGGAAAAAACGCTCAGCGCGTATGCGATTGCTTGGCCCTCGCCGCAAATTTGTGACGCGGCATTGTCCGTGTTTGCGCGTTACTATCTCAGCCATAGTGTTGGCATCTTTGATGCGTTGATCGGGCAACTTGCAGTTTCGCTTGACGCACCCCTTTACACTTTCAACCAGAAACATTATGCGGCGATTCCAAATCTGAAAATCATTCAGCCCTACCCAAAAGAATAGCGGCGGTTGTATGATGCGAGCGCGGAGGAAAAGTGCGTCGTGAAAAAAAAAGAGACCCGAAGGGTTCGCTTTGCGAAAATCCTTCGGGTCTGTATGTGGCGGGGTGAATGGATTTATCCATTCACCGACTAATCTGTCCGAATTACGCGTGATTCAAAAAGCGGATTTCGGGCGCGCCGGTGATGCCTGCGCTCTTCATCGCTTCTTGCGTCTTTGGATCGGCAAGATGCAAGCGAGCTTTTTCGACCGTGTTCCATTCCATAATTGCCGTGACGGTACCGGGATTTTCCACATCGCGATAAATTTGATTGATCCCTGTCGCGCCGGCGTCCTTACGCAAATTCGCAAACGAGTCAAACGTTGTGCGCCATTTGGCATAATCAGGTACCGTTGCTCGAACATTAACGTAAACCATGGGTTGTTCTCCTACGAACTAGACTGCTTGGAATCGGTCGTCCTCGGATGCGCCAAGAATCTCCGTTCCAAGTTATTCCACTATACTACTTTTATCTTAACCCGGCATTGATTTCGAGGTTCAAATATCAATTCTTTAAGCGAGTTTCAGATCTGCCGGCTTGCTGGAGCGATTAATGATCAAACCCGAAGGGTCTTGGATTTTTTGGCTTGCGCGCGGGCTTGGCATTTTCTACAAATCAAGATAGAATCAAAATTATAAATCCTTCAGCGAGTTTTATTTTCTCAAACGGCGTTCTAACACGCGCCTTGCTTTTCTTACGTTTTTCTAATCGCCATTGCATACAATTCCGGCGATAATGAACTTGAGGTCCGTTTTGAAAACCCGAACTGAATTTCTGTTTGCCCATTGGGCGGTGTCCGCGCTCAAACATTTGCGCGGCGATAAATGGCGCGAGTTGACGACGCGCCTCGCGGCACTGCCGGAAACGCATCCCGACGCGCTCGCGTTTGCATTGGTGATGGTGCGCGTGAACGGATGCGTTACCTGTGACGCGCGCCGTTTTCGCGAACGCGGCGGGTGCGCGAATTGCACCAAGTTTGTGTTGACCACGCTCAACAAAGAAAATGAATCTGAGTTGATCGCGCGTTTTCGCGCGGCGCAAAAAGAAATCGCGCGGTCGCTCAAGACGCGTGAACTGGAAAAGAAGGTGGCATAATGGCGCGTCTCAATGTCGCATCCTCCGCTCTGCGCGAACATAGTTTGAACGGAGAAAAACTTGCCCTGCTCGCGGTCTTTGCCCATCCCGAAGATGAATCGTTTGGTCCCGCGGGCACGCTTGCCAAATACGCCAGCGAAGGCGTCCAGGTTTCACTCGTAACGACGACGCGCGCGGCGCGCGCGCCGGGCAATGGCGATGGCGCGCAACTCAACATCATCCCCCATACGCATGGTCCGCGCGATCGCTTGTGCTCCTGCCGCACGACCGGGATTCGCCGCGCGTGTTATTTCGATGTCTTGCCCGGCAATCTCGACAAGATTGATCCGCTCGTGATCGAAGATCAACTCGTGCGCTTGATTCGCGAACTTGAGCCGCAAGTGATCATCACGTTCGGTTCCGATGGAATTTCCGGCGACATCGAACATCAAATCGTCAGCCGCGTCGCGACTGCGGCGTTTCACAGCGCGGGCGACCCGACAAAATTTCCGCATCATTTTCGCGAAGGGCTGGGGACGTACGCGCCGCAAAAATTGTACTATTGCGTCCTGCCGCAAAGTATGGTCGAACGCTGGGGCATCGAAGGCGTGATGGCGGTGCCGGATAAAAACATTACAACCATTCTCGATGTGTCCGCGCACACGAACGCGATCTCCAAAGCGTTGTACTGCCAACGCAGTGACTCGAGCGATATGGTGCGCTGGTTGACGAAAGAACGCCACGCGCAATGGGATTCCGAATACTATTCGCTCGTCGCCACGCGCTTGAACAAAAAACCGCGCCGCGAAAAAGATTTGTTTGCCGGCTTGCGCTAACACCGTTCGCTGATTTTTTGTAGAGACGTTGCATTGCAACGTCTCTATATTTTTGTGCCGCGCGCGCATCGAGACGTTGCATCGTAACGTCTCTGCGTTTTTGTACCGCGCGCGATTGTGGTATAATTTTCCCGGAGGCGCTGATGCCAAATTATCTGCCCAATGCCGAACCGTTCCATTTCCCCGGCAATCGGATCGGCTGTTTGTTGATTCACGGATTCACCGGCACGCCGTACGAAATGCGCGGACTCGGCGAACGCTTGGCGCAACACGGTTACACTGTGCGTGCGCCTGCGCTCGCCGGTCACGCGACCCAGG
Source organism: Chloroflexota bacterium (assembly GCA_016223105.1). Classification (GTDB taxonomy): domain Bacteria; phylum Chloroflexota; class Anaerolineae; order UBA4142; family UBA4142; genus JACRPR01. The sequence goes on along the minus strand of JACRPR010000046.1, from coordinate 2,876 downwards.
TTCGCGATTTGATCCCCACGCGTTGGCGCGATTGGTATGCGAGCGCGACTGCCGCGTACGATCAACTCGCGGAAACGTGCGACGCGATTTTTCCGATCGGGCTTTCGATGGGCGGCGCGCTCGTGTTGCATTTGGCGGCGCATCGCGCGGTGAATGGCGTCGTCGCGATTGCGACGCCATTTTCGATCCGTTCGCCGCTCAAAACCTGGTTCAAACTTTTTCCGTTTCTGTTTGATGTGTTCCCCACGATCCAAAAAAATCGCGCGCGCAACGACACCGAAGATCGAAGCATTTTAGAAAATCACCCGAACTATTCCGAGTATCCCACGCGCGCCGCCGCGAGTTTAATCGCCGATTTTCTGCCGCACTTGCACAGCGATTTACCCGATGTGCGCGCGCCCGCGGTGCTGATCCAAGCGCGCAATGATCGCACCGTCCCGGCAAATTCGATGGAAGAATTTCACGCGCGGATCGGATCCCCGGACAAGGAAATGGTTTGGTTGCCGCGCGGTGGACATCTCGCGCTCGAAGATTTTAGCAAAGAAAAAGCGTTCGCGCACGTTTTGCGTTTTGTCGAACAACATCGCGTGGCGGAACCGGCAAAACCGATCGGCAGAAATTACGCCAAAGTGGACGCGGAATTTTTGCGGTAAACTGTAGTGCAGGCGGCTCGCCTGCCACGAATGACGGGCGAGCCGCCCGCTACGAATGACGGGCGAGCCGCCCGCTACGAATGACGGGCGAGCCCCGCCCGCTACGAATGACGGGCGAGCCGCCCGCTACGAATGACGGGCGAGCCGCCCGCTACGAATGACGGGCGAGCCGCGCCCGCTACGAATGACGGGCGAGCCGCGCCCGCTACGAATGACGGGCGAGCCGCGCCTGCCACGAATGACGGGCGAGCCGCCCGTCCCACGGCAAAGGACACCATGAGAATCATCGAATTCAAATCCACGCACCAGGAAACAATCCGCGGGGTGTTGTACGAACCGATGAGCGCACCGCCATATCCCGCGCTCATTTTCGCGCACGGCTTGCTGTCGGAGCATCGCGAATTTGGCGATTACCCGGAAAAATTTTGCGCGCGCGGCTATCTCGTGCTGACGTTTGATTTTCGCGGGCATGGCGCGAGCGAAGGCACGCGCGGCTTGATCGCCGAAGATCGGTGCGTCGAAGATTTGATCCACGCGCTCGATTTTATCGAAGCGCATCCGGGGATTGATAACAATCGCATCGTGTTGTTCGGACACAGTTTCGGCGGCGGCGCGTCGCTCTGCGCGACTGCGCGTGATGCGCGCGTGCGCGCGGTGATCGCGGGCGCGACCATCGGGCGACTGCGCGACGAAATCGCGCCTGGCGAAATGCGCGTGTATCGCGCGGCGATGGCGTTCAACGAATGGCAAAAACGATTCACGCACAAGCCGATTTATCTTCCATTCCGCGTGACGTACAAAGATTTATTCGCCAATTCGCACGCGCGGCTCAACGCGGAACGCCAGGGATTTTTGCAACGCGCGATTTGCGCGGACAGCATCCCGCAGTTGCTCAAGCAGGATGCGCTCCGATGCGCGCGCAATCTGCGTGTGCCCGCGCTGATCGTGCAAGCCGAATTGGATCGCGTCGTCAAATTCTCCAGCACGCGCCAGGTGTTCGATGCGATCCCCGGCGCGAAAGAGTGGTATCAAGTGCAAGGCGCGGGACATTCGTTCGCGACCGACGTCGGGAACGCGCGCGCGTTCGATTATATCGCGACGTGGTTAGACAAGCAGTTCAAGTGAACAGTGGGTAGTGAACAGTGAACAGTGGACAGTGAACAGTGAGCAGTGGGCAGTGGGCAGTGTTCACTGTTTACTGTTTACTGTTCACTGCTAACTGCTGACTGACGACTTGGAGGAATGATGAAAGCGCTCGTCAAAAAATTCGCCGAGCCCGGTTTGTGGCTCGAAGATATTCCGATTCCAGAAGTTGGGGTCAATGATGTTTTAATTCGCGTCCACAAATCCGCGATCTGCGGAACCGATGTGCATATTTGGAACTGGGACGCGTGGGCGCAGAAAACAATCCCGGTGCCGATGGCAATCGGTCACGAATTTGTCGGCTCGGTCGCGGCGATGGGCTCTAACGTTCACGATTTGCAAATCGGCGATGTTGTGTCCGGCGAAGGACACATCGTTTGCGGCAGATGTCGCAATTGTCTCGCGGGGCGGCGGCATTTGTGCAAAGATACAAAGGGCGTCGGGGTCAATCGCGCCGGCGCGTTCGCTAGGCAACGCCACTCACACGGCGCTTTCTTTCAGCGTGCTCGGTGAAGACGTGCTCATAACCGGCGCCGGACCGATCGGCTGTATGGCCGCGGCCATAGCCAAACATGCAGGTGCCCGCTATGTGGTGGTGACTGACGTGAATCCCTATCGACTGGACCTCGCAAAGAAAATGGGAGCGACTCTGACTGTCAATGTACGTCACGAGCGTATTCATGACGCACAGCGTCAATTGGGCATGAAAGAAGGATTCTATGTCGGACTCGAAATGTCCGGCAATGGCGCGGCGTTGCGCGATATGCTCGACAATATGTGTCACGGCGGAAGGATCGCGCTCCTGGGAATTCCAACCCAGGACATCGCGATTGATTGGAACAAGGTCATTTTCAATATGTTGACGATTCAAGGAATTTATGGTCGTCAAATGTACGAGACCTGGTATTTGATGCAATCAATGTTGCTCAGCGGTTTGGACATTCGCCCGGTGATCACACACAGGTTTCATTACACGGAATTTGAGCAAGCGTTCGCGGTGATGCGGAGTGGAAATTCCGGCAAGGTGATTATGAATGGGGTGGAAGAGTGAGACCCGAAGGGTTTCCGAAAACCCTTCGG
>JACRPR010000045.1:32110-39592 GCA_016223105.1 Chloroflexota bacterium | reverse complement strand
AATCTGCTTTCGAAAAATAGAGTGAGTTATTTTTCATTCGTCCGTATTCTCATTCTGAAGTTAGATTAGGGCAACCGCACATTCCAGCGCAATCCGAAAATCGGCAATTGCGAACTGCGCGTCATTTGCAACGGCGGTAAAATATCTTGCCAGGGCGCTTGCGCGCCTTGAAGTGACGAAAAAATCGAAAGCACGAGCGCGGACGCGAATAAAAACCACGCGGGCATTGTTGTTAGATATTGGAGGGCTTGGCGCGTCGAGTCGCTTCCAACTTCCAACTTCCAATTTCCAATTTCCAAATTCAACGGCGGCGCGAAAAAAATAAATGCAAACAAAACTGGGATTGCCGGGATGAACCAGCGTTCGCCGTACGCGTTGCCGCCGAAATTGCCGGTGCCCAGCGCGAGATAAAGGCACAACGCGCTAAAGCCCAGCGCGATCCACGCGCCTTCGATTCGCAATAAATTTTCGCATGTGAACGCGACGCGCATCGCGCCTACAAACGCGAACAGGAGCAGTGGATTGTACGCGAACAATCCTTTACCACCGAGAAACATTCGAAACGCGTACGCCGCGTAATCGTCCGGCGTGCCCGCGTTGCCGCCGATGATCGCCGGAAATTCCGACCCAGGATAAGCGTACCCTTCGGGAATCAAGTACGCCGGGATGATCGTCCCCGCGATCTGGTAATCGAGCAGAGCGGTGAGCGCGAATGGAAGCGCGCCGCCGAGCGCGAAATAAATCGCGTCGATTCGATAACGCGCGAGTGCGATGCCGAACAAACTCGCCGCGATGATCCCGGACGGAATGTCGAATGAGATCGCGAGCGCGGCGAAAAAGCCGGCGGCAAGTGGCGCAAACTTTCTAGTTTGCCCGTGCGGGCTGGAAAGCCCGCGCCACAAAAAATAAAAACTTGCGAACAGCGCGCTCGCCGCCGGGACGTGATGATTCAACACGAGCGCGTACGGCAACAGCATCGGCCCCGTGCCGAGCGCGCTGGTGCCAAGTGTCGCCGCCCACACCGGAACATTTTGCCGCGCGGCGAAATCAAAAAAAAGCCAGAGCGTCAACGCGACCGGGAGCGAAACCAGGATCAACACAAGCGGCGCGTACGCGCAACGCGCGCAATCTGGCGCGAGCGATGCGCCGAACGTATTTCGCAACATCGCGTACACGCCCGCGCCGATGATCGACAAAAGCGGTAGTTTATCCGAATAAAATTTTCCGCCGAGAAAAACTTTATCGGCGGTGCGATCCACCCACGCGGATTCATCAATCGCCCATGTTCCGCGCTCGACCAACGACTCGATGCTCGCGACGCGCGCAATGTCGTTCCACGATTCCGGTTTCGTTTTGACCGACGCAAGGCAAAGCAAAAAAAAGATGATCGCGAAAATCGCGCCGACGCGCCGACTATTTAACTTCATCCCAATTCGGTCCGACCGCGACATCCACCTTGAGTTTTGCTTCGAGCGAATACGCGTTTTCCATCGCCGCGCGCACGAGCGGCGCGACGACCTTCAACTCGTCATCGGGACATTCGATCACCAACTCGTCGTGCACTTGCAACGTCATTCGCGATTTCAGTTTGCGCGCGAGCAATTCATTGTGCAAATGAATCATCGCGATTTTGATAATGTCGGCGGCGCTCCCTTGAATCGGATGATTGATCGCTTCGCGTTCGGCGGAGTTGCGCGCCGCGACATTGCCACCCGCCGCGTTTTTCAATTCGGGAAAATAGCGGCGATGTCCTAGCAATGTTTGCACGTACCCATTTGCGCGCGCTTCGCGTTTGGTGTTTTCGATGTATTCTTTCACGCCGGCGAATTGCGTGAAATAATTATTCATCAATTCGCGCGATTCCGCGTGCGACAAGCCGGTGCGCGCCGAGATGCCAAAATCGGTGATGCCGTATGCGATGCCAAAGTTCATCGCTTTGCCGACGCGACGCATTTCAGACGTAACTTGATCGAGCGGGACGCTGTACAATTTCGCGGCGGTCGCGGCGTGAATGTCCTCGCCGCGCTCGAACGCCGCGAGCAAACCCGGATCGCGCGTGATGTGCGCGAGAATTCGCAGTTCAACCTGGGAATAATCCGCGCTGATCAATTTACTGCCGCGCGGCGCGATGAACGCGCGGCGAACCTGGCGACCCAGCTCGGTGCGAATCGGAATGTTTTGCAAATTCGGATCGGACGATGAGACGCGCCCGGTGACGGTGCCGGTTTGGTTGTAACTCGTGTGCACGCGCCCGGTGCGCGGATGCACGAGCGCGGGCAGAGCGTCCACGTACGTGCCTTTGAGTTTCGAGAGTTCGCGATGTTCGAGAATCAACGGCACGACCGGGTGCGCGTCGCGCATCGCGTCCAGCACATCGGCGGCGGTAGAAATTTTGCCGGTGCGCGTGCGCGAAATGTTCGCCGCCGGTAATTGCAATTTGGTAAAGAGCGCGTCCGCAAGTTGTTGCGGCGACGCGACATTGATCGGCGCGCCGACCATTCCTTGAATTTGTTTTTCGAGTTCAAACAATCGCCGCGCCAGGTCGCTCGACATCGCGCGCAAAAAATCGAGATCGAGCAAAACGCCGGTGCGTTCGATTTCGATCAGCGCCGGCACGAGCGGCATTTCGATTTCGCGAAAAAGTTTTTCGACGCCGTGCGGCGCGAGTTGCGGTTGATAATGCTCGACCAATCGAAAAGTGAAATCCGCGTCGGCGCACGCATAGCGCGACACTTGCGCGACCTCTACGTGCGCCATCGAAATTTGATTTTTGCCTTTGCCGATCAGCGCGTCAATCTCGGTCATCTCGACGCCGAATTTCGTCGCGACGAGATTTTTGAGACTGATGGATTGCGTGCTTGGTTCGATCAAGTATGCGGCGATTATCGAATCGAAAGTAATGTCGCGCAATTCGATTCCGGCTTGTGCGAGGACGAGCGCATCGTATTTTGAATTGTGCGCGTACTTGGCGATGCGCGCGTTTTCAAAAATCGGTTTCAGTTTCGCGATCACATCACGCGTCGCAAGCCGCGCGTGTTGCGTTGCAGAACTTGGCGCATCGAACGACATTTGTCCACTGGAAACTGGTGGCTGTTCACTGCTCACTGGGACGTAGTACGCTTCGCCCTTGCCCGCGCCAATCGCGATGCCGACCAACTCGGCGCGCATCGCGTTTGTGCCGGTCGTTTCGACATCCACCGTGATCGCGTCGAGCGACACGAGCCGCGCGACAAGTTGATCAAGCGCGGCGAGCGTGTCGATCGTGTGATAATTTTCCGGCGCGATGGCATCGCGCGCCGGCGTGTTTGTTTCGACGCGCGCGTTGCCGGGTAAGCGATTCAACAAACTGCGAAAACCGAGTTCGCGGAACAGCGCGCTCGCGCGTTCGTAATTGATTTGCGCGACGCGGCACGCGTCGAGATCGAATTGGATCGGCGCGTCGGTAACAATCGTTACCAATTTTTTGCTCGCGTATGCGGCGTCTTTGCCCGCGCGGAGTTTCTCGCGCGTGCGCGCGTCAACGTCATCGAGCCGCGCGTAAATGTTGTCGAGCGATCCAAATTGTTGCAATAATTTCGTCGCGGTCTTTTCGCCAATCCCATGAACGCCTGGCACGTTGTCGGACGGATCGCCTTTGAGCGCTTTGAAATCAATCAGTTGGCGCGGTTGCAAGCCGTAGCGTTTGATCACCGCGGCTTCATCGTACACAATCGTTTCGCCGATTTGCCGCCCGAATGTGAGCACGCGCACGCGCGGCGTGATCAGTTGAAAAGTGTCCGAGTCGCCGGTAACGATCACGACTTCGATGTCGCCGCGCGCGCTTGCCTGGCGCGCGAGCGTGCCGAGCAAATCATCCGCCTCGTACCCGTCTTTGCCGAACGCGGGAATTCCGAACGCGTCAACGACATCGCGCGAGCGCGCGAGTTGCGGCGCGAGATCGCTTGCGAGGGGCGGACGATGCGCTTTGTATTCATCGTACAAAATATCGCGAAAACTGCGTCCCACATCGAACGTTGCCGCGATCAATTCCGGTTTTTCGTCGCTCAACACTTTGAGAAGCGTCGTCGTAAAACCGTACGTTGCGTTCGTCGGTTCGCCGCTTGGACTGGTGAGGTTCGGCGGGACCGCGTGGTACGCGCGATGAATGAGCGCGTGCGAATCGAGCAAAACAAGTTTCATTCTAGGTTATGGGACGCGGACGAACGCGGATGAACGCGGAAAAATAATTATCCGCGTTCGTCTGCGTTTGTCCGCGTCCGATTATTTGCTGAGCCGTTGGAGTTCCGCGACGCCGGCGACGTGGAGTTCGTTGTAGCGCGTTTCGGGCTCCTTCACGCGCCATTCGACGATCACTTGATCGCCGCCGTTTTTGTACGCGGCGAGCGGGTGGTGATTCAACATCGTTTGAAACGCGTTGAGCAATTCTTGATCGGGACTGGGCGATTTGAGCAGTAAATAATTTTTCGGCTCCCATTCGACGGTAAATGTTTTTTCGCCCCACGCGCCTTGACAGATGAACGGCGCGGTCTCTTGCACGCACGAGACCCACATTCCTTTGAACCCGGCGCGCCAGAGCGCAGAGCGCAATTCGTTTTCAATCGCGTGGCGCGAGTTGGCGAGTGGTTGCATCAAAAAGTTGGTTGCCATTGTGTCTCCTCAAAAAATGTTGGACAAAATGGGCTGAGTAGTTACAAATAATGGCTCTTCAGGAATTAGTGGGGTAGCATAGCCCCTTGTGGGCGTTGAAATGGAAAAGTACGCGCACAAGGCGCTATGCTACGCGACTAACCCCACTAATTCCCGGAGAACCCAAATAATCAAAACAAGTTTGACTTTTGAATCGCTTTGTTGGAAAATGGAAATGGGAGAAATGGAATGGCGGAAATGATTCGCGCGTTTATCGCGATTGAGTTGGACGATGCAGGGCGGCGCGCGGTTGCGGACGCGCAAACGCAATTGCAACGCGAGCGCGCCGGCAAATTTGTGCGCTGGGTCGCGCCGGACCACATTCACTTGACGCTGAAATTTCTCGGCGATGTCGCGGCGGAGCGAATGAACGATCTGCAAAACGCGCTTGTGGGCGCGTGTGCCGGATTCGCGCCATTCGATTTAGAAATCGCGCGCGCGGGCGCGTTCCCGAACACGCGCCGCCCGAATGTGATCTGGGTTGGCTTGCAAGGTGAAATCGAAATCGCCGCACGGCTCGCGCAAAAAATTGATGACGCGTGTAACGCGCGCGGTTTTGCGCGCGAGGATCGTCCATTCGCGCCGCACTTGACCCTGGGACGCGTCAAGCGCGATGCGTCGCCCCAGGATCGGCGCGCGATCGGCGTGATGATCGAACGCGCGCCGATTGACGCGCGTGGCGAATTGCGCGTCGCGCGCGTGAGTGTGATGCAGAGTGTGCTTGCGCCGGGTGGAAGTGTTTATTCGTGTCTCGCTTCGATTGAGTTGGACAGGCGTAAGGCAAATTTACAAATTTGCCCTACATTCTAAAAAACAAAACAATGCTTTTCCGTGATCGCTGTGACGCGGGGCAAAAACTCGCGGAACGACTCGCGTTTCTCAAAGACGAAAAAGATGTGATCGTGTTGGGGATTCCGCGCGGCGGGGTCGTCGTCGCGGCGGAGGTTGCGCGCGGGTTGCGCGCGCCGCTCGACGTTTTTATCGCGCACAAGATCGGCGCGCCATTTAATCCGGAACTTGCGATTGGCGCGATCACGCGCAATGGTCACGTTCTGCTCGACGACGAAATGCTCGGCGCGATGGATTTGAGCGAACAAGAGATCGCGCGCGAAATCGCGTACCAGCGCGCGGAAATGGCGCGGCGTGTCGAAATGTTTCAGCGCGAACGCGCGCCGCTCGATGTGAAAAATAAAATCGTCATTGTGATTGACGATGGCATCGCGACCGGCGCGACGATGCTCGTCGCGTTGCGCGCGCTCACGCAACAAGCCCTCGCGCGATTGATCCTCGCGGTGCCAGTCGCGCCGGCAGATTCGTTCGCGCGACTCGCGCGCGAATGTGATGACGCGATCGCGCTCGCGACGCCGTCGCCGTTTTGGGCGGTCGGACGATTTTACGCGCAGTTCGAGCAAACGAGCGACGCGGAAGTGATCGCGTTGCTCGACGATGCCGCGCGGCGCGGCGCGTCTTCGCAATAGGACTTTTGAACCAACGCGAGTCCGCGGGGCTTGGGAATTGCGGTTCTCTTGGCTTTTGGATGATTTGTGATATACTAGAAATATACTCGCAAGGTTGAGCATGCTTGAATGAATGATCAAGAACACGTAGACCTCTGGAAGCAATTCTCCAAACCCATCGAAATCACTTCGTGGATTGTGATCCTCGCTGGCGCGCTATTCGCGCAATGGTTTCCATTCACGCCGGACAAGCGGCAAATTTTGTATTTGCTTCTCGGCGCGGCTGGCGCATATCTTCTCATCTTTTATCATTGGCTCGTGCCGCGCTATAGCCACCTGACGGCGGTGCGCCATTTCCCCATCGGATTCCTAGTTTGGATTCTCGCGACGATCAATTATCTGACCGAATCGCGTTCCGAAGTTGAAGTGCTGTACGTTTTGCTCGTAACGATTACCGGGATTCGCTTGAGTCGGCGCATCGCGGTGCTGACCGCGTTTTTGTGTTTTGCCGCGAGCGTCGCGGTCGCGGTGCTACTTGGCGCGGCGGCGTTCGCTCAACTCGCATCCCGCGCAATTCAACTCATCGTCTATGTTGTCGCGGGTTTTTTGGCCGGCACGTTGGCGGATACACTCCGGCACCACGCCGCGGATTTACAACGCAGTAATCGCGAACTCGCGCTCTTGCTCGAAACGACGCGCACGGCGACCGCGTCGCTCGATCTGCATGTTACGCTCCCGCGTTTGGCGGAAGAAATCGCGAAACGTTTGCCCGCGACGTTTTGTCGCATTTGTTTATATGATCGCCAAAGCCAGCAATTAATCACGTACGGGGTTTATCCGCGCCGCGCGGTTGACGATTGGCAACCTGGTTTGGGGCAATCGTTCGTGATGCAAAATTTTCCCAAACATCGCGAAGCATTAGTGAGCGGACGAATGACGATCATTCGCCAGGGCGATCCAACCGGCGAGATCACCGAACCGGAACGCGCGGCATTGTTTTTCAAGGGGATGCAATCCGCGTGTCTCGCGCCGATGGTGTTTGAAGGTCGCGTGCTGGGTTTGATCGCGATTGGCGAAGCGCGGCGGTGGGAACGCGAACCTTTCGATGACAAGCGCGACCTGGTGCAAAGCATCACCGCGCAAATTTCGGTCATCATCAACAACGCGCGCTTGCATCAAGCCGCGCAACGCCAGGTCGAAGGCATGTCGGTGCTGAATGAAGTCGCGCGCGCGATCAGTTCCACGTTAGACCTAAGCAATCTGCTCGAATTGATTTATCAACAGTTGAACCGCGTGATTGCGACTGATTCGTACATCGTCGGCTTGCACATTCCGCACG
>JACRPR010000045.1:0-32043 GCA_016223105.1 Chloroflexota bacterium | reverse complement strand
ATGTGCGAATTTTGATTGACGATAGTCAGCGTTTTCCGCCCAAGAAAATTCCGGTCGGAATGGGTTTGATCAGTTTGGTGATCAAGAATCAAAAGCCGGTCGTCATTCGCCATCTGACCGCCGAGATGGACAATCTGCCGATCAAGCGTTTGATCGGCGGCACGAACAAGCCCTCCGAATCCTGGGTTGGTGTGCCGATGATGATCGGCAACGAATTGCTGGGCTTGCTCGCGGTTGCGAGTTACAAGCCGTACGCGTTCGACGAGGAAGATGTCGCGTTGTTGAACAGCATCGCCGGGCAAGCCGCGATCGCGTTGGATAACGCGCGCCATCACGCGCAAGTCGAAGAACAAACCCGGCGTGATGCGTTGACCGGCGTGTACAATCATAGCCATTTGTTGCAAAGCGTCGCGGGCTATGTCGCACGCGGCAAAAATGACAATACGCCGGTGTCTTTGATAATGCTCGACATTGATCTGTTCAAAAAATACAATGACACGTACGGACACGTTGTCGGTGACGAGGTGTTGCGTTTGATTGTGCAAGCGATTCAGACGCACATCAAACGCACGGATGTGGTGGGGCGTTGGGGTGGCGAGGAATTTGGCATCGTGTTAGCCGACGCGACGACCGAGCAAGCGCGCGCGGTTGCCGCGCGCGTGCGCGAGACGCTCGCCGCTCTGCCGTTGACCGATCGCGCGGGCAAATTGATTCCGAAACCAACGGTGAGCCAGGGCATCGCGACATTTCCCGATCACGCCGCGGACGCGGAGACCTTAGTAGATGTTGCCGATCGCGCGCTCTATCGCGCGAAAGAGCAGGGGCGTGATCAGGTGCGTGTTGCCGGTTGAACGCGATGGTTAATTTTGTAGGGGCAAAGCATTTTTCGCTTGAACTTCAAGCGAAATTTGCTTCGCCCCTACCGTACGCGCCGATAAAAACACAACATTGTCGAACCATACTTGCGCTGATCGAACAATTCAAATTCGGTCAGCGCAATTTCTTTGTACTCTTTTGGATGAATCTGCGCGACGATGATTCCGTCTGCCGCGAGCAAGCCGCGTCCGTTGAGCGTCTTGAGCGTTTCCGCCCACAATTCGCGATACTGCGGCGGCGCGATGTAGATCAAATCGTACTGCTCTTGCGTGTGCCGGATAAATTTGAACACGTCGAGTTGTGCGATGGTCGCGCGTGCCGCGAGTCGTGTCGTTTCGAGATTCGCGCGAATCGCGCGCAACGCGTCGCGGTCGAGTTCGACGAATGTTGCCGCGCGCGCGCCGCGCGATAATGCTTCGATGCCGACACTTCCCGCGCCCGCGAACAAATCCAAAACGTTCGTGTCGCGCACCGCCGCGCCGAGGATGTTGAACAAATTTTCCTTGACGCGATCCGTGATCGGTCGCGTTGCCGTGCCCGCCGGTTTAAGCGGGTGTCCTTTTGCCGAGCCGGAAATGACGCGCATCTATTGCCCCTTCAACTCGCGAATTTTTTGTTCAACGTCCGCGCGGTCGGGCGAATTTGGATCGAGTTGCAAAAATTTTTCAAAATCTTCGAGCGCGGGTTGTTTGAGTTTTTTGTGATAGTACACCATCCCGCGTCCGTAATACGCGCCCGCGAGATTCGGATCGAGTTGCAACGCCTTGTTAAAATCGCCGAGCGCGGCATCGTAATTCGCCTTGTCGAGATAAACGAGTCCGCGATTCAAATAGATGCGAATGTCCGGCACGAGGTCGAACGCGCGTGTGTAATCCGCAATCGCGCGATCCAACTCGTTGCGGTCGTGATATAAAATCGCGCGATTAAAATACGCGCGCGCGTTCTTGGGATCCAATTGGATCACTTGATCATAATCCGCCAACGCGCGATCCGGGTCGCCTTTGTCTTCGTACACAATCGCGCGATTATAGTACGCGTCCGCATATTTGGGATCGATCTCAAGCGCTTTGGTGTACGCGGCAAGGGCTTGATCGAGATTGCCGTTGCGGTGCGCCTGCACGGCTTGGTCGAAAAATGTAGATGCGCCCGGCGCGGTAGTGCGTGGCGGTGGTGCGGCTTGTTGCGGCGGCGGGTATGCGGGCGCGGAACTTGGGCTTGGGTACGGCGACGCGTCGCTCGCGCAACCAATTAAACTTGAAATGATCAGTGTGAGCGCCATTAAAAAATAAATTCGAGTTTTCATTTGAATCCTCAAACTCTGTGGCGCGGGCTTTCCAGCCCGCAACGTTTGGCGACCTCGAATGGTCGCTCCACGCTTTTCGGATGGAAACTATTCTACACAAAAAATTGGAAACGTCCACCGGTGAATGGGGCGGGGCGGGATGACACCCCGCCCCGCCAAAATCATTTGCGCGATTTTTTCTTCTGCGCCGATCTTCTTTTCGTGGATTTCGTTCCTTTCGCGATTTTCGTGTTCCGTGGTTTCGTGGTTTTCGCGTTCCCAGTTTTCTCCGGCGCGCGGCCTTCCACACTCGCGAGTTGCGCGTCCAATTTCACGACGCGATCTTGATTCGCCGCGAGCGTTTCGCGCACCTTGTCCACGATTTCTTTCGGCGCTTTTTTGCTGAAATCGCTGGCGAGTTGTTTTTCCGCGCGCTCAATCGCGCCGCGCCCATTCGCGATTTCTTTCGCCAGCCGCGCCTTTTCTTTTTCGAGGTCAATCATCCCAGCGAGCGGTAAATAGATTTCGATTTTGCCGACCACGAGCGCGAGCGCTTGCGCCGGTTTTTGCGCGCGCGGGACGACTTGGAATTGCGCGGCATCGAGCCGCGCGAGCGACGCGATGATCTCGCTTTGCGACGCGAGCAAATCGCGCGCGCGCCTGGCGGAAATGATCGCCGGAATGCGCTTGCCCGGTTCGACGTTGAACTCGGCGCGTGCGTTGCGAATCGCGCGCACAATTTCCATCACGACCGCGAAATCTTTTTCTGCGCGCGGATCGAGAAATTTTTTGATTGGCTTGGGATATTCCGCGACGATCAGCGCGTCGTACTGGCTGGGCAATCCAAACGCGCGCAGTTGTTGCCAGGTCTCTTCGGTGACGAACGGCATCGTCGGATGCAGTAAGCGCAAACCTTGATCGAGCGCGTACAGCAAAATCGCGCGCGTGCGTTGCGCCGCGTTCGCATCACTGCCATAGAGCGCGACCTTCGACGCTTCGATGTACCAATCCGCAAACTCGCTCCACAGAAAATCGTGAATCGCGCGTGTGCCTTCGCCAAAATCCCATTTGCGATACGCCGCGTCCACATCCGCAATCGCGCGATTGAGTCGCGAAAGAATCCAACGATCCGCGAGATTGAGTAATTGGTAATTGGTAATTGGCACAATTGGCTCATTCGGTTTTAGATTGCTCGTGATAAAGCGCGCCATATTCCAAATTTTATTTGCAAAGTTGCGCGCGTGCTCCACTTTTTCCAGATCGAGTTTCGTGTCGTTGCCCGGCGCGGACGAGGTAATGATCGTAAAGCGCAACGCGTCCGCGCTGTAATCCGCGATCACATCGAGCGGATTGTCGCCCGGTTGCGGATTCGATTTGCTGATCTTCGATCCGTCCTTGTGCCGCATCAAGCCGTGCAAGTACACCGTTTCGAATGGTCGCTTGCCGGTGAATTCGTACCCGTCCATAATCATGCGCGCGACCCAGAAGAATAAAATGTCATACCCGGTTTCAAGCACGGTCGTCGGATAAAAGTACGCGAGGTCAGGCGTCGCTTGGGGCCAACCCAGGGTTGAAAAGGGCCACAGCCCGGACGAAAACCAGGTATCCAGCACGTCTTCGTCTTGCGTGATGTTGGTCGAGCCGCACGTCGCGCACGCGGTCGGATCGATCCGCGCGCACGTTTGATGTCCGTTCGCGCAGTACCACACCGGGATGCGATGTCCCCACCACAGTTGGCGCGAGATACACCAATCGCGAATGTTGTTCATCCAATCGAAATAGATTTTGTTGAATCGCTCTGGCACGATTTGAATGTCGCCGCTCTTCACGCCCTTGATCGGGGTGTTACCTTGACCGCGCCGGTGCCGAACTCGATGGCAACCGATTCGTCCGCGATAATCGGAATCCTGCGACCGAGCGCGGGCAAAATCGCGATGCGCCCGATCAATTTTTTATAGCGATCATCTTTGGGATGCACTGCGATTGCGGTATCACCCAGGATTGTTTCGGGACGCGTTGTCGCGACTGTGATAAATTCATCCTGAGCGGACGCTGAGCTTGTCGAAGCGGGAGTCGAAGGATCGAGCCGATATTTCACGTAATACAACTTGGCATTCGTTTCTTCGTGCTCGACTTCGAGATCGCTGATCGCGGTTTCGCAACGCGGACACCAATTGATGAGGCGCGGTCCGCGATAGATCAAACCTTTTTCGTACAAGCGCACGAATGCTTCGCGCACTGCGCGGGATAAACCATCGTCGAGCGTAAAACGTTCGCGCGTCCAATCGCACGTCGCGCCCATCCGGCGAATTTGCATATTGATAATGTCGCCGTACTCGGCTTTCCATTCCCATACGCGTTTCACAAATTCTTCGCGTCCGAGATGTTGGCGCGCGATCCCTTGCTTTGCTAAATTTTTTTCGACGACGTTTTGTGTCGCGATTCCGGCGTGATCCGATCCCGGCACCCAGAGCGTTGGGTCGCCGAGCATGCGATGCCAGCGAATCATCAAATCTTCGAACGCGACGAACATGGCGTGTCCGTGATGCAATTCGCCGGTGACGTTCGGCGGCGGAATCGAAATCACGAACGGCTTTTTGCTGGGATCGATCCTGGGTTTGAAATAGCCGCGCGCCTCCCACCACTCGTAGAGCCGTTGCTCGACGGTTCGGGGATCGTACGCTTTGGGCATTTCGGGTTGGTGTGACATTTTGATATAACTCCTCGTGAGTAGAGATTCAGAGATTGAGAGATTGAGAGATTGTCCCCGCGCCGACGCCGGAAATTGGCGCGGGGCTGGGAACAGTGACGGTTGGTGATTTTGTTTTGCGTGTTTCAGTTGGATGAAACATTTTGTGAAATTCCTTTGGCGGATTCGCGTTCGTACCACAGCCCAAGTTGAAGTGTAATAAACAAACCGGATATTGCGTTGATGCATGACGGAATGACAAGAAAGATAATTGTGACCGGCACCTCTTTTGTAAGGGCACTCCCAAAAATTATCGTCAAGATAGTCAATCCCACGATCAAGTTGAAAAATATCCCTGCGAGCAAAATGACCTTTTTATACAATAGTGTATCAACTGGAGGATAGAAGTATTTGATTGTAATGAGACCACTCAATAGTCCAGTTGAGATTCCGGACAAGTATATACCCAGGGCAAAGATTGGTGTTGAAAAAAATAGAAAAATTATTGCAAAAGCAATACTGCTATCGGGCATAAGGGGAGGAAATTGGGCACTGTAACTGTTCCAGATATTTGCAACAATCGAACCCAAAACAAAGTTAGAGACACCTCCAATTATTGCTGTCCAGAGGGCCCAACGACCGCCTTGCCACGTCATCCCCCACACCAATCTTCGCGTTGTCATAGCGTCGCCTCCGCTTTATCGCGTACGTCCAGCATCTAACTTCCAACATCCAATTTCTCATACCATCCCGCGATCGCGCGACTAATCAACGCAGACGCGACACCGGCAATCAGCGCGGGCAAGGTAACGATCAGCGCGAGCATTGGCACATCCGCCTTGTCCCGGTTCGAGTAGAACAGAATGATCGCGAAAAAGCAAAACCAGGACGCGATGCCGGTGAATAGCGCGCTCACCATCGCGATCACGCGACGAAATGTTTTCGCGTCGCGCAGTGGAAAGAAAAAAACTCGTGTTACGATTCCAACTAACAAACCATTCAACAAACCAACTATAAAACCAGTTGGCACGCCGAACAGCGCGCCCATAATCGAACCGATGAACGCGAGAATCAGTACGACGGCAATGCCGGGAATGAAATTCTCTGCGCCGAGTGTGCTCCATTCCTGCGCGAGCCGAAACAGAAAAATCGCGTTCGCAAAAATCGCGCCATACGTCGCGCCGCCCAACGTTCCAGCAATCAAGCCGAATACGCCGCCGCGCCAGGTCGTGCCAAGTAATAATTTCAAGGTTGTCATTTTGATCACTCAAGGATGAAGGATGAAAAACACATCCATCAAATCCGAAATCCGCAATCGAAAATCCGAAATAAAAAACTCCCTTCACCTCAAGGGCAAAGGGAATTCGCGGTACCACCTTGATTGAAAACCAAGTAAATAGTAAATGGTAAATGGTAATTACTAATTACTACTTACCAATTACTCTGATTTTCATCTCAATACAATAACGGTGTATGCCGGGATCAACTTAACCGCGTGTGCGATTCATTGATCCAACTCCCCGGCGACCTTCGATTTTCTCTGCTGGGAAGAGTTTCCACCCGACGACTCTTCTTCTCTTTCAGCGCGGAAAAATCTACTCCTCCGGCTCGACGTTTTTACTATTCGATTGTGGCGCGATTATACCACCGTCCGCGCACCCGGTCAATCTTTGAATTTCAGATTTCAGATATCAAATTGCGGATTGCTTCACGGCGCATTAAATCTGAAATCTAAAATCCGAAATCTGAAATGAACTAGCGGAGAGGGCGGGATTTGAACCCGCGAGGCTCATCACCTACACGCTTTCCAAGCGTGCGCACTAGGCCAACTATGCGACCTCTCCAAGTGAGTGCGATAGTTAGATAGTTCAATAGTTTGATAGTTGGCGCACAACTATTAAACTATTGAACTATTGCACTATCCAACTAAACGAGCGGAGAGGGAGGGATTTGAACCCCCGGTGGACTTGCGCCCACACGCGATTTCGAGTCGCGCGCACTAGACCGAGCTATGCGACCTCTCCAACGGCGCGCATTATAGCACAACGTTGTGATTCTCGCAAAAGTTTAGGCGCGTTTTATCAAACTTGACAATTGAAAAAAAAAGAGTATATTTGCGCCTTGTGGTGAGTCGTGATTGGCTTGGCGTAGCACGCGTGCCAAGTCCATCTGCAAACAGCGATTCACGTTGATGGGGTCTCACATTCTCACGAATCATTGAGAGAGTGTTGAAAGTTTTCGCAAAATCGTTGTCCGCGACAAAAAACGTGGAAACGCGATTGAACGACCAGACCCATATCGTCCGCACGATGGACGGAAGGATTTTATCACCCTTCCCGAGCAGACTTGGCGTGGTGCTACGAGCCCACGCTAAATTTGCGCCCAGAATTAGCGGGGAAGGGTGTTTTGTTCTCTAAACGGTACGCCAAATTTGTAAATTTGCCGTACGATCTGGAGGAAGAGTGCCAACGATCAATCAATTGGTTCGCAAGGGACGCAAACAACAAAGCAAAAAGACTAAAGCGCCGGCTCTGCGCTTTAATTTGAACACTTTGCGAAATCGCTTGAACCGGGGCAAGGGCTCGCCGCTCAAGCGCGGGGTCTGCACAGTCGTCCGCACAATGACACCGAAGAAACCGAACTCGGCTTTGCGGAAAATTGCGCGCGTCCGGCTTACAAATGGAATCGAAGTAACCGCGTATATTCCGGGTGAAGGGCATCAATTGCAAGAGCACTCGGTTGTTTTGATTCGCGGCGGTCGCGTGAAAGATTTGCCCGGCGTGCGCTATCATATCGTGCGCGGCGCGTTCGATACGACCGGCGTGGACAAGCGGCGCAAAGCGCGAAGCAAGTATGGCACCAAAGCGCCGAAAGAAGCCGCACCAGTTAGTTAGTTAGTTTAATAGTTCGATAGTTGCATAGTTGGAAAGCGCTCCAACTATACAACTAGCCAACTAACCAACTAACCAACTATTTAACGAGGTAACTAGAATGCCCAGACGAGGACAGGTTAAACATATCGCGACGCCGCCCGATTCGAAATTCAAGAACGTGATTGTGCAGTCGTTCATCAATCGAATTATGGAACGCGGCAAAAAGACGGTCGCCGAACGCTTGGTGTATGGCGCGTTCGATATTATGGCGGAAAAAACAAAAAAGAATCCGATCGAGGTATTTGAATCCGCGCTTCGTAACGCGGGACCGAGCATCGAAGTAAAGCCGCGTCGCGTCGGTGGCGCGACCTTGCAAGTGCCGGTGGAAGTGTCAACGACGCGTCGCACCGCGTTGGCGATGCGCTGGATTATTCAGTTTGCGCGCGCGCGCGGCGGCAAGACCTTCAAGGATAAATTGGCGGGCGAGTTGTTGGACGCCGCCGCGAACCAGGGCTCCTCAATCAAGAAGAAAGAGGAGGTCCATAAAATGGCAGAAAGCAATCGCGCGTTCGCGCACTATAGATTCTAAGTCGGGAAGTTGGAGTGTGGATGTTGGAAGTTAGAATGGATTCCATCATCCAATTTCTAATATCTCGCTCTCTTTTTCTCTAAAACAATGGCAAGAACAGTCCCTCTCGAACGAATTCGAAATATCGGCGTGATCGCGCACATTGACGCGGGCAAGACAACCGTCAGTGAGCGGATTTTATATTTCACCGGCAAAACCTACAAGATCGGCGAAGTGCACGACGGCACGGCGGTAATGGATTGGATGGTGCAGGAGCGTGAGCGCGGCATTACGATTACCGCGGCGGCGACAACGTGCGAATGGCGCGAATGTCAAATCAATTTGATTGATACACCCGGGCACATTGATTTCACCGCCGAAGTGCAACGCTCTTTGCGCGTGTTGGATGGCGGCATTGTCGTGTTCGACGCGGTCGCCGGTGTGCAACCGCAATCCGAAACGGTGTGGCGACAAGCGGATCGCTTCGGCGTGCCGCGCCTGGCATTCATCAACAAGATGGATCGCACGGGCGCGAATTTTCAGCGCACGATTGAAATGATCGTGGATCGATTGGGCGCGCGCCCGGTCGTGATCCAAATGCCGCTCGGTGCGGAAGCCGCGTATGTTGGATTCGTCGATCTGATGAGCCAGGTCGAAATCGTGTACGGCGATGATATTGACGCGCCGCCCGAGACGCGCCCAATTCGTGCGGAATTGCAAGCGGACGCGGCGCATCAACGTTCGGCGATGATCGAAGTGATCGCGGAGACGGACGAGGGACTGACGACCAAATATCTCGAAGGCGAAGAAATTTCCGAAGTGGAATTACGCGCGGCATTACGGCGCGCGACGATTGCCGGCAAACTTGTGCCGGTGTTGAGCGGCGCGGCGTTACGCAACAAGGGCGTGCAAGCCGTACTCGACGCGGTCATAGATTATTTGCCGTCGCCGATGGATATTCCCGCGGTGCGCGGCGTCGCGCCGGACGATGTGGAAAAAGAAGAACGTCGCGACGCCGATGAGAACGCGGCAACTTCTGCGCTCGCCTTCAAAATCGTAACCGATCCGTACGTCGGACGCCTTGCTTACATTCGCGTTTATTCGGGCAAGGTCGCGACCGGACAGGGCTTGATGAACACGACGCGCGGGCAACGCGAACGCATCGGACGTTTGGTGCGAATGCACGCGAATTCGCGCGAAGAAGTCGAAGAAGTGCTCGCGGGCGACATTGCCGCGATCATCGGACCCAAGAATACATTTACCGGCGATACGTTGTGCGATCCCAGCGCACCCATTCTGCTCGAAGCGATCAAGTTCCCCGAACAAGTGATCTCGGTCGCGATTGAACCGCGCACCAAAGCGGATCAAGAAAAAATGGGCGAGGCATTGCGCCGGCTCTCCGAAGAAGACCCGACGTTCCGCGTTCGCACGGATGAAGAAACCGGGCAAACGATCATTTCGGGTCGCGTATCGTGAAACGATCACGCGCCCCGTGCGCGCGGAAGGTCGCTTTGTGCGACAGACCGGCGGGCGCGGACAATTCGGTCACGTTTGGCTCGAACTCGAACCGCTCGAAAAAGGCAAGGGCTTTGAATTCGAGAATGAATTGCGCGGCGGAGTGATTCCGAAAGAATACCACAACGCGGTTGAAAAAGGTATTCGCGAATCGCTCGATAGCGGCGTGATCGCGGGCTATCCGCTCGTGGACATTCGCGCACGCATGGTGGACGGATCGTATCACGAAGTTGACTCGTCTGAAATGGCGTTCAAGATCGCGGGCTCGATGGCGTTGAAAGCCGGCGTGCATAAAGCCAACCCGGTTTTGCTCGAGCCGATTATGAAAGTGGAAGTCGTGATTCCAGAAAATTTTATGGGCGATGCGATTGGTGATCTCTCCGCGCGCCGCGCGCATGTTGAAGGAATGGAAGCGCGCACCGGCGGCGTAACGGCGATTCACGCGTTCGTGCCGCTGGCGACAATGTTTGGATACGCGACCGATTTGCGCTCGGCAACCCAGGGGCGCGGCACATTTACGATGGAATTCGATCACTATGATCAACTGCCCGCGAATTTGGCGGAGCAGGTGATCGGGAAAAAATAGAAATTAGAGATTGGAAGTTGGAAGTTTGAAATTCGAGGTTGGACGCTCCAATTTCCAATGTCCAACTTCCAATTTCCAACCTCAAGTTTAAGAGGAGTCAAAATGGCAAAGCAAAAATTTGAACGCACAAAACCGCATGTCAACGTCGGCACGATTGGTCACGTTGATCATGGCAAAACCACATTGACCGCCGCGCTCACCAAAGTAATGTCGCTCAAGGGGCAGGCGAGTTACATCTCGTACGACGAAGTGGCGAAGGCATCCGAAAAACAAGGTCGCCGCGACGATACGAAAATTTTGACGATTGCGATTTCGCACGTCGAATATCAAACCGATAACCGCCACTATGCCCATATTGACTGCCCAGGTCACGCCGACTATGTTAAAAACATGATCACCGGCGCGGCGCAAATGGACGGTGCGATCCTCGTTGTCTCCGCGCCCGATGGTCCGATGCCGCAGACGCGCGAACATATTCTCCTCGCGCGCCAAGTTGAAGTGCCCGCGATTGTCGTCTTCCTGAACAAGGTGGACGTGATGGACGACCCCGAACTGCTTGACCTCGTGGAACTCGAACTCCGCGATTTGCTTTCGTCGTACCAATTCCCCGGCGACAAGACGCCGATTGTGCGCGGCTCCGCGCTCAAAGCGTTGACGTGCGATTCAAAAGATCCGAATCATCCCGATTACGCATCCATTTTGGAATTGATGCGCGTGGTGGATGCGTACGTCCCAACGCCGACGCGCGAAGTGGACAAGCCGTTCTTGATGCCCATCGAAGATGTGTTCGGCATCAAAGGTCGCGGCACGGTTGTCACGGGTCGCATCGAACGCGGTCTGGTCAAAGTTGGCGACACGGTTGAAATTGTCGGCTTGAAGGACACTCGCTCGACGGTTGTGACCGGCGTCGAAATGTTCCGCAAATTGCTCGACTCGGGTCAAGCGGGCGACAATGTGGGTTGTCTCTTGCGCGGCATCGAGCGCGATGATGTCGAACGCGGTATGGTGCTCGCCGCGCCCGGTTCGATCAAACCGTTGACGCAATTCGATGGCGAAGTGTACGTGTTGAAGAAAGAAGAAGGCGGTCGCCACACTCCGTTCTTCAACGGCTATCGTCCGCAATTCTACATCCGCACGCTTGACGTGACCGGTGATGTGGCTCTGCCCGAAGGCGTCGAAATGGTTATGCCCGGCGATAATGTGTCGGTGAAAGTGAAATTGAT
Source organism: Chloroflexota bacterium (assembly GCA_016223105.1). Lineage (GTDB taxonomy): Bacteria > Chloroflexota > Anaerolineae > UBA4142 > UBA4142 > JACRPR01. Next base: position 20,431 of record JACRPR010000045.1, on the reverse strand, counting down.
TACGCCGGTCGCGTTGGACAAGGGCGAACGCTTTGCGATCCGCGAAGGCGGGCGCACGGTCGGTTCGGGTGTTATTACCAAAGTGACTGGATAAAACAGTAGACCGTCGGCAGTCAACAGTCAACAGCAAACAGTGAACCCTGAACAGTTTACTGTTGACTGACGACTGTTGACTAACGACTGAATTTGAGGAAACAATGGCTCGACAAAAGATTCGCATTCAACTCAAAGCGTACGACCATCGCGTACTCGACCAGTCCGCGAAACAAATCGTCGAAACCGCGGAGCGCACCGGCGCGGCAGTTGTGGGACCGATCCCACTACCAACGCGCATCGAAAAATTCACCGTGCAACGCGCGACGTACATTGACAAGGACTCGCGCGACCAGTTTGAAATTCGTACGCACAAACGCTTGATTGACGTGCTCGAGCCCAGTTCCAAAACGATTGATACGTTGATGCGGCTGAATTTGCCCGCGGGCGTGGACATCGAAATCAAACTTTAGTTGAATAGTGCAATAGTGAGATAGTGCACTAGTGCAATAGTTAGAGGATAATTGCGCTGATAACTAATGCACGAGTGAACTATCGAACTAACGCACTAACGCACTAACGCACTAAAGGACTAACAATGGCTGAAGGATTGCTTGGTCGTAAAGTTGGGATGACGCAGATTTTTACCGCGAAGGGCGAAATCGTTCCCGTCACGGTTCTTGAAGTGGGTCCCTGCTTTGTGACGCAAATCAAAAAGTCCGACACGGACGGTTATACCGCGCTTCAACTCGGGTTTGCGGAAGCGCGGCACTTGACCAAGCCCGCGCGCGGTCATTTGAAAAATTTGCCACCGCTGAAACATTTGCTCGAAGTCCGCACGACGAAAACGGACGGCATCAATGTCGGCGACAAGTTGAATGTGGGCATGTTCACCGTCGGCGACCTGGTGGATGTGAGCGGGGTCTCGAAAGGCAAGGGGCACGCGGGCGTCGTCAAGCGCCATCATTTCAAGGGCGGCAAGAAAACGCACGGACAATCCGATCGAATGCGTCGCCCCGGCGCGAGCGGCGCGACAACGACCCCGGGTCGCGTGTTGAAAGGTTTGCGAATGGCGGGACAATTGGGCAACAAACGCGCGACCGTGTTGAACATCGAGGTCGCGCAAGTGGATGCCGAACGCAATTTGCTCGCGGTCAAGGGTGCAGTGCCAGGTTCGAATGGCGGTGTGCTGTTCGTTCGCAAAGCGCGCAAAGAAAAGAAAGCGCCAGTCGGTCCCGCGCTCAAGAAACAACCCGGAAAAGGCAAATAGTTGGATAGTTAAATAGTTGCATAGTTGAATGCGAGATAGTCGAATCGTTTGCCAACTGGCAACTAATCAACTAGACAACAAAGCAACTAACCAACTAACCAACTAACGGAGTATTGCGATGCAAGTGGCTTTGTATAATCAGAGTGGACAACAGATTGGGACGACGGAACTGCGCGATGAGATTTTCGCGGTCGAACTGAATAACGCGTTGATGCATCAAGCGATGGTGCGCCAACTCGCGAACGCGCGCCAGGGCACGTCGTCCACCAAGACGCGCGGCGAGGTCGCGGGCGGCGGAACGAAACCGTGGAAACAAAAAGGCACCGGTCGCGCGCGTCAGGGCTCGACCCGTTCGCCGCAGTGGCGGCACGGCGGCATTGTGTTCGGACCGACGCCGCGTTCGTACGAACAAAAAATGCCGCGCCAAATGCGCCGCGGCGCGTTGCGCTCTGCGCTCTCCGCCAAAGCCGCCGAAAATCAAATTCGCATCGTGGATGATTTGAAAATGTCCGCGCCCAAAACGCGCGATATGGAAGACATTTTGATCGGACTCGCGATTGATTCATCCGCGCTCATCGTTTTGTCCGAAACGAATGTATCCGTGCAAAAATCCGCGGACAATTTGCCCGATGTGAAAACATTGCGCGCGACCTATTTGAACGTGCGCGATTTGCTGAATTACAATTATCTCGTGATGCCGCTCAGCGCGGTCAAGGCGATTGAAGGGTATCTGGGGAAATAGTTCAATAGTGCAATAGTGAGATAGTGCTCTAGTTGACCGCGAGTGCGCGGATAAACAAAAAACTAATGCACTATTGCACTAACGTACTATCGCACTGACGGGGTTAAGCAATGCATCTGTATGAAATTTTGAAACGTCCGTTGACGACGGAAAAAACAAATCGGCTCAAGGACGATTATCGCCAATACGCGTTTGAAGTGGATTTGCGCGCGAACAAATCGGAAATTGCCGCGGCGGTCGAAACCGCGTTTCCGAATATCAAGGTGATGAGCGTAAACGTGATGCGAATGTCGCGCAAACGCCGCCATCATGGTCGCCGCGTGATTTACAAGGCGCAATGGAAAAAAGCGATTGTGCGAATTCCGGGCGACCAGCGCATCGAATTGTTCGAGGGTGTGTAATTCTCCGTTGCCATTTCGTTGTCATTCCGAACGCAGTGAGGAATCTTAATGGGTATCAAAATTTACAAGCCAACGTCGGCGGGTCGTCGCAATATGACGACGCCGACCTTCGAGGAAATTACCAAGCACGAGCCGGAAAAATCTTTGCTCGTGTCGCGCCAACGCCAATCCGGTCGCAACAACCAGGGGCGCGTTACCGTGCGCCATCGCGGCGGCGGCAATCGTCCCAAATTACGCATCGTGGATTTTCGTCGCGAGAAATTCGGCATCCCCGCGAAAGTCGTCGCCATCGAGTACGATCCGAATCGCACCGCGCGCCTTGCGCTATTGTTTTACGCAGACGGCGAGAAGCGTTACATCCTCGCGCCGGTCGGCTTGATGGTTGGCGATAAAGTTTTGTCGGGACCGACCGCGGAAATTAAACCTGGGAATACACTGCCGATTATCAACATTCCGGTCGGCACGCAAATTCACAACATCGAATTACAAAAAGGCAAGGGCGGACAAATGGTTCGCTCGGCGGGCGGCTCGGCGCAATTGATGGCGAAGGAAGGCAAGTACGCGCAAGTGCGTTTGCCCTCCGGCGAAACGCGCTACGTCAGCATCGAGTGCATGGCGACGATTGGACAAATCGGCAATCCCGAATGGAACACAATCGTGAAGGCAAGGTCGGTGTGGGTATGCCCGGACCAAAAACGAAATGGGGCAAGCCCGCGCTCGGTTACAAGACGCGTCGCCGCAAATACACCGATCGTTTTATTGTTCGCCGGCGTGGTTCGAAATAGTTTGGTTAGAAGTTGGATGTTTGAGGTTAGAAGTTGGAAGGCAGACGCCAGATTCCAACCTCCAAATTCCACGCTTCGCGTCCAATCTCGGAGGAAGAATGAGTCGCTCACTAAAAAAAGGTCCATTCGTTCAAGCGAAATTATTGCAACGCATCGAGCAGATGAACAAGGTCGGCGAAAAGCGTGTGCTCAAAACCTGGTCGCGCGCGTCGGTGGTCTTTCCGCAAATGGTCGGACACACCATCGCGGTGCATGATGGTCGTCGGCACGTTCCGATATACGTCACCGAAAATATGGTCGGGCATCGGCTCGGCGAATTTGCGCCGACGCGCCATTTCCGCGGTCACTCGACCAAAGAAAAAGCCGCCGAAGCCGCCGCCGCGAAAACTGCATAGTGGCGCGGCTTTTCAAGCCGCAAATGCGGGCTGAAAGCCCGCCCCACAGTGTGAACGTGGACAGGGAGTAGAAGAATGGCTGTGTATAATGAAGTGTTCGCGATCGAAAAGTATATTCGAATGTCACCGCGCAAAGCGCGCCTCGTCATTGATTTGGTGCGCGGCAAAGGTGTGGAAGACGCGATCGGGATTTTGAAAATGACGCCGAAGGAAGCCGCGCGCGTCGTCGTCAAAGCGATCAACTCCGCCGCCGCGAACGCGACCCAAAACTATGGTTTGACGCGCGACGATTTATTCATCAGCACGATTCGCGCGGACGAAGGTCCCACGCTCAAGCGGATGAAAGCCGGCGCGCGCGGGCGCTACAAACCGATTTTGAAACGCGGCGCGCACATCACCGTCGGCGTGGCAGAACGCGAGACGAAGGAGTCATAATGGGACGCAAAATTCATCCATACGGTTTTCGACTGGGTATTATCAAAGATTGGCGTTCCAAATGGCATTCGGCGGATAAAAAGACGTACACCGATCAACTTGCGGAAGATCGCGCGGTGCGCGCGATCATACGCAAAGATGTCGGACACGCCGGCATCGCGGATGTGCGGATCGAGCGTTTTCCAAAACAAGTTACGATTTTCGTGCACACCGCGAAACCAGGAATTATTATTGGACGCAAGGGCGCGAGCGTCAACGTCCTGCGAAAAAAATTGGAAGACCTGACGCAAAAGAAAATCAAACTCGAAGTGCTCGAGGTTGCCAAGCCGGAAGCGGACGCGTTCCTGATCGGCGAGAGCATCGCGCAACAAATCGAGAAACGGATTTCGCACAAACGCGCGATGAAGCAAGCGATCACCCGCGCGATGCGCGGCGGCGCGCTCGGCATCAAGATCACCGCCGGCGGGCGACTTGCCGGTTCCGAAATGGCGCGACGCGAAATGATTAAAGAAGGGCGCGTGCCGCTCAACACCTTGCGCGCGGATATTGATTTCGCGCGCACGGAAGCGACGACGACCTACGGCAAAATCGGAAAGGAGTCATAATGGGACGCAAAATTCATCCATACGGTTTTCGACTGGGTATTATCAAAGATTGGCGTTCCAAATGGCATTCGGCGGATAAAAAGACGTACACCGATCAACTTGCGGAAGATCGCGCGGTGGTACGCTATGTCAAACGCGGCGGCAAGGTGTGGATTCGCGTATTCCCGGATCACTCGGTTACGATCAAGGGCGCGGAAACGCGTATGGGTGGCGGCAAGGGCGCGCCCGATCACTGGGTTGCGGTCATCAAACCGGGTCGCGTGATTTTTGAAATCGCCGGCGTGAAAGAAGATGTCGCGCGCGCGGCGATGCGCCTCGCCGCTTACAAACTGCCGATCAAAACGCAATTTATTACGAAACCGGAGGCGAAGTAATGGACGCTGGTCAACTTCGCGGAATGGATAACGCCGCGCTTAAAAAACAGGTGGACGATTTGCAACACGAAATGTTCAACCTGCGATTCCAACGCGCGGCGGGTCAAGTCGCGAATTTTAATCGTGTAAAGCAAGTCCGCCGCGATATCGCGCGCGTCCAAACGATTTTGCGCGAACGAGCGCGGCAGGAGGCACAGCCCAAATGAGAGAACGACGCAAAGTAATGACGGGCAGAGTGATTAGCGACAAGATGGCAAAGACGGTCGTCGTGCAAATCGAAGAACGCCACCGTCATCCGCTCTACGGCAAAGTCGTGATGCAAGCGCGTCGCTTCAAAGCGCACAACGAAGAGCCGCTCGCTAAACTCGGCGACCTGGTCAAGATTGTCGAATCGCGCCCGCTCTCCCGTTCGAAACGCTGGCGCGTCGCTGAAATTATGCAACGCGGGATCATCGTCGAAAAAGCGGTGGATGTCGAATTGGAATCCCTGCGCGCGAAAGAAGACGCGGAGCGCGTCGTGCAACGCGCGGAAGAAGAACGTCGCGCCGCGGCGCGGCTTGCGAAACTCTCCGGTGAAGATGAAGCGGAAACGCCCGGAGGTGATGAATGATTCAGGCAACCACGCGACTCAAAGTCGCCGATAACACCGGCGCGCGCGAAATTATGTGCATTCGCGTGATGGGCGGATCGCATCGCAAATTTGGCGCGGTGGGCGACATTATTGTGGCGGCGGTCAAATCCGCAATTCCAACCAGCCAGGTCAAAAAAGGCACGGTCGTGCGCGCGGTGATCGTTCGCACGACGAAAGAGAGCCGGCGCAAAGATGGTTCATACATCCGCTTTGTTTCGGTCCCGTCGCGCGTGAACTGCGCGACAAGGGCTATATGAAAATCGTTTCGCTCGCGCCGGAAGTACTTTGATGTCATTGCGAGCTGAGCGAAGAAATCCCCACCAAGTGGGCGGAGATTGCTTCGTCGCAAATCCCGCTCCGCGCAATGACCGATTATTTGGAGTGATTGAATGAACAAGATTCGCAAAGGCGATACGGTTCAGGTGATTTCTGGAAATGACAAAGGCAAGCGCGGTGAAGTGCATGCCGTCCTGCCGAAAGACGATCGTGTGTTGGTCGCCGGAATTCATCTGGTCAAAAAACATCAACGCCGCACCGGCAACGTCCGCACTCAGGTCGGCATCATCGAGCGCGAAAGCCCGATTGACATTTCGAATGTTCTGGTGGTGTGCAAGCATTGTAGCAAACCCGCGCGGATGGGTGTTAAAACATTTGAGGATGGCGCGAAATCGCGCGTCTGCAAAAAATGCGGTGAAGTAAATTAGAGATTAGAGATTAGAATATTTTCGCAATCTCTAATCTCTAGTCACTAATCTCTAAAGGTGAGGACAAGATGGCAAAGCCAGAACAGGGCAAGCCAGAAGCAAAAAAAGAAAAAGAACAAAAGGGTAAGCCCCAAGCCACCGATGCCAAATCAGGAAAAGGCACCGCCGGCGCGCGAGCTAAATCCGCTCTGCCGCCGCGCTTGAAAGCGTTTTATCGCGAGCAAGTGCTTCCGACCTTGATGCGCGAATTCCAATTTCGCAATGTGATGGAAGCGCCACGCGTTCAAAAAGTGATTGTCAACATCGGCGTCGGTGAAGCGGTGGGCAATGCCCAAGTGCTGGATAGCGCGGTCAAGGATATGACGATCATTGCCGGGCAAAAGCCATTGGTGACCAAAGCGAAAAAATCGATCGCGACATTCAAACTGCGCGAGGGTATGCCCATCGGCGTCAAGGCGACTTTGCGCGGCGACAATATGTACTATTTCCTGGATCGCTTGATGAATATCGCGCTTCCGCGCACGCGCGATTTTCGCGGCGTCCCACGCGAAGCGTTTGACGGGCGCGGCAATTACACGCTGGGTTTACGTGAGCAGTTGATTTTTCCGGAAATTGATTACGATACGATTGACAAAGTGCGCGGCATGGAAATCTGCATCGTAACGTCCGCGAAAAACGACGACCACGCGCGACGGCTCCTGCAATTGATGGGCATGCCGTTCCGGACGCAGTAATCGGAGGAATGTGTGGCAAAGAAATCCATGGTTAATCGAGAATTGCATCGCAAGTACGCCGAACGCGTGCGGAATCGCTGTCAAATGTGTGGGCGCCCGCGGGGTTACATCCGCCGATTCAAACTGTGCCGCATTTGCTTCCGGCGTGAAGCGCTCGAAGGGCACATTCCCGGTGTGGTGAAATCTAGTTGGTAGCCGTTGTTTCTCGTGATCACGCCCCGCGTGACGCGAGTAATATTCAAATGCTGTTGCGCAAGGAGCAGGGACTGATGGTAAACGATCCCATTGCTGATATGCTCGCCCGATTAAGTAACGCCGCGGCGATTCGGCATCTGCAAGTCGCGATGCCCGCATCAAAAATGCGCGTCGCGATCGCGAAAATTCTAAAGGACGAAGGGTACGTCGAAAAACTCGAAATCACGAAAGACAAACCGCAAGCGCAATTGCGCGTGTGGTTGCGTTACGACGCGCAAAAGAAACCGATTCTGAGCGGCGTCAAACGGATTTCGAAACCCGGTCGCCGCGTGTACACCGGTAGATTGGAAGTGCCGTGGGTGCGGCATGGTCTCGGCGTCGCGATTATTTCGACCACGCGCGGCGTAATGACCGGCGTGCGCGCCAAACGCATGGGTCTGGGCGGCGAAATTTTGTGTTACGTTTGGTAAATTGCGAAACGCGAATTGCAGATTGCGAACACGCATGGATTAATTCGCAATTCCTAATTCGCAATTGGAGGGTGTGATGTCGCGAGTTGGAAATAAACCAGTCATAATTCCCAAAGATGTCAAGGTTCAAGTTGACGGCGCGTCAGTCAATGTCAAGGGACCGAAAGGCGAATTGACGCAATCATTCAATCCCGGTTTGAAAATCGCCGTCGAGAATGGTCATGTGATCGTTACGCCGCCCGCGGAACCGACGTACGATGCGTTGCACGGATTAACGCGCGCGTTGATTCACAATATGATTGTTGGTGTAACCGATGGATTTAAACGCGGTTTGGAAATCGAAGGTGTGGGCTATCGCGCCGAAGTGCAAGGCAAAAATTTGGTCTTGGCATTGGGCTTGTCGCACACGGTGACCATCGAGCCGCCCGCCGGAATTACATTTATCGTGGACAAGACTCAACGAATTTTGAGCGTGGAAGGCGCGGACAAGCAAGTGGTCGGCGAATTCGCGGCAAAGATTCGTACGCTTCGTCCGCCCGAACCGTACAAGGGTAAGGGCATTCATTATGCCGGCGAACGCGTTCGGCGCAAAGCCGGTAAAGCGGGTAAAGCCGGAGCCAAGTAAGGGGTTGTACAGATGAAGACGTTGAAAACTCAGGTTCGCCGATTGCGCCGCCAACGCCGCGTGCGCGCCAAAGTGCTGGGCACCACTGCGCGCCCGCGCTTGAATGTGTTTCGGAGCGCGCGCCACATTTTCGCGCAACTCATTGACGACTCGATTGGACATACGCTCGTCGCGGCGTCCACGCTCGATACCGATGTGCGCGTCAAGGCGAAGGAATTGAAAAAACGCGACGAAGCCAAAGCGGTTGGCAAGTTGCTCGCGCAACGCGCCGGCGAAAAAGGGCTGAAGCAAGTCGTGTTTGATCGCGGCGGGTTTCAGTATCACGGTCGCGTCAAATCGCTCGCCGATGGCGCGCGCGAAGGCGGTTTAGAATTTTAATTACTATTTACTAATTACCACTTTGCAGAGTAATTGGTAAGTTGGAGTAAAGTATGCCACAACAACGTTCAGGTGGTCAGGGTGGTCAACAGCGCGGACCCGGCGGCAATCGCCCGGGGGGCAATCGTCCCGGCGGCAATCGCCCGCGCGGTGATCGTCAATCGCGCGAAGAAGAAGGTCCTTCGTTCGACGAACGCGTCGTCCATATTAGCCGCGTCTCCAAAGTCGTCAAGGGCGGTCGCCATTTCGGTTTCCGCATCGTCGTCGTTTGCGGCGATAACAAGGGCAGTGTTGGCATCGGCATCGGCAAGGCGCGCGAAGTGCCCGAAGCGATTCGCAAAGGCACCGAACGCGCGCGCAAAGATATGCGCCCGGTTCCGCTCGCGGGCACCACGATTCCGCATCCGATCACAACCCATTACGGCGCATCGCAAGTGATGCTTAAACCGGCGACTCCCGGCACCGGCGTTATCGCCGCGGGCGGTGTGCGCGCGGTGATGGAATGTGCCGGCGTGCGCGATGTGTTGACCAAGTCGCTTGGCAGTTCGAACCGCTTGAATGTTGTGCGCGCGACCGTGCAGGCGCTCCACGAGTTGACCGATGTCGAGTTGGAAGCCAAGCGGCGCAACAAACCGGTGGATCAGTTCTTGCCGCCGTGGCGAAAGGCGCAAAATGTCAAACCAGCGTAAATTAAAAATCACTTGGGTCAAGAGTGCGATCGGTTACAAGAAAAATCAAAAGGCGACGATTGCCGCGCTGGGATTTCACAAATTGGGTCAGGTGATCGAGCAAGTGGACAATCCGCAAATTCGCGGAATGGTTTTTACGGTACGCCATCTCGTGAAATGCGAAGAAGTTGGATAACGATGAAACTACACGATTTGAGACCAGCCGAAGGATCGAAACATCGCCGTCGCCGTGTGGGGCGCGGCATTTCCGCCGGGCAAGGCAAGACTGCCGGACGCGGCACCAAAGGTCAGGGCGCGCGCACGGGCGCGGGCATCAAGCCGTACTTTGAAGGCGGGCAGTTGCCCCTCGTGCGGCGTTTGCCGCACACGCGCGGTTTTACGAATATCCATCGCGTCGAATACGCACCGATCAATCTCGACACGCTCAACGCGAAATTCGACGCGGGCAGTCAGGTAACGCCCGATGAATTGGCGGCGCGCGGTTTGGTGAGTGAGACGGCGCGCATCAAAGTGTTGGGGCGCGGCGAGCTGACCAAGTCGCTCACCGTCAAGGCGCACGCGTTCTCCGACAGCGCGAAAGAAAAAATCGCGGCGGCGGGTGGAACCGCGGAGCAAATTTGCCAATTTGCCTTACGGAGAAGATGATGTTAGAAGCCGTACGAAATGCAATGCGCTTGCCCGATCTGCGGAACAAGATTTTGTTTACGCTGATGATCCTGGTGATCTATCGCATCGCGGCGCATATTCCGGTGCCGGGCATTGATGCGGCGGCGCTGGAAACTTTTTTCCGTAACAACTCGGTGTTGGGTCTGCTCGATCTATTTTCCGGCGGCGCGCTCTCAAACTTTTCTGTCGTCGCGATGGGCGTGTACCCGTACATCACCGCGCAAATTATTATGCAGTTGGCGGTCGGGATCGTTCCGCAACTCGAACGCCTGTCGAAAGAAGGCGGCGACGCGGGACGCGCGCAAATCAATCGGTACACGCACTTGCTCGCCGTGCCGCTCGCGGCATTGAACGCGTTCGGTCAAGCCATTGTGTTGACGCAAACGAATCCGCCGGTGTTGACGAATTTTGGGTTCACGACTCCCGAAGCCGTTATGCCCACGCTTGCGATCATTTTGACGATGACCGCTGGCACGATTTTCGCGGTTTGGCTCGGCGAACTGATTACCAATCAAGGTATTGGAAGCGGTGTTTCGATCATCATCTTTGGCGGCATCGTCGCCGGCGTGCCACAACAGATCGGACAAATGGCGGCATCGAATACCTTGTCGTTGGTTTTCTTTACCATTCTCACGGTCATTACGATTGTCGGAATCATTTACATCAACGAAGGTCATCGGCGAATCCCGGTGCAATATGCAAAGCGCGTGCGCGGCACCAAAGTGTACGGCGGACAAAGCACATACATTCCGCTCAAGATCAATTCGTCGGGAATGATTCCGCTCATTTTTGCGATTTCGATTCTGATCTTTCCGGGCGTCATCGCCGGTTACTTTACCGCGTCGAGCATTTCCTGGATTCGCGACGCCGCGTATGTGGTGGTGAACGCGTTCAATCAAAACAGCCCGGTCTATTGGATCGTGTACTTTTTGATGGTCGTCGGCTTTACGTACTTTTACACGGATGTCATTTTCCGCCAACAAAATTTGCCGGAATCATTGCAACAACAAGGCGGATTCATTCCTGGGATTCGCCCGGGCAAAAAGACCGAAGAGTATTTGAACGGCGTGCTACAACGCATCACGCTCGTCGGCGCCTTGTTTCTCGGCATCGTCGCGATTATGCCGTTTCTCGTGCGCGATGTAACGGAGCAAAATACATTATTGATCACCAGCACTGGTTTGCTGATCGTCGTCGGCGTGGTGTTGGACACGATGAAACAATTGCAAGCGCAATTGGTGATGCGCCATTACGAAGGCTTTATCAAATAGAGATTGGAAGTTGGACATTGGAGGTTGGAATTTGGAATCTGGGCATCTGCCTTCCAACATCCAACTTCAACCATCCAACGTCCACTCGCGCCTCAACGCGGAGGTTTCGATGAGCGACGCACCCAGGTACATCATTCTGCTCGGCGCGCCGGGCGCGGGCAAAGGCACACAAGCGGAAATTTTGCGCGAACACTTCGGACTCGTGCACGTTTCGTCCGGCGATTTGTTCCGCGAGAATCGCGCCAAGCAAACGCCGCTCGGTAAACTCGCTGAAAAGTATATGGAAAAAGGCGAACTGGTGCCGGACGATGTAACGATCCAAATGGTGATGGAGCGGATCGCGCGTCCCGATTGCGTCAATGGCGTCGTGTTCGATGGGTTCCCGCGGACGGAGGCGCAAGCCCAAGCCCTTGATGCGGCGTTCGCGCGCGAAGGTAAAAAAATCGGCGCGACCTTGCTCGTGAATGTGCGCGATGAATTGTTGATTCAGCGACTCTCGGCGCGCTGGTTTTGTCCGGCGGACGGTTCGGTGTATAATCTGTTGTCGAATCCGCCCAAGCAGACCGGCAAGTGTGACAAGGACGGGACTGCACTCGAACAGCGCAACGACGACAAACCGGAAACGGTAACGCGCCGGCTTCAAGTGTATCACTCGCAAACCGCGCCGTTGATCGAGTACTATCGCCAAGCGGGCTTGCTCCGCGAAGCGGATGGCGAGCAAAACATTGAGCAGGTTCAGGCGGCGATAGTCAAGATTGTGGAAATGTTGTGATCGTCATTAAATCCAAGAACGAACTCGCGCAGATGCGCGCCGCCGGGTTGATTGTCGCCCAAGCGCTCGACGCATTACGCGGGCAAGTAAAACCCGGCGTTTCGACCGCCGAGCTCGATCAGTTCATTCACGGGTTCGTTACCAAACGCAAAGCGTATCCTACCTTCAAAGGGTATCGCGGTTTTCCGGCATCCATTTGCGCTTCGATCAATAATGAAGTCGTGCACGGAATTCCGAACAAGAAACGCATCCTGCAAGAAGGCGACATTATTTCGATTGATGTCGGCGCGACGCTCAACGGATTTGTGGGCGATAGCGCGATGACGTACCCGGTCGGGAAAATTTCGGCGGGCGCGCAGAGATTGATCCAGGTTACGGAAGGCGCGTTGTGGGCGGCAATTTCACAATCGCGCGCCGGCAGGTATCTCGAAGATATTTCTGCCGCAGTGCAAGATTACGCCGAAGCGCGCGGCTATTCGATTGTGCGCGAGTACGTCGGGCACGGCGTCGGACGCACGATGCACGAAGAGCCGCAGATTCCAAATTATCGGCAAGGCAAGCGCGGACCTTTGCTCAAACCAGGAATGACGCTGGCGATTGAGCCGATGATCAATGAAGGCAAATGGGAAACGCGCGTTCTGCGCGACAAGTGGACGGTTGTTACCAAAGACGGACGGCTCTCGGCGCATTTTGAACACACGGTCGCGATCACCGAGGGTGAACCGGAAATTTTGACGAGACTGGATTCGTAGAACGTCACCTTGAGCGAAGCGAAGGGTCTGGCGCGCAATAGCGGGTGATTCTTCGCTTCGCTCAGAATGACAGTCGAGGAATGGGAGACAGGCATGAAAGTGAAACCATCGGTCCGAGTGCGTTGCGAAAAATGCAAAATCATTCGACGACGCGGCATTTTGCGGATCATTTGCTCTAATCCGAAACACAAACAGAAACAGGGATAGATTTGGGAAATTGGATGTTGGACGCTTTGCGCGGAAATTGGATATTGGATGAATCGTTCAATTTCCAATCTCTAATCTCCAAACTCCAATCTCCATCTCGGAGGAATAATGGCTCGTATTGCTGGGGTTGACCTGCCGCGACAAAAACGCGTCGAGATTGCTCTACGCTACATTTTTGGACTGGGACCGATGCGCGCGAATGAAGTGATGACCAAAGCGCAAATCGCGCCCGGCATCCGGATCAAGGATTTATCCGAAGCCGAAGTCGCGCGGATTCGCACGATCATTGATCGCGATTATAAAGTCGAAGGCGATTTGCGCCGCGAGATCGCGATGAACATCAAACGCATGCAAGAAATTGGAACGTTTCGCGGATTGCGCCATCGCCGGAATTTGCCGGTGCATGGTCAACGCACGCGCACGAACGCGCGCACCAAACGCGGTGTGAAGAAAACCGTTGCCGGGCGCAAGCGCAGTAAAGCGAAGAAGTAGGATTTTGGATGTTGGAAATTGGAAATTGGATGTTGGACGCTTTGTCTAATCCCCAACCTCCAACTTCCAACTTCCAGCCAAGGAGAAATATGGCGGAAGAAAAGACAACCACAAGCGCGCCCGCTCCAGCCGGCAAACGTCCGGTTGCGCGACGCGGCGGAAAACGCGAACGCCGATCGGTTCCGTTCGGTCGCGTGTGCATTCACGCATCGTTCAACAACACGATTGTTACCTTCACCGATCCGCAAGGCAACGCGGTCGCGTGGGGCAGTGCCGGCTCGAGCGGCTTCAAGGGCTCGCGCAAAAGCACGCCGTACGCCGCGCAGATCGCCGCGCAAAATACCGCGCGCGTCGCGATGGATGCCGGCATGCGCGAAGTCGAAGTGCAAGTCGAGGGACCGGGACCCGGTCGCGAAGCCGCGATTCGCGCGCTTCAGCAATCCGGTATTCGCGTTCGTTCGATCACCGACAAGACGCCGATTCCGCACAACGGTTGTCGTCCGCCCAAGAAACGTCGCGTGTAGGCAAATTTATAAATTTGCCCTACGTTAAAGAGGATTGTATGTCTCGATATATTGGATCTGTTTGCGTTCTCTGCCGCCGCGAAGGCAGTAAACTTTATCTCAAAGGCAATCGGTGCTATACGCCCAAATGCGCGATTGAAAAACGCGCGTACGCACCCGGTCAACACGGACCGACCGGCGGGATGCGCCGCAAGGCGAGCGATTACGCGACCCAACTGCGCGAAAAACAAAAAGCGCGTCGCATCTATGGCGTGATGGAACGTCAATTCCGCCGCTATTTCGCGGATGCGACCAAAACGACCGGTGTGACCGGCGTCGCGTTGTTGCAGGCGCTCGAAAGCCGCCTCGACAATGTCGTCTACCGGCTCGGCTTTGCGGTGAGTCGGCGTCAAGCGCGCCAACTCGTGATGCACGGACACTTTTTGGTGAACGGCAAAAAAATGACGGTGCCATCCGTCCTGCTCAAAGCCGGCGACGCGGTGACGGTTACGGAAGACGCGCGCAAAAGCACTTACTTTCAATCGCTCGGCAAAGAACTCGCGCGCCGCTCGATCACCGAATGGTTGTCCCTCGACGCGCAGAATCTGGCGGGCTCGGTAATGAACCTGCCATCGCGCCAACAAATTGACACGCCGCTCAAAGAACAACTGATCGTCGAGTACTATAGCCGATAGTTTGGGGTTTGGATGTCGGCACTTCAAGGCGCGGCGGTTACTTCGATCAAGGTAGAAGACGTGCATCATGAATTCACGCCGATCCCGCACGCCAAAGAAGATATGATGCAATTGATTTTGAACGTCAAACAATTGCGTTTCAAAATGCACGACGCCGAACAAGCCGCGCGGTTGCATCTCGAAGCGCGCGGGCGCGGTTCAGTGACCGCGGGCGATATCGCGTTGCCCGCGCACGTCGAGCTGATCAATTCCGATGTGCATTTGCTCACGCTCGATTCGGACGATGCCTCGATTGATCTTGACCTGGTCGTCTCGCGCGGCAAGGGTTATTCGCCGGCGGAAGGACGCGGCAAATTGCCGATTGATGAAATTCCGATTGATGCGACCTTTAGCCCGGTGAAAAAGGCAAATTTTCGCGTCGAGCCGGCGCGCGTCGGTCAAATGACGAATTACGATAACCTGGTGATGGAAGTTTCGACCGACGGATCGATCACGCCGCGCGAAGCGTTGAGCGAAGCCGCGCGCAATTTACTGCGCTTGTTCAATCTCGTCGCCGGGTTTGGCGCAGAACCGGAAATCGAAGCCGCGCCCGAATCCGAAATTCCCAGTCGCGTGTACGATATGCCCATCGAAGACCTGGAATTGTCGGTGCGCGCGTACAACTGTTTGAAACGCGCCGGCATCACCAAAGTCGGCGAAGTGTTGGAGCGGATGAAAAAAGGCAAAGACGAAATTCTTGCCATCCGCAACTTTGGACAGAAATCATTGGACGAATTGGTGGAGCGTTTGCAGGTCAAAGGGTATCTGGAAGCGATTCAGCCCGCATCGGATATGCTTGCCGCCGGCGAAGAGGGCGACGAGTCCGGGCAGGGCTCCGGCTCCGATTCGAGTGAGGGAGATTAGACATGCGTCATCGAGTAGTAGGACGCCAACTGGGTCGGAGCACGAGCCAGCGCAAGGCGTTGTTCCGCTCATTAATTACCGAATTTTTTCGCCACGAGCGGATCGAAACGACTGAAGCGAAAGCCAAAGCCGTGCGCGGCGACGCGGAAAAATTGATCACGCTCGCGAAAAACGATGGCGCGCATCAACGCCGCCTCGCCTCGCGCACGATTCTGGATAAAGACGTTACCGAAAAATTGTTCAAGACACTCGGTCCGCGTTACAAGGAACGTCCCGGCGGATACACGCGACTCTACAAAGTGGGTCCGCGTCTCGGCGATGCCGCGCCGGTGGTGATTATGGAATTGGTTGATCGCGAAGCGTAGTTAGTTGCATCGTTGAATAGTTGGATAGTTTGATAGTGCTGATCCAACTAACGCACTATTCAACTATCCAACTATCCAACAATGAACATATACCGCGTTCTCGCAATTGTTGAATATGACGGAACCGAGTTCGCCGGTTTCCAGATTCAAAGACGCGGGCGCACCGTGCAAGGCGAACTCGAACGCGCGCTACACAAGATCACCGGCGCGAAAATTCGCGTGATCGGCGCAGGGCGCACGGACACCGGCGTTCACGCAATCGGGCAGGGCGCGCATTTCGATACAACGTGGGATCGTCCGCTCGAAATTTTGCAACGCGCGCTCAACGCAGTTTTACCAAACGATATCGCGATTCGATCCCTGAACCAGGTCGCCGCCGATTTTTCCGCGCGGTATCGCGCGACCAGTCGCGTGTATCGGTACACGATTTTGAACGCGGCGATTCGATCACCGCTCGCGCAACGGTACGCACTGTTGATCGCGGAGCCGCTCGATGCCAGCGCGATGAATGACGCGGCGCAGGAGTTGAACGGCGAAAAAGATTTCGGCGCGTTCGGCACGCCGCCACGCGGCGATACGCATAGCGCGGTTCGCAAAATGTTGCGCGCGGAAGTCAAACGCGATGGCGCATTGATCCACATCGAACTAAAAGCGAACGCGTTTCTGTATCGAATGGTGCGCCGCATCGTCGGCACGCTGATCCTGGTTGGCAAGGGCGCGTTGAGCCGCGCGGAATTTCGCGCGGTGTTAGAAAAACAACGTCGCGCGGGTCAAACCGTTCCACCTCACGGATTGTGTTTGGTCGCAGTCCGGTATGATTGATAATTGTAGTCTAGCCCCTTGTGGGCGTTGGAGCGAAGGATGAAAACATTCAACACCAAGCCCGCTGATATCAAGCGGGAATGGTACGTCGTCAGTGCCGAGGGCAAAACGCTCGGTCGGCTTGCCTCGGGCATTGCAAAAATTCTCAAAGGCAAACACAAAACGATTTACACGCCGCATCTCGATTGCGGAGATTTCGTCGTTGTGTTGAACGCGGGCAAGGTGCGCGTTACCGGCAAAAAGCTGGTCGAGAAATTTTATTATCATCACTCGGGTTACCCGGGCGGAATGAAGAAAACCGTTTTGAGCGATCAATTGAAACGGCATCCCGATCGTGTGCTCAAAGCCGCGGTGTGGGGTATGTTGCCGAAAGGTCGGCTCGGTCGCGTGATCTTTAAAAAACTCAAAGTGTATGCGGGCGCAACGCATCCGCACTTGGCGCACAAGCCGAAAACGTTGGAGGTTTAGCAAATGACAACCGGCAAATATTATGAAGGTGTGGGGCGGCGCAAATCCGCAGTCGCGCGCGTGCGTTTGTTCGCGGGAAGCGGCACATTCACAGTCAACGAAAAACCGATGGACAAGTATTTCCCGGAAAATTTTGTCGCGCTCGTCGGCGCGCCCTTGCGCGCGACGGAAAACGAAGCGCGCTTTGCGGTGTCCGTTCTGGTCAAAGGCGGCGGCGTTGCCGGGCAAGCCGATGCGGTTTCATTGGGCGTGGCGCGCGCGCTCCTCGCGGCGGATGCCGGCTTCAAAGGCGTTTTGCGTAAAGCCGGGTTGCTGACGCGCGATGCGCGCGAAAAGGAACGCAAGAAACCAGGTTTGAAACGCGCGCGCAAGGCGAAGCAATACACCAAACGCTAAACGCGAATTTGGATTTGCTCCAAATTCCGGGATGGCGCGAATTGTGGAAACGAAAACGGGCGAGGAATTTTTTCCTCGCCCGTTTGATTTGTTGGACAAATTTGGAAATTTGTCCGACTTACGGCGCACACCCGGCAAAAACCATCACATCGTCAATGAAAAAATTCGTGGCATCGGTCGTGTCGGTCTGCGCGAGAAACGCGAGGTGAATCGTTTGCCCGGCATAATTCCCGATCGCGCTGACGGTGTGTTGCACCCAGGTCGAGCCAGCATCGCCATCGAACAAGGTGTACAGCGCGGCTTCCAGGGGTACGCCGGACGTGTTGCGAAGCAACACCGCGAGCGAATCGTTGATGAGCGGATTCGGCTCTTGCGTTGTTACGCGCCGCCAGAACGAAACTTGCAAACTCGTCGTGTTCGCCGGCACGGTGATCGTTTGCCAAATGCTTTCGGACACAGAATCATTGCCACCCAGCCACGCTTTCCACAAACCGGTGTTCGTCGGATTCGGCGATGGAATCGTGGAGGTCGAGTCAATGATCGCGGACGATAACGTGCTGGAAACTGCCCAGGATGCGTTCGGCGTGCCGGCTTCAAAACCCGGATCCTGGATCAACAACTTGGGACAATTGACGCCGATGTGCGGTAAATAAATCGGCGCGGGACCTTGCGCGCGTGCGGATGGCGCGGACGTTAGTTGCAATGCCATCAGAGCAATTCCCAACACACCACTCGCAAGCGTAAGCGCAATCCAACTGGGCTTAAACATTTTCAACCTCACGTAAATTTATTTGTGGCGAGTTTCGCGCGATAACAAAATCTCGCCGCCACGCGCGACATCGCAAATGCGTTTCGCGATGTTCACCGTATCGCCGATCACATCGTAACCTTTCAACGTGCGACTGCCGATCAATCCTTCCGCGAGCAAGCCGGTGTGAATGCCGATCCCGACATTCAATCCGAACGGCGCAAGAATCGTCGCGATTGCCGCGCGCAATTCGAGCGCGGCAGTCGCGGCTTGCGCCGGTGTCGCGAACACGATCATCACTTCGTCTGCAGTCAATTTGACTTTGCTCGCGGCAACGCGCGACCACACTTGCTCGGCGGTTTCAAAATACCGGTTGAGCATCGCGACCACATTTTCCGGCGATTGTTGATCGCTCCACCGCGTAAAGCCGCGAATGTCCATAAATAAAATCGTGCGCTCGCGCGGCTTGAGCGTTAGCACGTTCGGATCGTTGACTGCCGCGCTCAACAGCGCGCGTCCAAAGACCCATTCCGAGTACACGCGCAATTGTTCGGCGGTTTCGCGCAAAGTCGTTTGATAGGTGTGCGTCAGCACATTCGCGATTCCGATCACGATGCCGGTAAAAACAATCGCGAGTGTCAGAAAAACGTGACTGTCGTCCGTAAAAAAAATTTCAGGCGCGGCTTTTTCGGGATGTGTGAGTGCTTCGTACAGCCAATACATCAAAAGCAAAATGCTCGTGCGCGCCAGGTTTTCAATCAGGATCAATGCGTTGCGAAACGCGCCGCGCAGGTGCAATTGAATTTCTTGCAGGATGTCAATCAGTAACGCAAAACCCCAATATGCCAGGTGATGCGGCGCGGTAAAAAACGCGACGCCTTCAAACGCGACTTCGATCAAGGTATAAATCGTCGGCGCGATCAGGTTGCCCCACATCGGGCGCGCGCGCTGGGCGAAATATCTGCGCCCGATGATGTACGCTTGCGCGGTCGCGGCGATGAGCAACGCGTAGAGATCCGGTTTGGTGATGTACTCGCGCGCGCCTTCGCGCAAGAGTTCGAAAAAAATAATCGCGATCGGAAAATGCGCGCTGTTGGTAAACAACTCTTGCGCGATATGCCCGGCGCGGGTGCCGCGAATGCGCGGCTCGATTTCGCGTTTGGAAGTTTGGATCATCGGTGATCGAAAAAAACAGGCGACGGTTCAGCATGTCATGCTGAGCGAAGCGAAGCAGTGCGCGCGCGCGCGACCCTTCGCTTCGCTCAGGGTGACAAAGGATTTGTACGCTTGCAAAAAAAACAGATGAACGCGGGCAAGGGCGCGGAGGTGAAATCTCCGTGCCTTGCCCGCGTTTGCTCAATGCGCGATTTAATCGGCGCGGGTTGGGCGTTATTGACTCGATTGTGAAACTGCGCCGGCTTTGCCGAACGGCGCGCTGGTTGTGCTGGGTGCGCGCTTGATTTCGATCTTGAGCGCGTTCACCGTGCCGTCGGTGTTGAGAATGCCTTTGACTTCGACCGGCTTGCCAACTGCGGGCGCGCCCTGGGATTGATTAATCACGGTTGTATTCGTAACGTGAACCGTCAACCCATTGATCGTCCAATCGCCGATCAAGCCCGATGCCGGCAAACTTTGGATGATGCCGTAGAACTTGATGTAGCGCACAATCGGCGGTGGCGCATCGTTGCGAACTTCGATGTGCGTCGCGTTCACCGTGCCATCGGCGAGCGCGATCCCTTTAACGTGCACGAACGCGCCGACTTTGGCTTTTTCAGGATTCTGAATCCGCGTTTGCGCGCTAACATGAACCGTGCGCCCGGTAACGATCCAATCGCCGACCAAGCCGCTCGCCGGCAATTGTTCGATCTTGCCAAAAAATTCGACCGGATGTCCCGGCGGTTGCGG
>JACRPR010000044.1:12380-29128 GCA_016223105.1 Chloroflexota bacterium | reverse complement strand
CGCGAGCGTACGCGTCGCATCGAGTTTCGTGTCGCCGATCGCGGTGATTACATCGCCTTGTTTCAACCCGGCTTTTTCCGCCTGCGAATCTTTTTCGATTTGCGTGATGCGCGCCGCCGTGAACAGATTTTGCGGCACTCCGCCCGGCGGGACACCCGGTTGCTGACCCGGTTGAATCGGTTGGCGGAGTCCTTGCAAGATCGGATTTGCCGCGCGCGCGGAATCGCGTCCCGCGAAAAATCCCATCACGCCGCCGCCGACTGCGCCGAGCGCCAAGCCCAGCAATAACATTCCGATGGCAAGAATGATCGTTGCACGATTGCTCATTTTGATTTTTCCTTTCTGGAGATTGGAAGATTTCCAATCGTTGCAATTATCGCGCGCCCGGATTAAGATGTGATGAAACGCAGATTAGAAAAAAAGCACAACAACGAATTGCGAATTACGAATTACCGTTCCCCTGTTTACATCGCGCCGCGCCTTGTGTATAATCGGCACAGATGTTCGACTAGGAGAAACCGATGGCGAATTTTGTTGACAAATTAGTTAAACGCGTCGAAGACAATAAAACCAAGTTGAGCGAAACTCTGCGCCAGGACGCGCGCCCGCACGAAGAACAACTGCGCGCGTTGACGCAAACACATTGGCGCGCGCTTCCGCCGCGCGCGTCCGCGCAACGTCGCGCCGCGTACGCGGTGGACGGTTCGCGCGCGGTGCGCCATCTCGCGAACGGCGCGTATCTTTTCGTCGCGCAAGCGTTGGTCATCGGTGAACGCGCCGGCGAACGGCACGAAGAAACGGATGCGGACGTTCGCATTTTGCCCGGCGCGACGCCGACGCCGTTTGTCGAACGCTTTGCCGAATTGACGATGCATCGTTTGGAAGCGACGCTCGCGAGCCGAGCCGCGAACGTGATGCAACCCGACAGCGTGATTTTTCTCGACGGCGCGCTGTACGGACAATTGCCGCAGTTATATCAAGTCAAACACGATTTTAGCGACACCGAAGCGGAGACATTTGCGAAAGAAGCGTTGAACGAAAACGTCGAACAAATTTTGCGCGCGTATTTGCATTTGTTCGATCTCGCGATTCAACGCAAACTCTGGCTGGTCTCGATCGCAAAAACAAGCCGCGAGGCGACGCACGCCCAAGTGTGGTGGCGCGACGCGTTTTACAAAAACCAGGTCAAGGATGAAACGATTCCGAATCACGTTTCGGACAGCGAAGTATTATTTCGTTGGACGGAGCGCGCCGCCGGATTTTCGACGCCGATTTTATTTGGCAAACGTTCGTTCGCGAAACAACCGGAAGCGGTCGTCCTCGATAAAGTGAAAGACGCTCCCGCGATTGCATCGTTCTTTGTGCGCCTCGCCGATTACGACGACGCGTTGCGCGTTGATGTCCCGGCATCCTGCCTGGGTCGCCGCGAAACGATCGGCGACATCGAGACCGACGCGGAAATTTTGCTCGACACGCCGGACGATTTGCGACGCGTCGCGGCAATCCTGGATATTTTGCAAGCCGATTACGGCGGACTGCAAGTGTACAACGCGTTGCTCTACAGTGTTGATCGTGAAGTGCGTTTGCGCCAAGAGATGATGGACGAAGTATATTTTAGTTTGATCCAAAACACTCTAGGTAGTGAGGTCGAACTTCGGCTCGACCGGAGCGAGCGGCGCTTTCATTCGCGTTCGTAGCGATTGCGCCACAAAAGAACGCCAAGATCACAAAGAAAAAATGTAACCGTTCAGGTGTCATTGCGAGGAGCGGTTTTTGCGACGAAGCAATCTCCGCGTTGCAAGTCCGGATCGACCAAGTCGGGGATTGCTTCGCAAAAACCGCTCGCAATGACGGATGGGGCTGAACGCTTACGAAAAAATTTCTTGGCTTTGGGAGTCGAGCGTTTACGCGGTGGTTCGCTTGGACAAGCAACCCGCTAAAGCGTCGAATCCAGGTCTCGCACAAAACCGCCGTTTGTGACTGTGCGCGGTATGATAGACGTTACCTCCAACATCGCGACGAAAAATTTTCTCTGAAGGAGGAGAAACTATGGGGATGAAAACCAAATCGCCCAAGGTGGGTTTACTCGTCGGTTGTTTCCTCATTTTGCTTCTGCTGGTTGGTGGCGGCGTTTTTTTCGCGATGCAAATTCCGCCGGTCAACGAGCAACTCCCCGCGAATGCAATGCCCCTGCTCGTTACGCTCTCACTGCCGCCGAACGAGAGTGATGTCTCCCTCGATCAATTCACCACGATCACCGCCGAGGCAATGAGCGGCAAGCCGATCCGCGCGCTCGAACTGTGGATTGATGGCGCGCTCGCGCAAACCAAATCTGCGCCCGCCGGATCATCCCTCACGCGCTTGAGCGCGTTCTGGACGTGGACGCCAGCGAGCGCGGGCGCGCACACCTTGATCGTCCGCGCGCGCGATGCGGATGGGCGCGTCGGACAATCGAACACGGTGCGCGTGATCGCCGCGAAAACCGAACCAGGTTCAACCCAGGTTGGCTACACGCCCAAGTCCGGCGAAACACTCGCTGGCATCGCGCCGCAATTCAAAACGACGCCGCAACAAATCCTCGATCTCAATCCCCAACTCAATCCGAACAATCCTCTGCCGCCGAATCAACCGATCAACATCCCCGTTCCAGTTCCAACTTCCGCGCCGCCCGATCCGGGTTCGACCGAAGCAGTGCCGCCGCCGGAGAATCCGCCCGCGCCGCCCAACGATCCGCCAGCATCGCCGCCGGGCAACGCGCCGAACAAGTGGGGACTTTGGATCAAAATTCTGCTCGATAATATATTAGCGAACAAAATTCCGAACGCGCCAACACTCTGGACAAAGCCGGAAAATTGTTCGGTGCGCTTGACGATTCAAGACAACGCGGACAACGAAGATGGTTTTTTCATTTACCGGCTTGCGCCGGCGACGATGGCGTTTGAACGCATCGCAACGCTCGACGCCCATTCGTCCGCGAGTCCGTTTCAGTACATTGATTCGGATGTGATGATCGGCGAGTGGTATTATTATATCGCCGCGTTCAACGCGAAAGGCGAAGCGCCGAGCGGGATCGCGCACGCGAACCTGGGACAATCGAATGTGTTGTGCGCGAAATTACTTGAGCCAACACTCGTGTTGAGCAAAGGCAAGTTGACGTTCACGCAAAAAATTGACAAGGCGTACTGTTACGTCGCGATCAACAGCGGCAAGTGGACGCGCATCCCGTCTGCGCCGAACGCATTTATTTTTCCGGATAAAACCGGCGCGTTCGATGTATCGCCCTGGCTCAATCAATTTCCGCCCGGCGATGTGACACTCGAAATCGAATGTTGGGGTTGGCAGGGCAACGTACTCGTTCATCTCGGCAAAACCAAACAAGCGTTCAAGAGCAATCAAAAAGTAGATGTGCTGATCGCGGTGGACAAGTTAAAATTCACCGGCGGGGTGGATCCCAGTAACCTCCCGATTTTCAAACCCCTGGATGGGAGCGCGCAAAAAATTTGGCTCGCGCCGCCGACCGATCTTAAAGTGACCGGCAATGGCAAGGTGTGCACCGATCATCTGCCCGGTCCGATTGCCGCGCTCGGCGGCGCGATCATTTGCCAGGAAGCGATCAAAGACGGGTACGCGATCCTGGTTTGGAATTGGCAACCCACATTTTGTCCGCTCGGCGCGGGATGTATCTTGCCGGGCAATCCCGACGGCTATCGCGTGTATCGCGAAGGTTTTCCAACCGAGTATGTGTTCAAAGAGATCAAAGGCGACAAGACGACCGTCGCAATGTTTCCGATGCCGCCGCAACCCTGGGCATTGCCGCCGAACGCGCCGATCATTCTAAAGATCAAACACGAACTCGATACGACCTTGTGTTACACCGTGCGCGCGTACAAAAAAATCGAACAGGGCATCATCGAATCGGACGACAGCAACAAGTTGTGTTTGGGCAAAACGCAATTGTCCAAGACGACCCAACTCAAACCAACGGCATCGCTCACGCGTTTCCGCCGGACGTACGAAGATTGTGATCTGAATTATGGCACGGCTCCGCATTACAACTCTCCACCAGGTCCCGTTGTCGCGGGCTATCAACATAGCACCGCGAATTGTGATTGGTGGAATGTCGCGCATCGCGGCGCGGTCTGGTTCGATGTGAGCAATGTGCCGGTGCCGATCGCGCACGCGCGACTCAAATACAAATTTGTCGAAGGGCTGGACTATTTGCCTGCCAACGCGACCGGGCAAACTATTTCGTGCGCGGCGGCGTTGATGCTGGGCAAGGAAGATTGGCGCGGTAATCCGTACGGCGATAAACCGATTACGATCCCGGCGACCGATTATCTCAAACTGAATCCGTTTGACCTGGTATCGCCGGGACATCAATTTGAAATTGATGTAACGACCGCGGTCAACGAATGGCTGGATCACACGCGCCCGAATTTTGGATTTGTTCTGCGCGGTCCGAACGAAGACACGACCGGCAATCATGGCAACGATGATTGCGCGTCGGTGTATGGCGATTTCGAACTCGTGATTCAGCATTACGGGCAATAGGAGGCGCGCGATGAAACATTTGAGTCAAATCATCGGATTGATCGCGTTGATCGCGTTGATCGCCGCGTGCGATCCCGAGTCGCCGCAAAATGCCGCGTTCACATTCGGGCCCAAATCCTGGATCGACGCGCCGCTCGATGGGAGCGCGTATCCGCCGAACCCGGCGTTGGAAATTATCGCGCATGCCGCCGATCCGCTCACCATCGTCCTCGTCGAGTTTTCGGTGAACGGCAACCCGATTGGCACATTTCAAAATCCCGACCCGGCGCAAACGTTGATTATGGCGAAACAACTTTGGATGCCGCCCGCGCCGGGAAATTATACCGTGTGGGTGCGCGCGCAAAATTCCGCAAGCGTGTGGGGCGAATACGCGCAAGCCGAGATCACCATCGGCGGTGCAACGAGTCCCACGCGCACACCGACGCGCGTCGCGCCCATCGTGATCGCGACGCCGCGCCCGGGCGCGCCATCGCCCACCGCATTGCCGCCGCTCACCATCGCGTTTAGCGCGGATGTAACGACGGTGATCCTGGGTCAGTGCGCGAATCTGCGCTGGCAAGTTGCGAACGCGTCCCAGGTTTTGCTGGACAATGTTTCCGTGAACGCGACCGGCGCGAAACAATCGTGCCCGAATCAAACGACGACGCACACCTTGCGCGTGATCTCCCTCGATGGGCAAACAGTTCAGCGCGCGCTCACGCTCAACGTCGTCGCGCCGACGCGCACGTTTACGCCGGTGCCGCGCGGTGCGCCAACTGCAACGCGCACGCTCACGCCCGCGCCGCCGTCGTGCAGTGGCAATCCGATCATCGCATCGTTCACCGCATCGCCGACGACGATCACGCAAGGCGGCGCGGCGACGTTGAGTTGGGGCGCGGTGCTGAACGCGGACGCGGTTGAAATTGATAACGGCATCGGCGGCGTCGCGACACCTGGCTCAACCAACGTTTCGCCGAGCGCGACGACGGTGTACGTATTGACCGCGCGCTGTAAAGGCGCAACCGTGATCGCGCGCGCGGTCGTCAATGTTTTGCCGCCGCCGACCGCGCCGCTTCGCCAACTTCCAACCGCAACGCCGACGCGCACGCCAATCATTGTGCGATAGAATGGAACAAGACCCGAAGGGTTTGTGAAACCCTTCGGGTCTTTGGCGTTTGACAAACAACGCGCTGTGATATATTCTTGGCGCGCTGAATTTTTATCGCGCGGCGCGGGACGCGTCGCGCCGGATATAGATCGCGAATGAACAAACAAATAATTTTGGCGACGCTGATGTTGGCGTTGCTCGGTTCTTTACAAATTTTATTGACGCGTGTTGCGCCGATGGCGAATGCCGCGCCGCGCGCGTTTCCCACCATCACGGTCACGCCCGGCGTGAGCGGCTTGGGTCAGCCGACAACGCTCACACACGCGAACGATAACAGCGGACGCGTTTTTGTAACTCAACGCAGTGGCGCGATTCGGATCATTCAAGGCGGCGCGTTGCTCACGACGCCGTTTCTCGATCTCGGCGCGACCGGCGCGAATCGCATCACCACGACCGGTCCGGAAGAAGGATTGCTGGGTCTTGCGTTCGCGCCCGGTTATGGCGCGACGAACAATCGCTTTTACGTTTTCTACGTCAATGCAAGTAGCAACCTGGTGATCGCGCGTTACACCTCGAGCGCGAATCCAAACATCGCGGACGTGAATAGCGAGCAAATCATTCTGACGATCAATCATCCGGGACAGGTGAATCACAACGGCGGGCAGTTGCAATTTGGCTCCGATGGTTATTTGTACATTGGGGTTGGTGATGGCGGCGGCGGCGGCGATACGTCGAACAACGCGCAGAATCCCGCGCAACTGCTCGGTAAACTGTTGCGGCTCAACGTCGAATTTCCGGCGACGTCAATGCCATCGCGCATTTTGGCGCGTGCGCCATTCACCGGCACATTTGAATATTTTTTTCCGTTTGTCGCGCTGATCCCATCGCCGCCCGCGCCGCCGCTCACGTACACCATCCCCGCGACGAATCCGTACACGCAAACGATTGGCTATCGCGGCGAGATTTGGTCGCTCGGTCTGCGGAACCCGTGGCGATTTTCATTTGATCGCGCGACGAACGATTTGTACATCGGCGATGTCGGACAGAACTTGTGGGAAGAAATTGATTTTCAATCTGCCGGGGTCGGCGGCGCGAATTATGGTTGGCGCATTTTGGAAGCGACGCATTGTTTCAATCCGGCGTCGGGATGTGTGCCGCCCGCGAATTATGCCGCGCCGGTCGCCGAGTTTAGTCACACGTTGGGTTGCTCGGTGACGGGCGGTTATGTGTATCGCGGTACGATCAGCGCGATGCAAGGAATTTATTTTTACGGCGATTTTTGTTCGGGGCGGATTTGGGGTTTGCAAAATTCCGGCGGTTGGCAAACGCAACAACTCGCGCAACCGGCGATCAACATTTCCACGTTTGGCGAAGATCAAGCCGGGAATTTGTACGTCGTGAGTTATGGCGGAACGCTTTATCAAATCACTAGCCCGTGAACTAAAAATCTCCCAGGTTTTAGAAACTTGAAGGTTTAGGGTGATGCGATGAGTTCGCAAATTCGCGATCCACTCGCTGGCAACATTCCGATTGCGCGCACGCTCGACGATTTAACGCGCGTCGGCGAGTTGTTCGAGCGACTCGAAAATAATCGCGTGCGCTGTTACGCGTGCGCGCATCGGTGCGCGATCAACGACCGGCGGACAATTGTTTGTGCCGCGTGGGTACGTCGCCGCGCTCAACCCAGACCCGACCGAGAAAAAACCGTTCTTTCACATTTTGCCCGGCTCGATCACGTTGACGTTCGGGATGCTGGGATGTGACTTGCATTGCCAAAATTGCCAGAACTGGGACATCTCCCAGGTTTTGCGCGATGCGGACGCGCGCGGCGCGCCGCAACGCGTCTCGCCGGAACAGATCGTCGCGGTCGCGCAACGCGCGGGCGCGCAGTTGATCGGTAGTTCGTACAACGAGCCGCTGATCACGAGCGAGTGGGCGGTCGAGATTTTCAAAGCCGCGCGCGCCGAAAACATTCGCGGCATTTACGTTTCGAACGGCAACGCGACGCGCGAGGTGTTGGAGTATATTCGTCCATACGTCGTCGGTTATAAAATTGATTTGAAGACGATGCAGGACAAGCAGTATCGCAAACTCGGCGCGCCGCTCAACACGATTCTCGACGCGATCCAGTTGGTCAAGCAGATGGGGTTCTGGCTCGAAATCGTAACGCTCGTGATCCCAGGTTTCAACGATTCAAGCGAAGAGTTGATGGACGCGGCGCGATTCATTCGATCCATTTCGCCGGACATTCCCTGGCACGTTACCGCGTTTCATCCCGATTACAAAATGTTCGACGCGAATTACACATCGGCGCAGACCTTGTTGCGCGCGGCGGAGATCGGTCAAGAAGCCGGGTTGAATTACGTGTACGCCGGGAACATCCCAGGTCGCGTGAAAAATTACGAAAACACATACTGCCCGAAATGCAACACGTTGCTCGTCGAACGGTACGGTTATCGCATCCCGCAAAATCGGATCACGCGCGAAGGCAAATGTCCGAAATGCGGCGAGACGATTCCGGGAATTTGGAATTGAGGTCTCGTTATGCTAGACCTTGTGTTCACCGACCATGCCAAAGGTGTGCTGACCGAACGCAACATTCTAGCAGACTGGGTTTGGCAAACATTAGCCGCGCCAAGCCAGCGGCAGATTGGGAACGATGGGAATATCCATTATCTCAAACCTATCGAAAACTATGACAATCGTGTTCTGCGCGTGGTTGTCAATGAACGCGTCCGTCCCAACCGGATCATCACGGTCTTTTTTGACCGTCGAATGCGAGGTAAGCTATGAAACTGAAACTGGACAAGCAAGACGATGCGCTCTATTTGCGTCTTGATGAAACCGCCATTGTCGAATCGGAGGAGGTTGAGCCCGGCGTCATTCTGGATTTTGATAAAGACGGGATAGTCGTGGGAATTGAAATACTTGGATTGAGCACACGCATTCGCCCGGAAAAATTGCGCGTCTTTCAACTGGAAACAGCATGATCCGACCCGCTTGAGGAGTAGATACACTTGGACCTATTTTCCATCTTTCTCACCATCGCTGGACTGTGTCTCTTTGAAACGATCAGCAGTATTGACAACGCGATCATCAACGCCGAAGTCCTCTCGACGATGGGCGAAAAAGCGCGCAAGTGGTTTCTTACCTGGGGCTTGTTCATCGCGGTCTTTGCAATTCGTGGCTTACTGCCCTGGTTGATCGTGTGGGCGGCATTGCCGCAACTCGGACCGATTGATTCGCTCACCGCGACGTTCAGCAGTGATCCGCACGTCCACGAAGCGATCGAATCCGCGTCGCCGATCTTGTTGATCGCGGGCGGCACGTTCCTCGTCTTTTTATTTTTCCACTGGTTGTTTCTTGAACCGAAACATTTCGGTTTGCGCGGCGAAAAATTTTTCCAGGAACAAGGCGTGTGGTTCTACGCGGTCGTCTCGCTCCTGTTGAGCGCGATTGTGTGGAACGCACTGCAACGCGAACCGCTGATGGCGTTCGGCGCGGTTGTCGGCTCGACCGCGTTTTTCATCACGCACGGTTTCAAAGAGAACGCGGCAAAGAGCGAACGCGAATTGATGCAACAAGGTCTCTCGGACACGAGCAAGGTGTTTTACTTGATCGTGATTGATGCGACCTTTTCGATTGACGGCGTGCTCGGCGCGTTCGCGTTCACGTTGTCTGTGCCGTTGATTTTGCTCGGCAACGGTTTGGGCGCGTTGATCGTCCGGCAAATCACGGTGAGCAACATCGAGAGCATCAAAAAGTACGTGTACCTCAAGAATGGCGCGATGTATTCGATTCTGTTTCTCGGCGCGGTGATGTTGCTCGACAGTTTCGGCATCCACATTCCCGAATGGGTTTCGCCCGCGCTCACGTTCGGCACGATTGGATTTTTCTTTTTGAAATCGCGCAACGCGCTCGCGACGAATGGAGGACAAGGTGCGGCAGGTCACTAGCAAACAATTAACTCGTCGGCGCAAGACGCGCGAATTTACGGTTGTGATCGAGCGCGATGAAGATGGTTGGTACGTTGGCACCGTTCCAGAATTGCGCGCGTGTTACACGCAGGCGCGTTCGCTCGATGAACTTGCCAAGCGAATGAAAGAAGTCATCGCGCTTTGTTTGGATCGTCCGAGAACATTTGCGTTTGCGAAGAGGTGAAATATGAGAAAAGCACAAGCGAAAAAATCGCGTACGACAATTTTTCGTCTGCCGGTCGTTGTAGAAAAAGATGACGATGGATATTTTGTATATTGCCCGCGCTTGCAAGGATGTTACTCGCAGGGTGATACGTACGAAGAGGCAATTATGAACATCAAGGACGCGATTCATTTGCACATTGAAGATCGCGTCGTTAACAAAGAACCTTTGCCAAAATTTGAGTTGAGTTTAACCGCAGTTGAGGTTGCGGTATGAGCCGCATTCCGCGTGTTACCGCGCGCCAAGCCGAAAAAGTTGTTCGCAAACTTGGCTTTGTGTTGGCGCGTACAAGTGGCAGTCATCGCATTTACAAAAACGCGGCGGGCTTGCGCGTTACGATTTCTTTCCATAGCGGAAAAACTCTGCATCCCAAAATTGTGCAAAGCATCATTGATGATGCGCGCATTACATCCGAAGAATTTGAACGATTACTCAAGGAGTAACTGCAAATGTCCCTCATCGAACAAATCACCGCGCGCGAGATTCTCGATTCGCGCGGCAATCCGACAGTTGAAGTCGAAGTGAAATTGGAAGACGGCGCGTTCGGTCGCGCCGCGGTGCCGAGCGGCGCGTCCACCGGCTCGTTTGAAGCGCTCGAACTGCGCGATGGCGACAAGAATCGTTTCGGCGGCAAAGGTGTTTTAAGAGCAGTGAGCAACGTCAACACCATCATCGCCGACGAACTGATCGGCTGGGACGCGCGCGAGCAGGAAACGCTCGATGCGATGATGCTCGCGCTCGATGGCACAGCGAACAAGGGCAATCTCGGCGCGAACGCGATCCTGGGTGTGAGTCTCGCGATCGCGCACGCGGCGGCGGATTCACTGCGCGTGCCGTTGTATCGTTACCTCGGCGGCGTGCACGCGCGCACCTTGCCCGTGCCGATGATGAACATTATGAACGGCGGCGCGCACGCGAATTGGCAATCCACCGATTTTCAAGAATTTATGATCGCGCCCACCGGCGCGCCATCGTTCGCGGAAGCATTGCGCTGGGGCTCGGAAATTTATCAATCGCTCAAAAAAGTTTTGAAGGACAAGGGCTACAGCACGAACGTTGGCGACGAAGGTGGATTCGCGCCCGCGCTCAAGTCGAACGCCGAAGCGATTGAAGTGATTTTGCAAGCGATTGATCAAGCCGGTTACAAAGCGGGCGAGCAGGTTTTCATCGCGCTCGATCCGGCGGTAACGGAATTGTTCGACAACGGCAAGTACACTCTGCGAAAAGATAAGCGCGCGCTGACCGGCGCGGAGATGATCGCGTTTTGGGAATCCTGGGTCAAGCAATATCCGATCATTTCGATTGAAGATGGACTCGCCGAAGACGATTGGGAAACCTGGGTCGCGCTGACGCAAAAACTCGGCGCGCAAATTCAACTCGTCGGCGATGATTTTTTTGTGACGAACGTCGAACGCTTGAAAAAGGGCATCGCTCTGCGCGCGGCAAATTCGATTCTGATCAAACTGAATCAGATCGGCTCGCTTTCCGAAACGCTGTCCGCGATTGAAATGGCGCATCGCGCCGGTTGGACGGCGATGGTGTCGCATCGTTCCGGCGAAACCGAAGATGTAACGATTGCCGACCTGGTCGTCGCGACGAACGCGGGACAAATCAAAACCGGCGCGCCCGCGCGCAGTGATCGCGTCGCGAAATATAATCAACTCCTTCGCATCGAAGAAGAGTTGGGCGAAGCGGCAGTGTACGCCGGAAAAAACGCGTTCAAACGCTGATTTTCGATTGCCGATTTTCGATTTGCGATTTGAATGCCCAATCGAAAATCGCAAATCGAAAATCGAAAATTAACTTGGGGGCATTGTGGCGAACAACTACACACCACGCGGCAAGTACTTTGAAGAATTTGAAATCGGGTTGGAGATCGAATCCCAGGGGCGCACGATCACCGAAGCGGACATTGTGAATTTTGCCGGCGTGTCCGGCGATTACAACTCGATTCACACCGACGCGGAATTTTCCAAAGCGACGCCATTTGGTGAACGGATCGCGCACGGGATGCTCGTGCTGTCGGTCGCGACCGGCTTGGGCATGCAACTCGGTTTTCTCGACGGCACAGTGATCGCGTTCACCGGACTTGAATGGAAATTTCGCGGCGTCGTGAAAATCGGCGACACGGTGCGGATGATCGTCAAGGTTACAAAAACCAAAGCGATGAAAGCCGCGGGCGGTGGCTTTGTTGTGTTCGACGCGCGCGTGTTGAATCAGCGCAACGAAACGGTGCAACAGGGTGAGTGGACGGTTCTCGTAAAAAGTAAAGCGTAAAACGTAAAACGTAAAATGTGAAATGAACGCGATGCTTTTGCGCGCGCCGCGCGACGTAAACGCGAACCCACTCGAATTTGTGGAACTCGAAACGCCGATGCCGCGCGCGAAGGAAATTCGGATCGCGGTGCGCGTGTGCGGAATGTGCCACACCGATTTGCACACGGTCGAAGGCGAAATCGAGTTACCCAAGACACCGATCGTGCCGGGACATCAAATCGTCGGCGTCGTCGAAAGCGTTGGACAAAACGTAACGCGATTTCACATTGGCGAACGCGTCGGTGTGCCGTGGCTCAACTCGACGTGCGGCGCGTGCGAGTTTTGCAAACGCGGCGAAGAAAATTTATGTGAGCACGCGCACTTTACCGGGCAACACGTTGATGGCGGCTACGCGGAATTTTGTGTGGTCAATGAAAATTTCGCGTACACAATTCCTGATGCGTTCAGCGACGCGCAAGCCGCGCCGTTGTTGTGCGGCGGCGTGATCGGCTATCGCGCTCTGCGCGTGTGCGGCGTGAAACCGGGCGAGCGACTCGGTTTGTACGGATTTGGATCGAGCGCGCACATTGTCATTCAAATCGCGCGGCATTGGAATTGCGCGGTGTCCGTGTTCACGCGGAGCGACGCGCATCGCGCGCTCGCGCGTGAACTCGGCGCAAGCTGGGTCGGGCGCGCGGAAGAAACGCCGCCGCAGTTGTTGGATCGCGCGATTGTGTTCGCGCCGGTCGGCAGTTTGATCGTCGAAGCATTGCGCGTTTTGCGAAAGGGCGGCACGGTCGCGCACGCCGGAATTTTCAGCACGCCGATTCCGCAGTTCGATTACAACCTGTTGTATCACGAACGAACGATTCGTAGTGTTGCGAACAGCACACGCCAGGACGTAAAAGATTTGCTCCGCGTCGCCGCCGAAATTCCGGTGCGAACCGCAATCGAAACATTTCCATTGCGCGAAGCGAATCGCGCGTTGCAGATGCTCAAACAAAGCAAGGTGCGCGGGGCAGGGGTGTTGGAAATTAGAGATTGAGGGATTGGGAGGACGTTGTTGAAAACATTGGAACAACTCTTTGAGCGCGCGCTCTGGTCGAGCCGGCTCGTCGTCCTGGTCGCGGTGATCGCGAGCGCGCTGGTCGGCATTGGCATCTTTTTCGTGGCGAGCGTGGATGTCCTGCAAATTCTCGGACGGTTGATCGCGTACGCCAGCCCCGCATTGGGCGAAGCCCAGCGCGATGCGATCCGCGCCGATCTGATCGCGAACGTGGTCGAGGTCGTGGACGGCTATTTGTTCGGAACGATCATGCTAATCTTTGCGCTCGGCTTGTACGAACTCTTCATCAGCAAAATTGATTTCGTCGAGGGATCGGAACTTGCCGCGCGTGTACTCTTGATCCAATCGCTTGACGATCTCAAGGATCGGCTCGCCAAAGTTGTTCTGCTGATCCTGGTCGTCAAATTTTTCCAGTACGCGCTCAAGTTGAAATATCAAACGCCGACCGATCTGCTGATGCTCGCGCTCGGCGTCCTGCTGATTAGCGGCGCGTTGTATTTGAGTCATAAATCGCATTGAGCGAAACCACACCAAGCGCGATTTTTCGCGAGACCTGGATTCGACGCTTTAGCGGGTTGCTCGTCAGAGGAAGCACCGCGTAAACGCTCGACTCCATCAGCCCTATCAAATCGAGTCAAATGATTCGCTTTCGCCGCCTTCAAGTTAAAGATAATCGCGGACATTGGTATACCGACGCGTACGCCGTCGAAGACTCGCGGAAACAAGTTTCGTTGCATTATCCATTAGCGTGGGAGCATTTGGGCAGTGAGTATAACGCGCAAATTCGCCAACGTAACATTCCGTTGGAACAATTAGAGTTTGTGTTGGCGAGTCCGCGATTGCGCTGGATGGAAATTGAATCAGTGGCGATTGATTTTGTTCGCGCAGTTGACCAACTCGATCGTGAATGTGGATTCGGGATGCAAACAAAAAAACACAAAACACATATCGCGGCTTAACGCCGTATATTTTTTGAGGAGAAAAGAGAATGTCGAATCACGAACGTTGGGCACTGATTCTCGGCGCGTCATCCGGTTTTGGCGCGGCGTGTTCGCGCGCGCTCGCGCAAGCCGGGTTTAACATTTTCGGCGCGCATTTCGATTTGAAATCAACTTTGCCGCGCGCACTTCAAGTCGTGCGTTCTGCACTCGGTCGCGTTCGGCAATTTGAAACCGTACATCGCAGGGAACGCGAACGACGCGGTGGATCGCAAAGCGATGGAAATGACGATGGACGTGATGGCGAACTCGCTCGTCTATTGGACGCAAGACCTGGTGCGCGCGGGTTTGCTCGTCAAGGGCGCGAAAATTTTTTCGATGACGAGTTCCGGATCGCATCGCGTTATTTCCGGTTACGGTCCGGTCTCCGCCGCGAAAGCCGCGCTCGAATCGCACACGCGCCAGCTCGCGCTCGAGCTCGCGCCGAAAGGC
Source organism: Chloroflexota bacterium (assembly GCA_016223105.1). GTDB lineage: Bacteria > Chloroflexota > Anaerolineae > UBA4142 > UBA4142 > JACRPR01. The sequence goes on along the minus strand of JACRPR010000044.1, from coordinate 14,538 downwards.
ATCAGCGTCAACACGTTTCAAGCCGGCGTAACCGACACGCCCGCGTTTCGAATGATCCCAGGTCACGAACGCGTCAAAGAACATATTATGACTTTGCATCCCGACGGACGAATGACCCAGCCCGAAGATGTCGCGCAAACGTTGGTCGTGTTGATGGATCCGCGCGTGCAATGGATGACCGGCACGGTGATTCGCGTGGACGGCGGCGAAGATAACATTTGATCGCAAACCCGAAGGGTTTTCAAAACCCTTCGGGTTTTTGTTTCGCAACTACTTGACGCGCGCGCGCAACAGTGCTATAAGATTTTCGTTTGCTCCGCGCGAATAAAAATCGCGCGAAAAATTTTTCAGGTTGATGCGCGATGGCATACCTCAGTGAACTCGTCGGGCGCGAAGTGCGCGATGCCAAAGGCACGTTGATTGGCGTGCTGAATGATTTGTTGATCGGACCGGATAGCGAAGGCGAAACGTATCCGCGCGTCCTCGCGCTCGCGATCAAACACAACGGCGGCGCGCCGACGCTCTTACCCTGGGAAGGCGCGGAAGACCTCGCAGGCAACAAGATCATTTTGCAGAGACCTCCCTCGGCGGATTATTCCCCCAAAGGCAACGAAGTTTATCTCGTGCGCGATGTGCTGGACAAGCAAGTGATTGACACGCACGGTTTTCGCGTCGTGCGCGTCAACGATCTCGAACTCGCGCGCATCGGCAACGATTATCGTTTGGTCAACGTGGATGTCGGCGGACGCGGGTTACTGCGCCGGCTCGGTTGGGAAGATTTTTCCGAACGCGTCGTCGGCTTGTTCAATCGCGCGTTGCCCGCGCGCTCGATTGCGTGGACCGACCTGGGTTTGATTCCGCGCGGCGATTTGAAAGTCCGCGTCGCGCGCGCGAAATTAAAAGAACTGCACTCGGCGGATATCGCGGAAATTCTCGAAGATATGCGCCCGCGTCAAGCCGGCGAATTGATCCGCGAACTCTCCGATGAAAAAGCCGCGGACGTGATGGAAGAACTCGAACCGGAATTCCAAGCCCAAGTGCTCGAAACATTTTCGAATGATCGCGCGGCGGACATTGTCGAAGAGATGGAGCCGGACGCGGCGGCGGATGTTCTGCAAGAGATGGCGGAGGATCGCCGCGAGCAAATTTTGAATTCGATGGAGCCGGACGAAAAGCAAGAGGTCACGGAATTGCTCGCGCATCACGAGGACACTGCCGGCGGTTTGATGACGACCAAGTACATCACCGTGCCGCCCGGCATCACCGCCGCCGACGCGCTCGCACATTTGCGCCAGATCGCGGTGGCGACCGAAGCCGAAACGATCTACTACGTTTACGTCGTGGACAGCGACGAACATTTGAACGGTGTCTTTTCGTTGAGCGACCTGGTGTTGGCGTCGCCGGCAAGTCGCGTCGAAGATTTTATGCACCGCCGCCCGATTCGAATGCCGCTCGACGCGTCGCGCGAAGATGTGCTCGAAGCGATCGCGCGCTACAACTTGCTCGCGGTACCGGTGGTGGATGCGGACAATCATTTGCAAGGTATCGTTACGTCGGAAGACGCGCTCGATTTAATTTTGCCCGATGATCTCAAAATTCGCTTGCCGAGATTGTTCCGATGAAATGGTTGCGTAATTTTCTGCGGCGGCGTTTTTTATCTTTCCTGCTGATTATGGGACCCGGGCTCGTTACCTCGCTCGCGGGCAATGATGCCGGCGGCATCGCGACGTACTCATCGCTCGGCGCGGCGTACGGCTATCGCATGTTGTGGATGCTGGTGTGGCTGTTCGTGTCGCTGGGCATCACGCAAGAGATGATCGCGCGGATGGGCGTCATCACCGGCAAAGGGCTTTCGGATTTGATTCGCGAAGAGTTTGGCGTCAAGACGACCGCGTTCGCGATGTTGACCTTGCTCGTCGCGAACATCGCGACGACGATTTCGGAATTTGCCGGCATCGCCGCCGCGAGCGAATTGTTGGGCATTCCCAAACTTGTTACCGTGCCGCTTGCCGCGCTCTTTGTATGGTTCATTATCGTGCGCGGCAATTACAAACGCGCCGAAAAAATTTTTCTCGCGCTCGCGTTTGTGTTCATCGCATACATCTTTGCCGGGTTTCTCGCGCGACCGAAATGGGATGAGGTCGCGCGCGGTTTGCTG